>JAYUTC010000116.1:0-5332 GCA_043755395.1 Ferruginibacter sp.
ACCCAGGGATTTAATAAAGTTAATTTTTCAAGATCCACTTCTTTTTTACTGAATACAGTTTTTATTTCATTTTTAAAATCATCAGTATAAACAATTGTATCAAAATGCATGAGTTCAATCTTTGTTTCCATACCAACACCTGAAACGTTGCATAATGCAACATCCAGGCCATCTAAAGAAGTGCCGCTCATTAAACCAATAATTATTTTTGATGGTTTATTTGCAATAGAATAAAGTTTTTCAATATTTTTATTCATCAATATTAAATTTAAATAAATTTCAAATTCCTCTTCACCCCCTCAAACTTACTTCTTTTTAAAGGTGAATTTTTAAAAATAAATTTAAAATTTTCCTCTGTCAATTCCTCCCAATCATTTTTAGTAAAATTTAAAATTTCCGGTAATGGTGTAAAATTAATTTCATTGTTTGGTTTACTAAATCTGTTCCATGGGCACACATCCTGGCACACATCGCAGCCAAACATCCAGTTGTCAAATTTGCCTTTCATCGCATCAGGAATCAGGGCGTCTTTTAATTCAATGGTGAAATAACTTATGCATTTACTTCCATCAATTACCTTTTCCGGTAAAATAGCTTCGGTAGGGCAGTGGTCAATACATTTGGTACAGGTGCCACAATAATCTTTAACAAAAGGATCATCGTAGTCTAATTCTATATCGGTAATTAATGTGGCAATAAAAAAAAAGGAGCCAGCCTGTTTGTTAATTAAATTGCCATTTTTACCCACCCATCCCAAACCACTTTTTTGAGCCCAGCTTCTTTCTAAAACAGGGGCACTATCTACAAAGCCTCTTCCATTTACTTCACCAATATTTTCTTTTATTTGTTGAAGTAACTTTTTTAATTTGGCTCTTATTACTTCATGGTAATCGTTGCCAAATGCATACTTCGCAATTTTTGGGGTACTATCAGATTGTTGTTGTTCCGGAAAATAATTGAGTAATAAAGTAATTACGGATTTAGCCCCCGGCACCAGCTTAGATGGATCTATTCTTAATTCAAAATAGTTCTCCATGTATTGCATCGAACCATTAAATCCTTTGCTCAACCATTTTTCCAGCCTTTTGGCATCTTCATTCAGTTTTACAGCTTTCGCAATGCCGCAATAATCAAAACCTGATTGTCCGGCAAAATATTTTATCAGTTGTGTATGTTTTTTTTTACTCATACACTTTATTCATCTTCCAGGTTTATTTTATGAAAAAAACGATGGGCAATTGGGGCAATTAATATGCCAATGGTTGAAATAAATGTAACACCACTAAATAAGGCATAGCAGGATGCGAAAACTTTTGCATTATTAGTTAATACAATCTTTGCATCAATTATTGGTCCCATACCACTTAAAATCATTGAAGCATTTAATAAACTGTCATACCAGTCAAATTCGGGTACAGTTTGTTTGTATCCAATAATGCCAATTGCAAGGCTTAATGACATTATAAAAGTTGCAAAGAAAAAATTTTTCCAAAGCCTGCGGTAATAAATTTCCTTAGTTGCAAGTGGTTGCTTTTTATGTTCATACATTATTTTGATGTTTATATAAAAATACAAAAGCCCTGCAATATATTGCAGAGCCATATTAATTAAATGCCGAAATTAAAATTTTATATCGTAACCTACAGTTCCTATCACTTCAAAATAGCCAAAGTTGTGGTTTACCCTTCCACCCCCTGCTGCTAAAGCATTGGTGTAATTTGCAAAACCAGTTTTTGCAGTACCTTCTAAAAACCACTTTTTACTAAAATTCCATCTGCCACCCGCTTCTGCACCAAGGCAATAACCTGCAATATGAAATTTATTATCAACTCTTTTGCCACTGAGCGTAACATCTGTTTTCGGAATCAGTATTCCACCACCAGCTTTCCATATGGCTGTAAACAAAGCTCTATTTTCATTCTTTTTTAAGATATACTGCCTTACATAATTTATTTGATAAAAATTGGCGCCATTAGTATGTTCAAAATGAACTTGAGATGAATTAAAAGCAGTGTCTTTATCAAAATAAGTAGTTCCAATAGTCCCTTTGGCATGAAGTAGCTGGTTATCGTAAACAATATATTTTGTGTGATCGAAATTTATTTCAACAGCTTTTGTTTGATTGGTATTGAAGTAAAAACCAATTCTATAGTTATATTGCGGAATACTGATTTCAATAGGTTTTTTTATAATTGCATCTAAATCATTTCTATCATGTGCTTTGGCATTATACATGGTAAAATCATGGTTTACACCGTTTACTACATCTTTAAAATGAATATTACTTTTAGTAAACCACTCCGTATTGTATCCCCACTGAAGATACATGCCTTTAAATAATTTATTTTTAACTTGAGAAAATGAGTACAGAAAATTTACTGCAAACAAAATCAGTACCAATATTTTTTTCATAGTTATTTTTAAAACTGCCGCAAAATTAAGGGAAAAGCATTTATTGGACTTATTTAACACTCAATGCTTCGTCCACTAATTTTTTCAATTCCTTATACCTTTCATTTCGGTCTTTACTTTTAATATTAAATGTCAGTAAAAAACCAGCATATTGCTTTTTATTATCTAACCAGGGAAAACTTCCAAATAAACCAGGGCTGGTAACTGCATCTGAACGTCTGTCGCCTGTTACCTCATCCATCACCCATTCTCCAAAACCATATCCCCAGTTGCCTGCTTCTGCCGGGGATGAAATAATAACTGCATCTTTTGAAACCCGGTTTTTCTGCATTTCGATAATTGATTGCTTGCTCAATACCCTTTTTTCATTAAATATACCTTCAGATAAAATCATTTGTAAAAAATTTATGTAATCCTGTGAACTGCTCCATGCACCACCAGCTGGTAAAGCAACTTTTCCTTTGCCGAAATCGGAGTTTTGCATGTTGCAAGGGTTTGCTATGCGGTTTAAAAATAATGTTTCAAAACTTTTATTACTTATTTTTTCAATCACAGCCCCTGCAATTTGAAGTCCAATATTACTGTAATGAAATGCTTTTCCAGGTACCCCTTCCATAGGTTGTTTGGCAATTGCTTCAATAGCTTCATCCATGCTGTTCATATTTTTCATTTCATCCATCGATTCTTTTAATGTTCCGGATTTTATTCCTGTTAAATGACTCAGGCAATGCCATATTTTTATATTACCCTTTCCATTTGCGGTCATGACCGGTAAATATTTTCCAATACTATCTTCTATATTTAATTTACCCTCATCCACAAAAGTCATGACTAACGCAGCGCTCAACCATTTGCTGCAGCTTGCAATTCTTTCTTTAGTATTGATTGTAAAATCCTGCATCATTTCATCAGCTTTTTTACCTTGCCTTTTTGCTATAAATTTCCCAATTTTTACTTGTCTGTCACTTAATCCATTTTCTGCTTTGCTATAAACTAATTTTCCATCTTTAAAAATTACTAATACAGCTCTTCCGCCAACTTCTTTTAAATTATTGGTTAACCAGGTATCTGTTTTGGAAAAATTATATTGAGAAAAACCAGCCTGTAACAATAGCATAAAAACCAAACAGAGACTGAATTTGCGGCAGATAAAGGGAATTTTGTATGACATTTTTGCTGAGTTTTGGTGTTGGATTGTAATTTGACGAATAAGTTTAAAATTACGACTATGAGTGTTCAAAATTTAACTATAAAATCGCAGGAAAGAATACAACATGCCCAGCAATTGGCTTTTAATAATAATAATCTAAATATTGAAACAGAACATTTGCTGCAATCGTTGCTGGATGATGAAGATTCGGCTATAGAATTTTTATTGAAAAAAAATAATGTTAATATAAATTTTGTAGAAACAAAGTTAGCTGATAGCATTGCAAAATTGGCAAAAATTTCAAGTGGAGAACCGGCACAAAATGTAAGCAGGGATATGAATAATGTATTGCTTCGCTCAGCAAGTTTGTTAAAGCAGTTTAATGATGAATTTGTGGCTCCTGAACATTTATTAATTGCATTGATTCAAAATAATGACAATACCGGCAAAATTTTAAAGGATGCGGGCCTTACAGAAAAGGGGTTAATTGCAGCAACAAAAGAATTAAAAAAAGGGACTACAGTTTCCTCTCAAACTTCCGAAACTCAATTTAATGCCTTAAATAAGTATGCAAAAAATTTAATTGAAATGGCTAGATCCGGAAAACTGGATCCGGTTATTGGCAGAGATGAGGAAATACGCCGAACCTTACACATTTTATCAAGAAGAAGTAAGAATAATCCAATATTAGTTGGTGAACCGGGCGTTGGTAAAACAGCAATAGCAGAAGGTTTAGCCATGCGAATAGTAAATGGAGATGTGCCGGAAAATTTAAAATCAAAAATTATTTATGCGTTGGATATGGGGCAATTGATAGCCGGGGCAAAATATAAAGGAGAATTTGAAGAACGTTTAAAAAGTGTTGTAAAAGAAGTGAGCGAAAGTGATGGGCAGATTATTTTATTCATTGATGAAATTCATACATTAGTTGGCGCTGGAGGTGGCGATGGCGCAATGGATGCAGCTAATATTTTAAAACCTGCTTTGGCAAGAGGCGAGTTAAGGGCAATAGGTGCAACTACTTTAAATGAGTACCAAAAATTTTTTGAAAAAGACAAAGCTTTGGAACGTCGTTTTCAAAAGGTATTAATTGATGAACCATCTGTTGAAGATGCCGTGTCAATACTTCGTGGATTAAAGGACCGTTACGAAACTTATCATCATGTAAGAATTAAAGATGAAGCAATTATTGCTGCTGTAGAATTATCTCATCGTTATATTACTGATAGATTTTTACCGGATAAAGCTATTGACCTGATTGATGAAAGTGCAGCCAAACTTCGCCTGGAAATGAATAGTATGCCAGAAGAACTGGATAAGCTGGAACGACAGATTAGGCAACTGGAGATTGAAAGAGAAGCAATTAAACGAGAAGATGATGTTGCTAAATTAAAAGATTTAAGTACCGAAATAGCTAATCTTTCTGTAGAAAGAGATACTTATAAAGCTAAATGGCAACAGGAAAAAGAAATTGTGGATCAAGTGCAGAATGCAAAAGCAGAAATTGAAAAACTTAAAATTTCAGCAGAAAAAGCAGAAAGGGAAGGTGATTATGGGAAGGTAGCCGAAATCCGATATGGCAAGGTACAGCAGCAGGAAAAGATAATTGAAGAATATACTCAACAATTGGATGCTTCCAGCGAAAAAAGACTTTTAAAAGAGGAGGTGGACGCTGAGGATATTGCCGATAATGTTGCCAAAGCTACCGGTATACCGGTTACAAAAATGCTCCAAAGCGAAAGAGAAAAATTGTTACAACTGGAGGATGAG
>JAYUTC010000117.1:0-5324 GCA_043755395.1 Ferruginibacter sp.
AAACTAAACTACACAATATGAGAAAACTTATTCGAAGAGTCTTATGCCTCTTATTGCTTTTTATAGGCAGTAATGTATTTAGCCAACCCGGCATTGTAACAGGTGTTGTAAAAGGCGAAGGCAATAATGTACTGGAAAAAGTAACTGTAACTGTAAAAGGCACTAAAACTGCCACTACAACCAACCGTGAGGGTTTTTATACAATTACTGTTTCCAAGGGCCAAACACTTGTATTTACTTTTGTTGACTATACACGACGAGAAATTGTTGTTGGCGATACTAAAACCATTAACACCAATTTGGTATTAAGTCAAAAACAATTAGATGAAGTGGTAGTAACCGCTTACGGAATTAAAAAATCCACAAAAAGTTTAGGTTATTCTACGCAAAGTTTAAAAGGAGATGAGGTAGCCGAAACACAAAGAGATAACTGGATGAATTCCATTACCGGAAAAATTGCAGGCGCAACAGTTAATGCTACTGGTGGTGCTCCGGGTGCCTCATCACAAATAGTTTTGCGTGGCTTTAATTCTATTGGTGGCGATAATACTGCTTTAATAATTTTAGATGGTGTGCCGCTTAGCAATGGTGTTAACAGCCAGCACAGACTTGCCTCTGATGGTGATAACAGAAGCAATGATTATACAAACAGGGCGGCAGATATTAACCCCGATGATATTGAAAGTATAACAGTATTAAAAGGCCCAGAAGCTGCAGCGCTTTATGGAATTGAGGCAGGTAATGGAGCTATCATTATTACCACTAAAAAAGGTAAGGTTCAAAAATTAAAGCTTTCTTATGATAATAATTTCCGGTGGGAGCAAATAAACAAATTTCATGAAGTACAGAAAGTATATGATAACGGACTTAATGGTGCTTTTGCAAATACTACCCGTTCTTTTTTTGGTCCTAAATATGCCGACGGAACAGTACTTTATAATAACGCCAGAAACTTTTTTAATGTTGGTAAATCATTTAAACACAATTTAACATTAGATGGAGGTAAAGGTTCCACCGCCTTCAGGGCATCTGGTTCTATCTACGATCAGGATGGAGTAATTCCTAATACAGGTAATAAAAAAATTAATGCAAGAATTACCATTACCAATAAAATTCGCAATAAAATTGAGCTAAATACTACTGCAGCTTATTATAACCAGTTTAACCGAAAAGCATTTAGAGGTGTTGGTGGTTATTATTTAGGTTTATTAACATGGCCCTTAGATGACGATGCCCGTAAATGGCAAAACATTGCAGGCAACAGAAGAATTATTTCAAAATCTGCAGGTGTTGATAATCCTGCCGAGGCTAATAATCCGTTTTTTGAAACGGAAAGAAATAAAAATTACGACATCAGCAACAGGTTTACTTTTAACCATAATATTACCTGGACGGCAAACGACTGGCTAAGTTTTGATTTTAGGGTTGGTGCGGATGCTTATACACAAAGGGGCGCTACTTATTTAGACAGGGAATCTTTCAATGTTTTTACAGTTGGCGGAAGAATAGAAGAATATACACTCAATTACAAAGGATTTAACTCTAATTTAATTGCTACTGCTAAAAAAACTTTTGGCAATTTTAAAGTGAAGTTTTTAGCAGGCCAATCTTTTGATGACAGAACAACAACAGCCTGGGCTACACAAGCTGATAGTGTTTATGATTTGGCAAGAACAATTGCCACTAAAGATATAAAGGTTGATGGCTATACTTCTTTGTTAAAAAGATTAAACAGTAAAACACAGGGCAGAGATACTTTAACCTTACAAAGAAGTATTGGTTTGTTTGGCGATCTTTCTGTTTCTTACAAAGATTTTATTTATCTGAATGCTTCAGGACGTAATGACTGGCTGGCAGAATTTCCTCCTGCTAAAAGATCCTATTTTTATCCGGCAGTAAGTACCAGTTTTGTGTTTAGCGAATTACTTCCAAAAAACAATATTCTTACTTCAGGAAGACTAAGGGCATCAATTGCAAAAACCGGTAAAAGAGTTGCACCCTATTCCAATCAATCAGTTTATACCAACTCCGTATCAAGTACTAACGGTTATGGATATGCTTATGGATTTGGGGCAAACAATCCTGATTTATTTCCAGAACAGCAACGTACTATTGAACTGGGCACCGAGCTGGTGTTTCTTAAAAACAGGATAAGCCTGGATATTGCTGCATATAAAATAGATATTAAAAAATCTGTTGCTGCAAATGCAAGGCCAAGTTATGCTACAGGATTTATTTTATATACATCAAACATTGCAGATTTATATAACAAAGGGCTGGAAGCAAGCTTAAATGTAAAATGGATTAGAAGCAAAGACATTGGCTGGAGTACTACGTTTAACTTTAATAAAATGAAAAATAAAGTTACCCGTCTACCACTGCCCGAATTTTATAATTCAGATTCGTGGCTGGCTGGTTACCGTGCCAGTTTATACAGAGGATTGCCTACAACAACAATTGGCGGAACAAATTATTTAAGAAATGATAAAGGTCAAATATTAATTGATCCATCGCTGGGTTACCCCATAGTTGACCCTAACTACGTTTTTATAGGAGACCGGAATCCCGATTTTGTAATGGGTATTGTAAATAATTTTAATTACAAAAAATTAAGGCTGTCATTTACACTTGATTGGAAAAAAGGTGGCGATGTTTTAAATGGTACCGAACAACAATTGGTAATTGCAGGTTTAAGCAACCGCACATTAGACAGAGAAAAAATTAGAATTGTACCAGGTGTTTTACAGGATGGCTTACAAAATAGCGCCAACCCTACAATAAATACCATACCCATTAATCCATTTTATCAAAATGATTATTACCAGGGCAAAACTTATTCGGTAGATTTTGTAGAGCATGATGTTAACTGGTTAAGATTACGTGATGTAACATTAAGTTATGCTTTTGGTAAAAAAGCACTACATAGTATGAGAATATTTTCGGAAGCAAGTGTTTTTGTAACAGGTACCGATTTATTTATTATTACCAACTATTCTGGAGTTGATCCCGCTGCTAACGGTAATACCCCGGCAACAGGTGGTGTAGGTGCCTTTGCTATTGACCTTGGTAATACAGCAACGCCAATGGGAGTAAATGTGGGCTTAAGGGTATCTTTTAAAAATGGTAAATAATTAAACACTACTCAAATTTATTTTTATGAAAAGAATAATAATTTTAATACTACTTGTTTCAATATTTTCTGCTTCATGCAAAAAATATTTAGATAATGCTTACAAAAATCCAAATCTGCCCACCTACTCCTCACCAGAGACAGTATTACTTTCCTGTATATCAGCCATGCACAGGGGCATTGCTTTTGATGCAAGGGCTATAGGTTTTTATACGCAAAATTTTGCCAACATCACTTCTGCAGGATACCCACCTGAAAGACATGGTTATAATCCGGGAGCGGATACCTATGGCGATATATGGCGTATGCACTACTGGAATATGGGTTTTAATATCATTGATATGATAGACTCGGGAAGAGTTGTTGGTAAATTTGATTATGTAGCCGCAGCATTTACGCTTAACGCATGGAGCTGGGTAACCCTAGCTGATGTACATGGCGAAATGCCTGTAAAACAGGCTTTTGAAAAAGGTCGTTTATCTTTTGATTACGATAATCAAAATGTGGCTTATGAATTGGCTTTAAGTTATTGCGATTCGGCATTGGCAAATTGGGCCAGAGCAGAAAAAATGATTACTCCTGCTCCAACATTAGCGCAGGGAGATCTTTATTTCTATCAGGGCAACCAAACACGTTGGATAAAGTTTGTAAATGGAATAAAAGCACGCATCTATCACCGCTATTCTAAAAAAAGCACTTACCTGGCTAAAGAAGCAGATAGTGTAATTAAATATGCTTCGCTGGCCATGTCATCAACTGCTGATGATGCGATGGTACAATTTAATATGGCTTTTGCTGATGTTACAGCACGTAACTTTTTTGGGCCAAGTCGTAATAATATAGGAGGGTTTAGAATTGGTGCTTTCCCTGTAAACATAATGACTGGAAGTGTATTAACTCCCGGCCTTATTTTTGGTAACACTTCCGACGATCCCAGGGTAAAATATATGATGCGTCCATCTCCTAATGGCACTTATAATGGTATTACCGCAGGAAAATATGCCGATAATGCTTCAAGCCCTGCGGATATAAGGGTGCCAAGTTTTTGGGGTGCTATTGGACAAACCGGTGCACCAGGCCTTGGTGTTGATACCGGTGCCAGAACATTCTTTAGAAACGACAGCAAATTTCCAATAATGACTTATAGTGAAATGCAGTTTTTAAAATCGGAAGCTTATTTTCTTAAAGGAGATATGGCAAATGCCAGAGTTGCTTACATCAATGGAATAGATGGCCACTTTGAAATGCTGAACACTCATTTTTATGGCTACCTGAATACATTAGGCAGTAACTCTCCCGCAACAATGACAAAAGTTACTATTCCTGCTGTAGATAAAGCTGCTTATTTAGCAGACCCAACTTTTGTACCACCGGCAGGAGGTTTAACATTAAAACATATTATGTGTCAAAAATATTTAGCACTTTGGGGCTGGGGTTTTGTAGAGAACTGGGTTGATATGCGCAGGTATGCGTATGATGAAATAAATATTTATCCATCTTATAAGCGTTTGGATATAATAAGCCTGTATCCTGATAACGGAGGTAAATTAGCAGAAAGAATCAGACCAAGATACAACTCGGAATATCTTTGGAATATTGATGCTTTAAAATTAGTTGGTGGTTTTAATCCGGATTATCACACTAAAAAAGTATGGTTTACTTTACCTTAATTTTTAAACAACACAACATGAAAAAAACTTTCAATTATATAACTATAATTTTATTGACAACTGCAGTTATAATAATCAGTTGTAATAAAGATGATGTAAACCTTATTGATGAAAACAATAAATGGATTTACTTAGATTCTTCCAATTCGGCAAACATAAAAATATTACAGGTATTTGCCGGTAATACACCACAAATACCCACTGCACCCAATGCAACTACGGGTCCGCAGATTTTTATTTATGCAAATGGCACCAAGCTAAATGGAACTGCATTAAGTTATGGAGGCGTATGGCCCACAACAAATGTTTATAGTAATATACCGGCAGGCAGTACCAGGTTTGATATTATTAATGGAAGAATGGATTTAGGCGTTGTACCTAATTTACCCAAATTTATTGCAGGGGACACATTGGCTTCATTTACTGCAATAGTAGATAAAGGAAAGTATTACAGCCTGTACGTTGGTGATTCGGTACCTACGGTAAGGGTTACTGTAAAAGAAGATAATTTTATTGTACCTGAA
>JAYUTC010000118.1:0-13640 GCA_043755395.1 Ferruginibacter sp.
ACAATATTCCGGGAAGGGATGGTATCGCAGTTTTATTATCAGTTAGTAAGTGGCAGCGTACGTTGGGTTAATATTAATGAAGAAGGCAAAGAATTTTTACAGGTTATAATTGACCCCGGAGAGAGTTTTGGGGAATTGCCTTTGTTTGATGATGAGCCATTTGCAGCAACAGCTATAGCTAATGAAGATGCTGTAATTATCAGGCTGCATCGTTCTATTTTTCATCAGTTAATAAAAGAAAATCCGGAAATACATTTTTCGTTTAGTAAACTGTTAACACAAAGGCTTCGCTTTAAATTTTTAATTTTAAAGGAAATGGCTAACCATAATCCTGAACACAGTATTTCTACATTACTCAGTTATTTTAAACAAACTCAAAAAAATATTTGCCCCAAGTGTAACAAAATAAAACTTACACGCCAGCAAATTGCAGATATGACAGGGTTAAGGGTTGAAACTGTTATACGCACCATAAGAACACTACATACAAAGGGCCAGTTGGTTATTGATAAAGGTAAAGTGTACTGTTAGTTATGATTGAAATCATAGCAAAAACGTTTGGTGCGTAGTTTCTTTGCTTAAATGTTTATTATGCCTGTGTATTTACAGCGATGGTTTAAAATTGCTTTATTTAATTTACTAATTGTAGCAGCAATTGGCGTTGTTTTAAGATACAAAATTGCTTACTCACTTCCTTTTATAGATCAGAAACATTTATTACATGGGCATTCGCATTTTGCATTTGCAGGATGGATTACACAGGCTATAATGACTTTGATGATAGCCTATCTGGTTAAACAATTGGGGGAAAGTGCTTATAAAAGATACAGATGGTTATTATATGCCAATTTAATTACCGCCTATGCAATGCTGATTGCTTTTCCTATTGAGGGTTATGGCTTTTTCTCGATTATCTTTTCTACCCTGTCAATTTTTGTATCCTATATATTTGCTGTCTTTTACTGGAGGGATCTTAACAAACTCAGTAAAAAAAATCCCGGTCATTTATGGTTTAAAGCTGCAGTAGTTTTTAATGCATTATCTTCTTTAGGCGCTTTTGCATTGGCTATTATGATGATTTCAAGGATTGTTCACCAAAACTGGTACCTGGCGGCCGAATATTTTTACTTACATTTTCAATATAACGGATGGTTCTTTTTTGCCTGCATGGGATTAATCACTATAAAACTATCTCATAATAGATCTGCTGTTATTTTAAAAAGAATTTTTGTTTTGTTTGCTTCCGCAATAATACCAGCTTATTTTTTATCAGCACTATGGATGAATATTCCCCTTTGGATTTATTTGTTAGTTATTGCAGCAGCATTTGCACAGCTAGTAGGCTGGGTTTATACTATTAGTGTAATAAAAAGCCAGGCCGATGTATTGAAACAGTCTTTTCCTCCAATTGCAAAATGGTTGCTGATATTATCTGGTATTGCCCTTTCATTTAAATTATCGTTGCAATTAGGCTCAACCATTCCTTCACTCAGCGATCTTGCTTTTGGTTTCAGGCCTATTGTAATTGGTTACCTGCATTTAGTGTTGCTTGGTGTAATTACGTTATTTCTGTTGGGCTATATGTTTGCCAATAATGCATTTGTTATTAATAAAAGTACAATTACAGGAGCAGGTATTTTTACAGCCGGAATAATTATTAATGAAATATTTTTAATGACACAGGGTGTTGCAGCATTAAATTATACTAATATTCCCTTTATAAATGATGCATTATTAATTACAGCAATCATTATGTTTATAGGATTATTTTTTCTTATCGTGAGCCAGAAAATTAAACAGGAAAATGATTTCAATCACAAACAGAGGGAATAAAAATAAACATCTTTGTAAAAATTATTTAAATGACAAATATAGCAGAACAAACATTAGCATCAATTGTTACACAAAATCATCAGGCGGTACAGGTACTGGAAAAACATAACCTCGATTTTTGTTGCAAAGGCAAAAGAACACTTTTAGATGCCTGTAACGAAAAAGGATTATCTGTTGAAACCCTTTTAACAGAATTAGAAGAAATAAATGATAAAGATAAAAAAGGGCAACTCCCATTTAATGAAATGAATGCCGGGCAGCTTGTTAGTTACATTGTTATTCATCATCATTTTTATGTAAAACAATCAATGCCCGGCATTTTATCGCATTTAGAAAAAGTAGCTTCAAAGCATGGTGACAGGTTTCCTTATATGCTAAAAGTATTTCAATTATTTGCAGCAATAAAAGAAGAAATGACCATGCATATGCAAAAAGAAGAAATGGTTTTATTTCCACGAATAAAAGAAATTGAACAACTTTTTAGCAGTAATAAAAAAATAAAAATAGCAGGTGGTTATATAAGTGGCCCTGTTAATATTATGGAAATAGAGCATGACCATGCCGGAGCAATGTTGCATGAAATAAGAAACCTAACCAACAGTTTTATACCACCAGCAGAAGCTTGTACAACATTTAAAGTAAGTCTTGCCGAGTTAAAAGAGTTTGAAGAAGATCTGCATAAACACGTTCATCTGGAAAACTATTTGTTGTTTCCTCTGGCAGAAAAAATGATGGGAGCAGTTACAGAATAAAATAATTGTAAGTGTGAGAAAACGCTAAATCTTTATAAATTAATTTTACTAAACATTTGTAACGGTTGCTTAATCATGTTTAAACCCTTTTGCAATTTTAAAAACATGCAGTATGTAAGGGAACAAAGCATCTATTGTTTCTGTTGCACCCCTTGTAGAACCCGGCAATGTGATCACTAATGTTTGGTTGATAAACCCACAAATTCCCCTGGATAACATGGCATAGGGCATTCTTTGCTGTCCATAATTTCTTGCCGTTTCCATGATGCCGGGAATATCCCGGGTAAGTAATGGCCTGATAGCATCAGGAGTTACATCCCTTGGAGAAAGGCCCGTACCGCCAACAAAAACAAGCAGGTTACAATCACCCGTGGCATATTTATTTGCGTTTTGTTGTATCAGATCGTAATCATCTGGTATAGTTAAATAGTTTACAACTTCAATATCATAACACTTTAATTTTTCAACTACTTTTAATCCTGCTGTATCTTCTTTTTCTCCTTTAGAAACACTATCTGAACAAACAATTACAACAGATTTTAATCCGGCAATTTTTTGATCAGTGAAATCTGTCTTTCCTCCTTTTTTTGATTGAAGTTTAATTGTACCAATATATACTCCCTTATCGATAGGCTTCAGCATATCATAAATAGTAAGGGCCGCAACTCCGGCACCATGCATGGCTTCTACCTCTACCCCCGTTTTATAAATCGTATGTACTTCTACACAAATATGAATTTGCAAACCTTCTGTTTCATAAGTTATACCAGCAAATTCTATTGGAATGGGATGGCAATCGGGTATTACATCACTTGTTTTTTTAATACCTAATAAACCAGCTGCCCTGGCAAATTCAAAAATATCCCCCTTAGGTACTTTGCGTTGTTCTATGGCTTTAATTGTTTCCTGTTTTGAAACAACAACGGTAGCTTTTGCAATTGCCTGACGGAGTGTATTTGGTTTGTGTGTGATATTAACCATTATTTATTTTCTTTCCATTGATAATTTTTTTCTCCCTGTCTAAGTTCTATAGAAAATATTTCTTTCCCCCATATGGGCAGTTCGGCTTTAATTCTTTCTACAGTTTTTTCACAGGCATCAATGGCCAGCTTGCGGTGTTTTGATGATGTAAAAACAAAAAGACATATTTCTCCGGCTGCAACTTTGCCTAAACTATGATAAACATGCATGCATACCAATGAATATTTTTCAAAAATTGCTTCTCTAATCTGATACATCTTTTCCAGTGCCATTTCTTCATATGCTGTGTATTCGATTGCTGCAACTGTATTTTCTTCTGTTTCATCGGCCCTTACCTGACCCAAAAAAATACTGTGGCCTCCAATATTTGTTTTTGTTTTGTGTTTTGAAATGCTTTCGGCAATAAAGGAAGGTTCGATAGCTCCCTGTACAAAAATATTTCTGAGTTTTTTTTCTTTCATTTCAATTACTTTTCATGTATTTCTTTCCAGGCTACAATACCTCCCTGTAAGCTATAGCATCTTTTTGCATTACCAAAATAATCGGCCGACATTGCTGCTGCCTTTAAACTTCTTGAACCGGAATGACAAAAGAAAATTATTTTTTCTTCTTTCAATTCATTTAATCTTTGCTGTAATTCTCCCAAAGAAATTATTGTATTTTCAAATTCCGTTACTAAAGGTAATTCATCATACTCCCTTACATCAATTACTTTTGTATTGTTTTGCAAAAGCATTGCATCAAATGTTTCTATATCAATTTTAAAAGTAAAATCTTTTAAGCATTGCACTTCGTAATTCATTTGCAGAAAATCATTTTCAGTTACCGGCATTTTTGTTGCGGATGAATTGTTGTTGTATTTAAAGATGATGGTGTTGTTGTTTAAAGTATTGTAGGTAAGTAATTGATTAATTAATGGCTTACCAATGCCGGTAATAAGTTTTATTGTTTCATTGGCCTGCATATTGCCGATGATTCCAGGAAGTACTCCCAACACTCCTGCTTCGGTACAATTCATTACTTCGCTTTGTTCAGGTTGCTCCCTAAACAAATCGCGGTAGTTACCTGTTCTTTGCTTTCCTTCTGTACTTATATTAAAAACTGCAACCTGACCTTCAAACCTGTTAACTGCAGCATATACCAATGCTTTTCCTTTAAGTACACAGGCATCATTAATCATAAATCGTGATGCAAAATTATCTGTACAATCAACTATGATATCATATTCACTGATGATACCCAGGCAATTATTTTTATCCATCCGAATTTGATATTCTACCAGTTCAGTATCGGGGTTCATTAAGCGCAGTTTAAATGCAGCAACCAAGACTTTTGGTTTGCCAATATCATTGGTATCATATAAAACCTGCCTGTGAAGATTTGAAATTGAAACTGTATCGTCATCAACAATACCAATACATCCTGTACCCGCTGCCGTTAAATACTGCAGCACCGGGCAGCCTAAACCTCCTGCACCAATCACCAATACTTTGGCCTGCAGCATTGCTTTTTGTGCAGCATCCCCAAAGCCTTTGAGGATTACCTGCCGCTGGTATCTTTCATCTGAACTTTTTCCTTTCATATTATCCTCCTGAAAATGGCGGCAGTAAAGCTATGGTTGACTGGTCACCAATTTCTGTTTTTTCAGCAATAATTTTTTGATTCACTGCAATAAGAAATTTTTTTTCTTTTAATAATGGGTATTGAGCATATAATTTTGTCAGCATCATATTTGTATCCAACACATTTTCAATTGAAACAACAGCTGTTCCTGTGATATCTTCCAATTGTCCAAAAATCATTATGCTAATCATTATTTTTTTTATTAATTTTAAGCAGCTGTAAATAATAATTTATAAGAAGCCAATACCAAAACAACAGCCAATAATATCCTTAACACATTTTGATTAAATTTTATAGCACCAAAATAAGCACCTAAAAATCCGCCAGCAAAAGCTACTGCAACATAAGAAATCATACCTGTATTAAAATAAATGCCTTTTGTCCATTGGCCTAATAAACCTGACAATGAATTTACAAAAATAAACAATGCACTAATGGCAGCAGTTTGCTTCTGATCTGTCCATTTAAGCAATAGCAACAACGGAGACAAAATGATGCCGCCACCAATACCAATGATACCAGAAATAAAACCAATGATGCCACCTATTAACAGTGAAAGCCCTGTTTTGCTTTTGCGAATTGCTGTAACCGGAATATTTGGAAAAAATAAAAACCTGATAATGGGTACCAGGAGTAAAATGCCTAATACAATTTTGTAAATTCCGGCATCTACATTTATTCTGCCACCAATAAAAGCCATTGGTACGGATGCCAATGCCAGTGGCCAAAATATTTTAAAGATAAAATGCTTTCCCCGGTAATATTGACTAAAAGATGTAAGTGAAACAAATAAGTTTAATAATAAAGCAGTTGGCCGCATTACCTCTTTTGCCATATTAAAAATAGCGCCTAATGCCAAATAACCGCTGGCACCGCCATGCCCTACTGATGCATATAAAAATGCCACAGCAAACAATAGTACATAAAATAAAATCATCAACTCTGCAGACATGAAAAATTATTATGGCAGTAAATGTATTTCAACATTTTCTCCTGTTAAAACTTCCGTAACAGCATCCGGAATCATTACAAGGCAATTTGCCTTTGCAAATGAATTTAATTTGTAAGATTCCTGACCTAGTGGTAAATGTACTTGTGTTCCATCAAAAATACCTTTTAAAAAATGGGTAAAGCCTTCAGGTTTTTTATAAGTTGTAGAAATGGGAGTATGTTTAATTTTTAAATTCAATAGCTGCGCAGTTATTTTTCCCAGTGCCGGTATTACATATTCATAAAAACAGGTAAGCACTGATGCAGGATTACCTGGCAACCCAAAAAATAAAATATTCTCCTTTTTACCAAAGAAGATTGGCTTGCCGGGTTTTTGCTTAATCTTATGAAATATTTTTTGTACTCCACAATTTTCCGAAACCTTTACGGTAAAATCATAATCTCCCACACTTACTCCCCCAGTCATTAAAATTATTTCGCTTTTGGTTAAAGCATCTTTTAAAATTCTGGTCAGCATATCTATATCATCTGCCGATTTGTAAACTACCACTTCATCAATTTGCAATTGCTTAAGTGCAGCCAGCAAAGCATAAGAATTGGATTCATAAACTTTACCAAATTCGGAAGAAGTACCAGGGTCCTGCAATTCATTTCCTGTAACAATAATACTCACCCTTGGTAATGGAATTACTTCAACTGATGCAATTCCCATACCTGCTAAAAAACCAATGGCAGGCGGAGTTAATTTTGATCCGGCACTCAGTGCCAATTCATCTTTTAATATTTCTGTACCCGGTAATCTAACGTTATCGCCTTGCTTCAGTTTTTCATCTTGTATATGCAAAAAACCATCAATCACTTTCGATTTTTCCTGTATCACTACGGTATCTGCCCCATCGGGTACTACGGCCCCGGTAAAAATCCGCAAAGCGGTTCCGGCTTTCAATTCAGCATGAATATTATTTCCTGCTGCCTGCTCACCAGCAAACGTAATTGGTTTTCCAATACTGCTAAATGCAATTGCATAACCATCCATACCCGATTGGGGAAATGCAGGAATATTTACTGAGGCATAAATATCTTTTGCCAATATTAAACCGGCAGCTTTACTTAATGGAATAATACCGGAATTTAATTGTGTACTGTTTTCATCGATAAGCTGTTTTGCTTCATCCATAGAAATCATGCCCCCATTCCCTAAAGGGGTGTTATGGAGTTTTATTTTGTTCATCATTCTTCTAATTACTACAATTAAATGTAACTACTAAATATTTACAAATTTTTGCTCCCCTTTAGAGGATGGGGGCATCAGCCTCCAATTGTAATCATGCTCCGGTTATGAATATTTTCTATATTAATATTTTCCAGATCAGTAGTAAACTGGCCGCCCAATGCTTTTTTCTTATCCAAAATACTTTGATAAATAAGCGGAAGAATATCTTCTTTATTTCTAAAAGGAGTAAGCAAATCTGTTTCTGATTGAGAAAAAAGGCAGTTCTTCATTTTACCATCTGCTGTTAACCGCATTCGGTTACAATCGCTGCAGAATGGAGCACTCATAGTGCTGATGATTGCAAATGTACCCTTGTGTCCCGGTATAATATATTTTTTAGCTGTTTCATGCTTTTCTTTTTCCAAAGGAAGCATATCAAATTCACTGCTTACTGTTTCTAATATCTGGTTTAATGTAAATACTTTTTCATTCTCCCATTTGTTGCCGGTAAATGGCATAAACTCTATAAATCTTACATGTACCGGTTCGTACTTTGTCCATTTAACAAAATCTATGATTTCATTATGATTCAGATTCTTTATCACTACCATATTTACCTTTACATGAAATCCTTTTTTAATCATCAATTGGATGTTTTCAAATACTCTTTCAAATTGATTACGCCTTGTCATCAAATTGAATTTTTCTTTGTTCAGGGTATCCAAACTTATATTTAAAGATTTTACGCCAGCATTTTCCAAAACATCAGCAAATTCATGCAGTCTTGTTCCGTTAGTAGTAATGGTAAGATTAACAGGCAATTTTGATAACCGAATAATAATATCAGCAGCATCTTTTCTTACCAATGGCTCGCCGCCGGTAAGGCGTATTTTATTTACACCCTGTGCAACAAATATTCTGGCAATGGATTCAATTTCATCAGGCTGCATCAGCCTGCTGGCAGGAGTAAATTCATAATCTTCTTCGGGCATACAATAAAAACAACGCAGATTGCAATTATCAGTCATTGAAATGCGGAGATAATTATGTGTTCTATTGAATCCGTCAACAATCATTTTTGTTTTTTAATATGTTATAATCTTCTGTTGTATCAATATCTGTAATTCCATCCGGAAAAAGAACCACTGCAACTTTTTCAGGGTTATCGTAAATTAATTTTTTGGCGCCCTTATCCCCTTTTAATTGCAGTAAAGATTGAAAAAATATTTTATGAAACAAGGCTGGTGTTCCTATGCTATTTTCATAACTGCAGGCCACTATTGGCATTCCGGTTTCTTTTCTTTTTTCCAATAAACTTAATAATAAAGAACTGCTTACATAAGGCTGATCGCAAACCATTAATATAATACTTTCGGGTTTTAGTATGGAACTTGTAATACTTTCCAATGCGCAACTAATTGAAGAAGCCATACCATCCTGCCATCCGCTATTTTCTATAACTATAACCGGTTTATCTTTTACTTCATTCTTCATTAATTTAATATTTGAGCCAAGTACTACAAAAACAGATGGGCAACCCGTTTCTAAAGCTGTATCTACTGCGTGCACTAATAATGTTTTCCCTTTGTAAGGTAGCAGTTGTTTGGCACTTCCCAATCTTGCCGATGACCCTGCAGCAAGAATTATTATGGCACAATTTGATATCGCTTCTTTCATCATCAATATTTTCCCTTATTCCACAATTGTATCTGCTCTTGAATGAATAAAGTCCTTGCTATCCCGAAGAGACCTGCCTTTTTTACCGGCAATAACAGCTTTTATTTCTGCCATGATACTCAATGCAATTTCTTCTGACGTTTCAGCTCCAATTTCCAACCCTACAGGACTATAAATAGAATTCAATTCTTTTTCTGTAAGATTTAATCCTTCTTTTTTAAACTCTCCAAGCATTTTTTCCATTTTTTTCTTTGGCCCTAATATACCAATGTAACTGCATGGGTTTTTTATCAACTGCCGCAGCATGTCAATATCATAATTGTAATTGTGCGACATCAAAACAAACATACTTTCGTCAGTGAATTTTATTTGTTGAACTACCTCTGCAGGTTTACCCACTATAATTTTTTTTGCTTTTGCAAAACGTTGAGCAGTAGCATGTGTTTTTCTGCCATCGGCAATGGTAACATGCCAGCCTAGAATATCGGCCATTTGCAGCAAAGGGAAAACATCATTGCCCGCACCTGCAATAATAAGCTCTACCGGTGGCTTTAGTAATTCAATAAATGCCGAAATACTTTTTTTTTGCCCAGCCGGATAATTTTTTATTAATGAAAATTTATTTTTAAAAACTGCAGTTATATCATTTTCAATTGAAGCATTTAGTGGTTCATTTTTTATATTGCCGTAGGTTTTACTTTCTGTTACAAGCATACAAGTTCCCGGATGCTGCAGGGAAGGATTGTTAAGCGAAAATAAAGTTGTTATAACAGATGCCTGTGTTTGCATCAATGCTTTTTCAAGCAATTCAATTGGATTGTTTTCCTGCTCAGGAATTATTGGCTCAAATAAAATATGTACTATCCCATTACAGCCCAGTTGTACACCCAATGCATTTTCTTCTTCATCTGTAGTATCGTATGTAACCAGTTTATTTTGCCTTTGGGAAATTGCCAGCAAAGCTTTTCTTAATGCATCCCCTTCTAAACAACCGCCGCTAATGGCACCAGTGAGTTGCCCGTCATCGGTTACCAACATCCTTGCTCCGGGCCTGCGGTAGGATGATCCTTCCACATGTACCACTGTAGCAAGCGCTGATTTTTTAAGTGCCTGCTGAGATTTTTTGTATGAAAGGATTATATTTTCAATCTCTTTCATCATTTATTTTTCGGGTAAATAAGCACCATTATTAATCCAAAGCTCAAACTGTTTTACAAATTCTTCATGTGAAAGCTGTGGTGTTTTTCTTCCTTCGCCGGGATTCCAGCCAATTAGTACAAGCCTATCCTGTGAAACATGCTTTATTAAATCAGCTTTTGTTTTGTTACCATTTGTACTTGTGTCCAGCAATTGTTCAGCAAGTTGCCTTGATGTTTTTCCCTGAAAAATCATTTTCATACCAGCGGGTGGCATATGCCAGTCAGGTGCTCCGGGCGGCATATTTAAACCGGGTATATTTTCATCCCAGTGACAATTTGCGCATTTTGTATAAGTTCCCTTTCCATCTATACCCCGCTTTACGCCTTGTTTATGCAGGCGGCTATCTTCCCCAACTAAAGGCACATCACCCGAGGGGTGGCAGTTCATACAACGAGGATTCATAAGTACATCATATACTTTTAAAAATGCCATTTTAGAAAGTATGCTGTCTTGTGGGTTATTAAAATTTGTATTTATGCTTTTGCTTTTAAAAGCAGACGCAAACAAGTAAACCGCTGTAACTATCAGCAACAGGCAAATGCTTTTTTTAAAGGGAAATGATATGGGGAAGAAAAAATAATTCATAACTGTACACTAATATTTGTATATAATTGAAAATAATGCTTTTAATTAATATTTAACCGGCGGCAGGAATTATATGCTATATTGGAATTAAAGAAAGCCTTTATATTTTAAAATTTACATCGCCAAATGGCATTTTACGTATACGCTTACCTGTTGCAGCAAATATTGCATTAGCAACAGCAGGTGCAGTTGGTGGAAAGCCCGGTTCGCCAACACCGCCCATTTGCCCGGTGCCTTCTACAATATGAATATTAATTTCTGCAGGTGTTTCATTGATACTAAGTATCCGGTAATCATGAAAATTGCTTTGTTCCACACGTCCATTTTTAAAAGTTATCTCTCCGTATAGCGCAGCAGACAATGCATAAATTACACAGCTTTCTATCTGTGCCCTTATACCATCGGGGTTTACAGCAATACCACAATCTATTGCCACCGTTACTTTATGCACTTTCACTAACCCATTTTCATCCAATGAAATTTCTGCCACCTGTGCACAATAACTGCGGAAAGATTCATGCGTTGCAATACCATGAAAATGTCCTGCCGGCAATGGTTTTCCCCAGCCCGCTTTTTCAGCTGCTTCATTCAACACACCCAGATTACGGCGCTTATCTTTTAGCAAAATGCGGCGGTACTCTACAGTGTCTTTTCCTGCTGCATATGCCAGTTCATCCATTATAGATTCCATTGCAAAAGCGGTATGTGTATGTCCTACCGACCTGAACCACAAAACCGGGATGGCAATTTTAGGTGCATTGACACCAATATAATAATTGGGTATAGCAGCAAGGTATGGCGAATCAGAAATACCTTCTGCATTTCCTTTTCCATCATCACCAGGTAATGCCTGCCCGGTTATGGTATGCTGCCATGCCAAGGGCAAACCATTTGCACTTGTTCCAATTTTTAACCGGTGTAAAAAAGATGGACGGTAATAGCCCCCCTGCATATCATCTTCCCTTGTCCATACCATTTTGATGGTTTTGCCACTTGCTTTTGCAATTTGTACCGCTTCGGTTACAAAGTCCGAATCTGAACTTGCCCTTCTTCCAAATGCCCCGCCCAGGAACATCGTGTACACATTTACCTGTTCTGGTTTAAAGCCTAAAATTTTTGCAGCCATTTCCTGATCCTGTCCCGGCATTTGAGTACCTGTCCATATATCACATTTGTTTCCTTCTATTTTTACGGTACAATTAAGTGGCTCCATTGCTGCATGTGCCAGGTAAGGAAAAATATATTCCGCTTCAATTATTTTGGAAGCCTGTTTCATTGCCCCAGTTACCTCTCCTTTTTTTGCTGCCTCTTTACTATCGCCATCTGCAATTTTTCTAAAGAGGTCAAACTGAGTGCCTGAATCAACATTTACATTTTCGCCAAGGTCCCACTGTACCTCCAATGCTTTTTTGCCCTGCAATGCCGACCAGAAATTATCTGCAATAACGGCAACGCCTGTTGGCACTTGCAACACCTGTACTACGCCATTTACTAATTTTGCTTTTGTTGCATCAAATGATTTCACTTTTCCACCCATTACAGGAGGATGAGCCACTACAGCGGTAAGCATATCTTTCATTTGCACATCTATCCCAAACTTTGCTTTACCATTTACTTTGTCAGGTGCATCAAGGCGTTTTATTCCTTTGCCAATGTATTTCCATTGCTCTTTTGTACGTAATGGAATTTCTGCCGGTGCTGTTAATAAAGCAGCTGCATCAGCTATTTTACCATAGGTTATTTTTTTATTTCCTGAAATAACAAACCCGTTTTCAGTTTTACAATCGGTTGTTTGTACACCCCATTTATTTGCTGCTGCCTGCACCAATAATATCCTTGCAGTGGCACCTGCTTTGCGATAGCGGTCAAATTCACTCCATGTGGTGGAGGAACCACCTGTAATTTGCATTCCCCATTCCGTATGAAAATATTCTTTTCCCGGAGGGGCATGTTCCACTTTAATATCTTTCCAGTCAGCATCCAGTTCTTCGGCAATCATCATGGTAAGTGTGGTCCAGATGCCCTGCCCCATTTCTGCGTGTGCAAGAAGTATCCGTATTTTATTATCAGAGGCAATCCGTAAAAATGCATTGGGTGCAAAAGTTGCATCCCCTGTTTGTTTGTTCAGCTGGGTTCGTTTACCGGCAAAAGCCGGCACCATAAAAGATATAATAAGTCCGCTGCCAATACTGGCACTTGTTTTTAAGAAACTGCGGCGGCTTGTGCCTGTGTTTATACTATCCATTTTGGCCTCCTTTTTTTTGTAATTCTGCAGCAATATGAATGGCTTTTCTTATCCTGGGATAGGTGCCGCAGCGGCAGATATTCCCGCTCATTGCCTCATCAATATCCTGATCTGTTGGATTGGGGTTTTCTTTTAACAACACAGCTGCCGACATAATTTGCCCCGACTGACAATAGCCACATTGCGGTGCATCTACCTGCAGCCAAGCTACCTGTAACGCATGGCTGTTATCTGTTGAAAGACCTTCAATTGTAGTAATATTTTTATTAACTGCTTTTGACACTGGCGTAATACAAGCCCTAACTGCTTCGCCATCAAGGTGTATAGTGCAGGCGCCGCATTGCGCCATTCCACATCCGTACTTGGTACCGGTAAGCCCAATTACATCACGGATAGCCCATAGCAAAGGCATTTCGGGCGGAACATCTATACTGTATTTTTTTTTATTAATGGTTAGTTGAATCATAACTAATGTTTTAAAGAATTGAAAGGTTTTGGAATAAGCATTTTCTCAGCCATAATCCTGAATTTCATTTTCTCGTAGTAAAACCCATTCTAGTTTTTTCAAAGTTATGTGTTT
>JAYUTC010000119.1:0-2111 GCA_043755395.1 Ferruginibacter sp.
CAGATGACAAAAACCCCTGATTTTTTGCATGCCGTATAATTGTCCGGTTTTCTCTTCGAACCTGCGCAAAAGAAGCATCAGTTCGTACCAGTATAAATAAGTTTCTTTTGAAAACTTTGTTGCCAAGGTATTTAAATTTTAGGCGGCAAAGATAAGGGAGAAATGGGAAAAATAATCAACGAATTAGTAACGAAAATTATACAATAATTCCTTGTTCCATGTTGTAAATCCCTTGATTTGTAATAGTGCCGATTCTAAATTAAATATCACTTTTAAATTTAACATAAACAGTGTTTTATTTAATTCAACTTCAATCTTTAAATTATCTTGCAGCCGCAATGTTTTATATTAACAAAATAGCCATCACTCAATTTAAAAATTACAATTTTTCATCTTTCGATTTTAAAGAAAGGATCATTGGTATTTGTGGCCTCAATGGCAAAGGCAAAACCAACCTGCTTGATGCAGTATATTATTGCTGCTTTACCAAGAGTTATTTTAGTAAAACAGATGGATTAAATGTACAATTTGAAAAAGACGGGTTTAGAATTGAGGCCTCTTCTTTATTCTCCCCGGTTGGAGGAAATGAAGAAGATATAAAAGGAGACACAAGTTTAATAGGGAATGAAAGGCTTTTTGAAATTGTATGCATATACCGAGGAGTTGGGAAAAAAGAACTTTTACTAAATGGAATTCCTTATAACAAGTTATCGGAGCACATTGGCAAATTTCCTGCAGTAATGGTTGCGCCCGACGATATAGAACTGATAACCGGTGGCAGTGAGGAAAGAAGACGATATATTGATACAATAATCAGCCAGATGGATTCAGATTATTTAGCGCAATTGATACAATACAATAAAGTATTACTGCAGCGCAATAGTTTATTAAAACGTTTTGCCGAACAGGGTAAAACTGACTGGCCCCTTTTAGAAGTATTGGATGAACAATTAGTTAAACCGGGGTATTTTATTTATAAGAAGCGCAATAATTTTATGAAGGAATTGATTCCTTTAGTACAAAATTTTTATGAACAGATTGCAGGTAATAATGAAGCTGTTACCTTAGAATACGAGAGCCAGCTAAAATTAAATAGTTTTGAATCAATATTGAATGAAGTTCGTCAAAAAGATTTTTTGTTACAGCGGAGTAATGGCGGTATTCATAAAGATGATATTAGCATGCTGTTAAACGATCAATCTTTTAAAAATACGGCATCTCAGGGGCAACGAAAAAGTTTGTTGTTTGCATTAAAGCTGGCAGAGTTTGAATTATTAAAAATAAATAAAGGATTTGCACCCCTATTATTTTTAGATGATGTTTTTGAAAAATTAGATGATATTCGTATGCAGCATTTATTGAATTGGGTTTGTATTAAAAATACCGGGCAGGTTTTTATAACCGATACACATAGGGAGCGGCTGGAAAATGCTTTTAAATTAATTGCAGTACGATACCAGGTAATTGAATTA
Source organism: Ferruginibacter sp. (assembly GCA_043755395.1). Taxonomy (GTDB): domain Bacteria; phylum Bacteroidota; class Bacteroidia; order Chitinophagales; family Chitinophagaceae; genus Ferruginibacter. The sequence goes on from JAYUTC010000119.1 coordinate 1,473, forward strand.
TAGCTTTTCCTTTATATTATTAAGTTTTATCTTTATAAAAAATAAACCATAATAAATGAATAAATATATAAGAGGCATATTACTTGTTTGTGGTGTTACTTTATTAAATACTGAATATTTACAAGCACAAAAAACACCAACTGTTAAGCCATCATCAAAACCTGTAATAAAAATTGCCACTTCTCATTCTCCCCAAAAAATATATAGGAATGGTATTCAATTAAAAATAAAAGGCTTTAAGGTAAAAAATGCTGCTTTATATTTTGATGATAATACAAAAGTGCCAGAAGATAATTTAGTGGATGTGAATCAACGGATAAATTTGTTAGTTACTATTGATTCCGGCTGGGCTCAATCAGATGGAAAAGTTTATCCGGGTGCATCAGAAATAATAAAACTTAATACCGGATATGAAGTACTTAAAAGCGAAGATTTATTTAAATCGTATGATGAAGCCGGAGTGTCTCCGGAGGATGCCAAATACATAACAATAAAAGCTGTTATTACCCAGTTAGATGATAAAAAGAAATACATCATGGTAACCTTTCGAATTTGGGATAAAAAGGGAACAAGTGAAATAACGGGGTCCTATAATTTTTATATAAAGTAATATGGCAGAAATTTCTTTACAGGATGCAA
>JAYUTC010000120.1:0-2110 GCA_043755395.1 Ferruginibacter sp.
GTAAGTAATTGATGTTCAAACTATTACAAGCAAAAACCATACTAAACCATGGTGGCACAACATCTTTTTTTACTTTATTTTACAACCGCACAACAGGTCAAAAGACTTTAAATATAAGTAACAAAATGTTATTTAAATACATGTTGCTACTTTTCAAAATTCAAATTATCAGATCAAATTATTAGATCATCAATAACCATTATTTCTATTCGACAATCTAAAACTAACTCCCAAACCTGCAAAGTAATACCAATCTTTTAATTTTGGATTCCCTCTAATTCTATTGGGGTATGGATAATATTTGGATCCGCCCGGCAGTTCATCACTTCTATATGAAATACTTAATGCCAGAGGGCCATTGTTGGCTAACAAGGTACTTGGATTTGCGTATGTTGAACTAACATCATCCAGATAGTCTGTGAATGTTTTTCTAAACCCAATTTCAAAACGAAGCATTACATTATCTGAAATTGAATATTTTACACCAGCCCCAAAAGGCAATGAAAGTTGCGTTAATTTATATTTATTTTTTCCGGTAAAGCCCTGGCCTTCTGTGCCCAGTGGTTGCAAAAAAACCAATCCCAGTCCGGCAGAATCTGATGTTGAAGGATTGTAATGAAATACTGATAACCCTGCAAATACATAGGGAACAAAAGCTTTTTCGTATGAATTAAGGATGTCATATTCTACACCTAAGTGAATGTCTGTTAAGGGTGAAGAAAAGCTAAGGTTACGACTTGTATTACGGGCGTAATTTTTATCATCACCCTTAATTTTGCCAAAAGTAATATTCGCCCTCAGATTAAACCTTTCATTTATTTCATATAGCGCTCCTACACCAAATGCAATATTTGCTTGTTGAAAAGTAAAAAAATTAGGTTGTAAATCACCCTGGTAATTACTAATACCTGTCATGGCTGTTAAATGAAAATCCTGAGCAATTGCAATAGAATAACTCATTATAATCAGTACGGTAAAGAAAAATTTTTTCATAAAAACGTTATTTGCGTATTATTTAAAGCAACTATTTGATTTCTACCTACAAAAATAATTGGTTTTTTAGTAGTTGCGGTAATTGCTTCAGCTTTTAGGTAAACTGATTTACCAAAACCGGTTACAATCTCAAAAGCATTGGCATAAATATTACAATGTTACGAGCCTGCATTGATCTCTAAATCTCCGGTAATAAATTTAATTCATTTTTTAGTCCCAGGTTAATGTACAAATTCATAAAAAACACCTGCTATTACAACACAAAAGTAACCTTGAATTACTTCTTAACAGCCATAATGCATAAATTTAATTTTAAAAACATATCATTTTTCTTACCATTTTTTAATTCTCATATAAGTAGAGCAACTTTATCCTATTAATTCAGGATAATAATAACTCCAAATATCTAAATTAATACTACTTTAATTTTTCATTCAATTGTTAGATATTTATAAGGTTGATAAAGTTGTCAACAAATCCCTTAATTAGCAGTTAAACTAATTTTTTGTTCCATTAAATTGGATACCAGATGCAATTTTTAAAAATTCATGGCATTCGTGTTGCTACTTCCGCCACTGGTAGATGTGCGCCTAATACTTGACCCCAATAATCCTCCGGTACCAATTCTAATACCAGTTGCCTGTTGCTTTCCTTCTTTGAAAGATATCACAAAATCTACCCGGAATACTTTCAAAATATTTTCCAGCCCAACAAATATTTCAGAATAATTATCGCTGCCATTAATAAAAAATGCATTTCCACCGGCCACTAAATTCCAGTTTAACCGATTGAATCCCGGAATTTTATTGGTTAAAAATCCATTAAAATGATGATCCAGATGCGCAATGCCATAAATCGTTGCAATGGTACTATTGGCATAATACGGCGCTAGTTGAAAACTATTTAAATATTCGCTGGCAGCAATGGACTGGTTACCATTGAAGTGCTGAAAATCCTGAATAAACACCGATTTTCGATTAAGGAATCCCCCTACTCCAATTTTATATTTTGAATTACCCAATAGTTTAAAATTCTTTTCATTCATAATCGTAAACCGCCATTTGTCGAAATTTACATCGCTGCCGGCAATTCCTTTAAATCCCTTGGTATAATTAAA
>JAYUTC010000121.1:0-2108 GCA_043755395.1 Ferruginibacter sp.
AGCAGCCAAAAAAGTATTTACTACTGGATGGGACGTTGTTACGAAAAATTAGGATTAAAGAAAGAAGCTATTCAAAATTACCAAATGGCATTGCAGTTATCTCCTGATTATATTGAAGCAAAAGATGCTTTGGGGAAATTGGGAATAAAGACTCCGTAAGATGACTTTTGGAGCATTATTATTTATGCACTTATTACATGTATTTTCGCAGTTCATTTTTTCAATTTTAAAATATCAATATCAAAATGCCCATTATTGCACCCTCACTTTTATCGGCTAATTATTTACAACTGCAGCAAGATTGCGACATGCTGAATGCAAGCCAGGCAGATTGGTATCATTTAGATGTGATGGATGGACGTTTTGTTCCCAACATTAGTTTCGGCCCCATGCTGATAGAATTTTTCAGGAAAGCCACCACCAAAGTTTGTGATGTGCATTTAATGATTGAAGAGCCAGAGAAATATGCAGAGCTATTTAAAAAAGCAGGTGCTGATATTTTAACGGTGCATATTGAAGCCTGCAGACATTTGCATAGAAATATTCAACAGATAAAAAGTTTGGGAATGCAGGCTGGCGTGGCCTTGAATCCACATACACCGGTAGAATCATTAAAGGACGTACTGGCAGATATTGACATGGTTTTAATTATGAGTGTAAACCCGGGTTTTGGCGGACAAAGTTTTATTCCCCATACCCTCAATAAAATAAAACAACTTCGCAGCATGATCAATGAGCAATCATTGAATGTGAAAATAGAAATTGATGGTGGTGTTACTTTAGATAATGCAGCATCCATCATTGCCGCTGGTGCTGATGTCCTCGTTGCAGGTAACACTGTTTTTAGATCTGCTAATCCAACAGAGACGATTGCAAAACTGAAAGCTTTATAGGTTTATTTCTTAGTTAGAAAATCAACAATACTTTTAGCAGCATTGGCTGATGCATTTCCTCCTTTGCTCAATAAATTTTTGAGATTGGTATAATCTTCCTGTAGTTGCTTTTGTTTAGCTGGATTGTGTAATAAATCATTCAATTCGTTGGTGATATTGTCTGCTGTCATTTCATCCTGAATCAATTCTTTTACCACTTCTTTATCCATAATCAGGTTCACCAAACAGATGTATTTTATTTTAATGAGCCGCCTGGCAATTTGATATGAAATAGCACTTCCTTTATAACATATCACTTCTGGTACATTGAACAAGGCTGTTTCTAAAGTGGCTGTTCCACTGGTTACCACAGCTGCTTTTGCTTCGCTGAGCAATTTGTATGTTTTATTAACTACAGAAGATACATTTTTATAAGGTGCCAGTAATTCGTTATAAAAACTTTCTTCCAAACCCGGTGCCTTTGCCACTACAAAATGATAAGCAGGGAAATTTTTACTTGCCTCCAGCATAATGGGAAGTTTTTTTAGAATTTCCTGCTGCCTGCTGCCGGGCAATAATGCTATTACTTTTTTATCGGGGTAAAGAAAATTTCCAGGCTCAAATTCGTTTACCACTTTCACTAAAGGATGCCCAACATATTCTACAGTATAATTCCATCTGTGATAAAATTCTTTTTCAAAAGGAAGTATCACCAGCAACTTGTCCACGTTTTGTTTAATGCCTTTTACCCTGCTTTCTTTCCATGCCCATACTTGTGGTGAAATGTAATAGATCACTTTGATGTCCTGCTGATTTGCCCATTTAGCAATGCGTAAATTAAAACCGGGGTAATCAATGAGGATTAGGGCTGTTGGTTGGTATTGTAGAATATCTGCTTTACAAAATTTAATATTTTTTAAAATGGTACCCAGGTTTTTTATCACTTCTAAAAAACCCATAAAGGCGAGTTCTTTGTAATGCTTTACCAGTGTGGCTCCTGCGGCTTGCATTTTATCGCCGCCCCAACAACGGATATCGGCTGCCGCATCTCTTTTTTTTAATTCTTTGATAAGATTACTGCCATGCAGATCGCCACTTGCCTCACCCGATATAATGTAATATTTCATGCTGATTTTATAGAAGCTGCTGAGTTTTAAAAAATGTTTTTACAGCCGATAAAGATAAGCTGTAAAAATTTATCTCAATTGCAATCGCCATAAGCCTGTGTTAGAAAAA
>JAYUTC010000122.1:0-13609 GCA_043755395.1 Ferruginibacter sp.
CGGGGCTTCTCTTTTTTTAAGCCTTTGCCATTTGCTATCTGTTAACTACCTGCCATTTTCAATTAAGATAGTTTTGCAGTATTATGAGCATGCAATCTCAAATATTTCAAACCAGTAGCACATCCCGATGGAAGAAGGCTAAATGGACATTCAGAATTTTACTTTTTTGTGGAATTTTTTTTATTGCTGTAGTTACTTTAGCGGTAATTAACAGCCATAGCCCCACTTTGCCAAATGTGCTGGATAAAAGTAAATTTTATCAGAGTAAATTAGACCCCAATGATAAACTAACTATCTCTACAGTTCAAAACAAAAAATATAAAGGATTTAAAGATTTACTGGAGAAAAGAAAACTGGAAAATAGACTGGTTAGCAACCGCATAAACTCAACCTTAATTCGATCTGGTTTTTATACCCCATGGAGCATCACCTCACTTCCAGATTTAAAAAAGAATGCAGATAAACTGAATACAATTTACCCGGAGTGGTTTTTTATTGATCCTGTTACTTTTTCGCTGCAAACCAGAATAGATAGTGCAGGACTTGCTGTGATGAAACAAAGTAATCTCAGCATTCAACCTATCTTCAATAATTTCCATTCTTATAAATCAAAAGAAGGTAAAGATTCCGGATATTTTGATCATAAATTAGCTCATATTATTTTAAATAATACAGAAAAGCGAAAGCACATTATTCAGCAAATCATTGATACCATTTCTTATTACAAATTACAGGGATTAAATGTGGATTTTGAAGAACTTAACGAAACCGGAAACGAGCCTCTCACCCAATTTCAAAAAGAATTATACGAAACATTACATGCAAAAAACCTGGTAGTTACCATGGATGTTTCGCCGGATAATGAAGATTATGATTACAAAAGTCTATCGGCTTATAACGATTATGTAATATTAATGGCTTACGATGAAAATAATGACAATACCAAACCTGGCCCGATCAGTTCTCAAAAGTGGATTGAAAAGCAATTGGATGAAATGGACGATAAAATTGATGCCTCTAAAATAATATTAGGTGTGGCAGGATATGCTCGTGATTGGGTAGATGAGGAAAATGAAAATGGGAAAAGAACTATACGGGTGGATGATTTTACTTATAGAAAGGCTATTGATGATGCTAAAATTTCCAATTCCAGTATTGAGTTTGGCAATGACAACTACAACTTACACTATACATATACAGAAAAAGAAACAGACAGTTCTTCTGAAACAAAACATAATGTTTGGTTTACTGATGCTGCTACCACTTTTAATATCCTTCGTTTTAGTGATGACTATAAAACTGCAGGAACAGCACTTTGGCATATTGGTGGCGAAGATCCCCGAATATGGAATTTTTACAACAGGGATTTAAGTATGGTTTCTTTAAAAACCAATCTTTTTGATTTTAAAAGTATGTCAACAATACCAATTGATTTTAATGCCAAGCCAACTGCAACAGGCGAAGGAGAGTTGATCAATATATTGTTTTCGCCACAGCCAGGAAATATTAATATAGAAGTGGATAGTGCTGAAATACTTATTACTGAGCAAAATTATTTGCAACTACCATCTGGCTATGTATATGAAAAGTTTGCTGAAGACAAAACCCCCATGGGCCCTGGGCATAAAATTATTTTAACTTTTGATGACGGCCCCGATCCGGAATATACTCCCAAAATTTTAGATATTCTGGAAAAGGAAAAAGTTCCTGCAACGTTTTTTATTGTAGGCATAAACGCCGAAAGCAATATTCCAATACTGCAACGCATTTATAAAAATGGGTATGAATTAGGTAACCATACTTTTACCCACAACAATGTGGCTAAGATGAATCCGGAAAGGGCAGAATTGGAAATGAAAACTACACGAACTTTAATAGAATGTATAACAGGACACAGTACAATATTGTTCCGGGCACCTTATAATGCAGATAGTGAACCGCAAACTTATGAAGAAATAGAGCCCCTTGCCCGTAGTAAAAAAGATAATTATATAGCTGTTGGGGAAAGTATTGACCCAAATGACTGGAACGAAAAAATGAATGCCGACAGCATTATTACCCGTACCATAAGAATTACAGAAGAAAATAATGCCAGCATAATTTTATTGCACGATGCTGGTGGCAAAACAAGGCAACCTACCATTGATGCTTTACCTAAAATAATTGAATATTTTAAAAAAAGAGGTTGCCAGTTCACCACAGTTGCCAACTTAATGGGTAAATCAAAAGATGATGTAATGCCTCCGGTAAAACTGGATTGGAAAAATAAAATAAACTGGATAACTGCTGAAGGTTATTACTGGACAGGGCATCTTTTATTTTCATTGTTTATTATCGGAATTTTTTTATCCGTTGGCAGAATGATTGTAATGGCTGTTCTAGCTTTCATTCAAAAGAAGAAAGAAAAAAATAAAAATGCAATTCCAATTACAAGCATTCAAATTTATTTTCCAAAAGTTTCAATAATTGTTCCTGCCTATAATGAAGAAATTAATGCAGTAAGAACTGTCAATAACTTATTACAGCAATCTTATCCTGACCTGCAAATAATTTTTGTAGATGATGGCAGCAAAGACAATACTTTTAAAATTGTAAGCGAAATATTTACCGGTGCAATAAATGTACAGGTGCATACAAAACCTAACGGAGGTAAAGCCTCTGCTTTAAATTATGGTATTAACCTTGCTAATACAGAATATGTGGTTTGTATAGATGCTGACACACAATTAAAGTCTGATGCAATTGCTCAATTAATGAAAAAATTTGATAATGAAAAAGTGGGTGCTGTTGCTGGCAATGTAAAAGTTGGCAATGAAGTAAACATGATCACCAAATGGCAAAGCATAGAATATATAACATCTCAAAATTTTGACAGGCGGGCATTTGATCTATTGAATTGCATAACTGTAGTGCCCGGAGCCATTGGTGCATTTAAAAAAGAAGCCATAACCAGATGTGGTGGCTTTACAACTGATACATTAGCGGAAGATTGTGATCTAACTATGCGACTGCACCGCAATAATTATTTAGTTAGAAATTGTAATGATGCTATTTCTTATACTGAAGCACCGGAAACCATGAAGCAGTTTATGAAGCAACGTTTTCGCTGGAGTTTTGGTGTAATCCAATGCTTTTGGAAACATCGTGATGCAGCTTTCAATCCCAAATACAAAAACTTTGGTATGATTGCCTTGCCTAATATTCTTATTTTTCAAATGATACTACCATTTTTGGCCCCCCTGGCCGATTTGATTTTAATATTGAGTTTAATTGCTGCCGGCTTTGGAATCATTCCTGCCAGTTTGGACCATATCATTTTTTATTACCTTATTTTTTCATTGGTGGATATTGCCGGAGCGGCTTTAGCCTTTGCTTTTGAAAAAGAAGATTATAAAAAATTGCTCTGGATGATACCTCAGCGGCTGATCTACCGCCAGCTGATGTATTATATAGTACTAAAATCATTTAACAGGGCCATAAAAGGCGAATTACAGGGATGGGGAGTATTAAAACGTACCGGAAATGTAAAACAAGTAACTACTGCTTAAAATAAGTTTTAGTGCTTTACCTTTGCCCTCCAAATTATATCATTGGCTACAGAAAATTCAGACAGAAAAAAGTTTTTTAAGCGGCTTCGTAAAGGCGAGGAAGCTGAGCAAACAGAGATGACTTTTATGGATCATCTTGAGGCATTGCGCTGGCATATTATGCGTTCTGTAATTGTATGGCTTGCTACTGCCATTGCCATTTTTGTTTTTATAGACTGGATTTATGATAATATTATTCTAGCCCCTTCCAGCGAAAAATTTGTTACTTATGGTGCTTTGTGCAGGTTTGGCCGTTGGCTTGGGGTAGGTGATAGTTTGTGTATGCCCCCGGTAAAAATTGATTTTCAGATTACAGAGATTAATGGCACTTTTACATCTGCAATAAATATTGCTATGGTTGGCGCTGTTATTGTTGCATTTCCATACATCTTTTATGAGTTGTGGCGTTTTATTAAACCAGCACTTTCTCCCAAAGAAAAAAAATATGCAAGGGGAAGCATTTTTTGGGTATCCCTTTGTTTTTTTGCCGGAGCAGCTTTTGGTTATTATTTATTAGCCCCTTTTACTTTTAATTTTTTAGCATCATTTACATTGGGTAAATCCGGCGCAATCCAATACAGGCCAACGGTTAGCGATTATATTGATAGCCTTACCAATCTAATTCTGGGCTGTGGTATTGCTTTTGAGTTACCCATTATGGCTTTTGTTTTAGCAAAAATTGGTCTTATTACTTCAGGTTTTTTAAAAAAATACTCCAAATATGCTTTTGTGATCATATTACTTATCGCTGCTATAATTACGCCATCACCTGATATGACAAGCCAGATAATTGTAGCAGCCCCTCTATTACTTCTTTATTGGATAAGTATCCTTCTTGTATCAAGAGTTGATAAACAAAAAGCTAAAGAAGAAAAAGAATGGAGTTAAATGAATTAAAATGTGGAATTAAGAATAAGGAATTAGTCTTATAGTGTAACTTTATACTCGGTTTGCTTTCATAACTCATAACTCATAACTCATAACTCATAACTCATAACTCATAACTCATAACTCATAACTCATAACTCATAACTCATATGTCTCCGTTTAATTTAAATCTCCCCATTGCCATAGCATGCGATCATGCAGGATTTGATTGCAAAGAAGATCTTATTTCATTTTTAGAAGGCGAAAGTGTTGCTTTTAAAGATTACGGCACTTATACAAAAGATTCTGTTGATTACCCTGACTTTGCACATCCGGTTGCTAATGCTGTAGAAAAAGGCGAGGCTGCATTTGGTATTTTACTTTGCGGTAGTGCAAATGGCGTTGCCATTACTGCAAATAAACACCAGGGAGTAAGGGCTGCAATTTGCTGGGGAGAAGAATTAGCAGAACTGGCCCGTAAACATAATGATGCTAACGTTATTTGTATTCCTGCCCGTTTTGTAAGAGATGGCGATGCCGAAAAAATGCTGGATACATTTATGAATACTGCATTTGAAGGTGGAAGACATGCTAACAGGGTAGATAAGATAGCCTGTTAATTTTAGCGCTTATTTAAAATAAACTGTTTTTCAACCACTCATAAAATAAATATACAAACCTTAAATGGTTTAATTATTTTGCCTTTTATATTTTCTTAAAAAATCATTTAAAGAAAGTTTTTATCCCAAAAATTTATTAATGAAAAAATTATTAATTTTCGCAAACTTATTTTTTTGCGCTTCAATTGTTATTGCACAAAACGATGATGCAGCCAAATACGCAGCTACTATAACAGGTTCAAATCTTAAAAAACACCTTACCATTATTGCCAGTGATGAGTTTGAGGGAAGGGAAACTGGTACTGAAGGACAGCGCAAAGCTGCTGCTTATATTGAGTCGCAATTTAAAGCGATGGGTTTAAAATCTGCTGAGATGCTAAAAGGTTATCAGCAATATTATCCTTTGTTTCAGGATAGTTTGATAAGTACGGATTTAAAAATTGATAAAACTGTTGGTATTTTTGGCCAGGATTTTATAAGTCCAATGAACACCAACGAAACCGGAACTTTTAAAGGAAAAAAAATAGTTTTTGTTGGCTATGGTATTGATAATGATAAATACAATGATTATACCGGGCTGGATGTTAAAGGAAAAATAGTGGTGTTTTTTTTAGGAGAACCTAAATCAGATGGTAAGTATATAATAAGTGGAACTACAAGGGGTAGTGAATGGACTTTCCCAGGTATAAGTAAAAAAATAAGTGCTGCAGCTGCTAAAGGCGCTGCCGGTGCATTGGTAATAAACCCGATGCAGGAAACATTTAACCAACGTGCTGTTGAAAGCGGAAAAAAAACGGGTGTTTATTATCCAAGAAATACAGTTGATGGCAAGATGTTAAATTATGCGTTGCTATCACATGCTTTTGCAAAAAATATTATTGGAAATAATTTTGATACCCTTTTAAAAATCTGCAAAGCCAACAAGTTGCTAGATAAACAGTGGGCAATTGAAAAGAAAGTAAAAACTTCTTTTACTTTTAATAAATACCGCAATACTATTAATGCAAGCAATGTGGTGGGAATTATTGAAGGCACTGATAAAAAAGATGAATACGTTTTTTTAACAGGGCACTATGATCACTTAGGTATGCGTGATGGGAAAATTTATTATGGTGCCGATGATGATGGCAGCGGGACATGTGCTGTAATTCAAATGGCAGAAGCTTTTGCAAAAGCAGCTGCGGAAGGCCACCGTCCAAGAAGAACAATGGTTTTTATGACAGTTAGTGGAGAGGAAAAAGGACTATGGGGAAGTGAATATTATAGCGAGCATCCGTTTTTCCCTTTAGATAAAACAACGGTAGATTTAAATACAGATATGGTAGGCCGGATTGATACCGAAAGAAAAACCGGCGATACTATGAACTATGTGTATGTAATTGGCCACGATAAGTTAAGTAGCGATTTACCTATTATTAACGAAGGGGTTAATAATAAATATACCAACCTGGTATTAGATTATAAATTTGATGACCCCAATGATCAAAACCGTATTTATTTCCGCAGTGATCATTACAATTTTGCTAAAAAAGGGGTTCCCATTTTGTTTTTTTATGATGGCATGTTAAAAGCAGATTATCATAAACCAACCGATACAGTTGATAAAATAACCTGGGATTTATACGAAAAAAGGGTTCGTATGATTTTTCATACTGCCTGGGAGATTGCCAACAGAGATGGGATGCTGAAAAGAGATACGCCATTGAATATGGGAACCAGGTAAAGGAATTTAACGCAAAGAAGCAGAGATAAAAAGCCGCAAATTTACTTTGCGGCTTTTATATTTCATTTTCGGCTTTACGTAAAAACTTACCAACCCAACACCCAGGCAAATATCAGCGGTGCCACGATAGTAGCATCGCTTTCTACAATAAACTTAGGAGTGTTTATATCTAATTTGCCCCAGGTAATTTTTTCGTTGGGCACAGCGCCACTATAAGAACCATAAGATGTGGTACTGTCGCTTATTTGGCAAAAATAACTCCAGAACGGAACATCATGCCACTCCAAATCCTGATACATCATTGGCACAACGCAAATAGGAAAATCTCCGGCTATGCCACCGCCTATCTGAAAAAAACCAACCCCTTTACCGGCTGAATTATTCCGGTACCAATCGGCCAACCAAACCATATATTCAATACCGCTCTTCATGGTGGTTGCCTTCAAGTCATTTTTTATAATGTACGATGCAAAGATATTTCCCATCGTACTGTCTTCCCATCCTGGTACTACAATGGGTATATTTTTTTTTGCAGCCGCAAGCATCCAGCTGTTTTTAGGATCTATTTCATAATACTGTTCCAGAACGCCGCTCAGTAACATTTTATACATATACTCATGCGGAAAATATCGTTCGCCTTTATCATCAGCTTCTTTCCATATTTTATGAATATGCTGCTGCAATCTTCTAAAAGCTTCTTCCTCCGGTATGCAGGTATCTGTAACACGGTTGTAATGATTCTCCAGTAAGTCCCACTCTTCCTGAGGACTTAGATCACGGTAATTGGGCACTCTTTTATAATGGCTGTGTGCCACCAGGTTCATAATATCTTCTTCCAAATTAGCCCCTGTACAACTGATGATGGCAATTTTATCCTGTCGAATCATTTCGGCAAGGCTTAAACCTAATTCTGCGGTACTCATAGCTCCGGCAAGTGTTATCATCATTTTACCGCCCTCATCTAAATGAGTTACATACCCTTTGGCAGCATCCATTAAAGCTGCCGCATTAAAATGACGGTAATGGTGTTCTATAAAATTTGAAATTGGTCCTTTGGTCATAATATATAGCGCCCTTATTTTGTTGAGGGGTGAGGTTACAAATGTAATTTTTTTTATGATGACAGCATCCGATTTTCCGGTAATTGTAAAATTGCTAATTGAATCATAAACTTAAATATGTAATTACATTTTATTTTTTTAAAATTCACTTTCGGTAAACTTTGTATATTTAATTAATATTTAATTACCTGCCAGTAGTAATTGAATACCCCAAAGAAATTTATAATAATGGAAAGTAATATCTATTGGCATGCTTTTTATACAAAACCCCGTTGGGAAAAAAAGGTAGCCGCAATGCTTGAAGCAAGAGGAGTTGAATATTATTGCCCACTACATAAAGTAACTAAACAATGGAGCGACAGGAAAAAGACTGTTATGGAACCATTATTTAAGTCCTATGTTTTTGCAAAGGTTGCTGAGGATAAGAAATGGGAATTAGTAAAAATTGCAGGAATTTTAAATTACGTTAATTGGCTTGGCAAGCCTGCAATAATTAAAGAAAGCGAAATTGCCACTATACGTAAATTTTTAAAAGAATTTAATTTTGTAGAAGTAGTTGAAGGTCCTTTGGAAATAAACTCCAAAGTACAGGTAAAACAAGGAGCACTAATGAATTATCAGGGAATTTTGTTGCACATTTCGGGCAATCGTGCCAGTGTAAGAATAGAAAGCATGGGGCTGCAACTAACTACAATTATTGACAAAATAAATTTGGAGCCGGTAGTTTTTGAAAAAAGTTAGTAAGCAGTAGACTTTAAAAAATGCTGTATTGATTCGTTTAATATATTATACACCAATTTATGTTTAACTAATCATTAGTTTGCAATTTTTGATTCAATATATTTTTTAAAAATTATGTTCAATTTTTTTAAAAAGAAACAAGAACGGGTACCTGAAAATTTGCCTTTTACTACAGATATTCATTCCCATATTTTACCCGGTATAGATGATGGATCGCCTGATATAGAAACTTCATTACAATTAATTAAGGGCTTATATAATTTAGGTATACGTAAATCCATTGCTACCCCACATATTATTGGAGATTTGTACAGAAATACACAACAAACAATTTCGGATGCATTAGAAAAAGTAAAAGCAGCTTGTAAAAAAGCAGGTATAAAAATGGAGTTATCTGCAGCAGCAGAATATATGCTGGATGATTATTTTATGGAATTGCTGCAAAAGAAAGAACCCCTGTTAACGCTTCATAAAAATATAATATTAACAGAAATTTCATATTCTTCAACTCCGGAAAATCTTGGGGAAATTACATCAGGCATTATATCAAATGGATATCTGCCCATTCTTGCTCATCCCGAACGGTATCATTATTATCAGCAAAATTTTGATCAGTATTACCGGCTAATAGAAATGGGGTTTATTTTACAGGTTAACCTGTTATCGTTAACGGGTTATTATGGTAAAAGGGCATTAAAAGCTGCAAAGTTTATTATGGAAAAAGAACTGGCACCACTTGTAGGTACCGATTTGCATCATCAGCAGCATTTAGAGGCAATAAGTAATGCAAAAAACAGGGAGATTTTTGAAAATTATCTGAAAAATAAAATTACTAATAATCTTGATGAAAAAATTTAAAATCATTTCGTATTTTTTCAAAAAGTCTTTTCCAACATCACTTTAACATTATAAGGCAAATAATTGAGAATTTCTATATTTTCGCATACATACCTTCTCATTTTATGGTACCCATTTCTTTCATGTGCTTTAATAATTGACTCGTTATTTTCAAAGCAGGATAACTGAGCTTTATTTACTTTAGGATCTAATTCTTTAGCATAAGCCAGGTGTACATCCATCAATTGCTGCGTTATTCTTTTACCCCTGTGTTCATTATCTACGTAAATGTATTCAAGTTGATAAGTTCCCCTTGGTCGCTCAATATGCAACATTTCTTGTATCATTTCCATTTTGAGCTGTGCCCTTATAACATTTTCTTTTGGAAACACGAATGAAATTAAATTAGATTTAAGTATATTGGAAGACATGCCATCATAATAACCTTCTACCCAGCCACCCAAAGCGCCTACTGGTTTATCGCCATACCAGGCAATAAAAAAACTGCTAATAGAAAAATCGCAGCCATCTACTTCTTCTTCTAATATAGTAATGAGGTATTCTTTCACTTTTGCTTCAGTTAAATCAAAAAAATTAGCAAGACCTAAATTATCTGTCAAACTTTTTTCGGCACCAATTATTACATCAGCTAAAAAGTCCACATCCTTTATTGTTGCTTTTCGTATTATATAATTAGTATCCATCCTGAATTTTATATGTATAAGTGAGTTATATAAGCTTTTGTATAAGGTTATATGCAGGTATTTATTTTTGTCAGGTATTTATTTTTTTATTGATTGGCAAATTTCGAAAAACATATGTTTTATGGATTTGTGCCTAAATGTTCATATTAACACTTATTAATTCATATTTATTGTTTAAACCCAAAATAAAAAAATTAAACTCTAATGTAGAGTAACTAATACAAATTCATTTACTTAAATAAGAAACAAATATACATATTAAAATTTTCCACTTAAAGATGTAATTTGGATTTTTATGAAAAGATTAAGTTTGAATGGTATTTTACAATTGTAAGTTAAAATCCGTTGCTCAAACTTTAATTGTATATTTTCAAATAAAATATGATAAATTTTAGAATAAAATTTTGTTTGGAACAAATTTTCCAATATTATTCCAATACCGTATGAGAATAATTTTATCTATTTTATTCTTCTGCATTGCTGATATTACAAGTGCAACTACTTACTACATTAGCACAGCTGGCAGCGATGCCAGTGGTACTGGCACCATTTCAAATCCCTGGAAAACACTTTTTAAAGCAACATCAACTGTTTTTGGCACTGGCGATATTATTCATGTTAATTCAGGTACTTACACAGAAACAGCACAATGCGTTTTAGCTGTTGGTGTCAGTATTGAAGGGGATGATAGTAGTACCTGTATAATTAAAAGCACTTTAACAGCAGCTTATACCGAAATATTAAATTGTCGTTCTGCCGAAGGAACAAATGGAAATCAACATATCTCAAATTTAAAATTTGATGGACAAAATCTTGCTACTTTTTGGGGTGTATATATTTCAGGAAGAAGCAATGTGAGTGTATATAATGTAACTTTTGTAAATTTCTTAGATGGTGCAATTTATTTTACAGGAAGGGATGACAATGTGGAATCTGCACCATCAATTTTTGCAATTGGTAATAGTTTTTATAATAGCACTATATTAAACTGCGCTTCATTTGATGGATGGGGTAGAGGTTGTTTAAGTATAGGAGGGCAAAATGGAATGTTGATTTATAATAATTTTATTACCCAAAATCAAAGAGCTAAAGGGGCTAATGGATGGCCAATTAAATATTATAACGGTGGGTACATAAAAGAAGTAAAAATATACAATAACACTCTAATTAAAAATGAGTTTTCTGGTGCTTTTTTAGGGGATGGAGACTGGGATTTTGCCATTGAACTATGGAGTATTTTAGGGGGAGTAGAGATCTATAATAATACAATTACTGGTGATGTTGATTTGGATCAAATTGATAAAACAACTTATGCCTTTTCAGTATGGGTGCACCATAATACAATTAGCCATCCTTCATTAAATAGTATTGCTGTACAAGGTATAACATTGGAACATCAGGTTAATGGTGCAATAATTGAAAACAATCTTATTAGGAATGTAGGAGTTGCAATATGTTTTGTGCCTAGAGTAGGAAATGCCATTGATCAGATAAAGGTTGAGAATAATATATGTGAAAATATTGGAGTGTTAAATAAAAGCCACCTTGGTTTTGCTATAATAATCGGGCAAGATGGAAACAGTTTTTATTCACTAAGCAATTTATTTGTTTACAAAAATAAATTTATAGCTAGTACAGCAGAAAAACCCTATTGGGGAATTGGTATATTAGGTGCATTAAAAGTAAATAATGTACAAATTATAGATAATATTATTCAAAATTTCAGCGCAGGCTGTATTGTTGCAAGTCCCGCAGTAATAATTGACACTCTGACTATTAAAAACAATACTTTATCGGGTAATGGAAACGCTAATATGCCGGCATTCAGTACGGGGGCACCGCATCATTATATCTTCAAAAATAATATATCAAGCAACCCTTTCATCTTCTCTTTTATAAATTTAAAGATGAACATTATAAGGCCGTTTTATTATGCATTAAAAAGCACAGGGATGCTTGTATTTGTTGCTGTATTTGCAGGAATTTTTAGTTTATGGTTCAGCCGAAAAGAGAACATTTATGTATATCCCATGGGATTAATTTACATTTTAATTACAACTTTTTTAAACTTTGACCAGCAGTTTTTAGGAGAAATTGTTTTAAACTTTTATTTTATTATTATGTGTATTTATGGCTGGTTTTTATGGTTAAAAAGAGATAATAGGAAACACCGCATTATTCGTATTACTCAATCGGTAAAAAAAGAATGGCTTTTACACTTGGCATTTTTTTTAGCTGTCTTTTTGATTCTCTACTTTTGCTATAGCTATTTTAAAAAAGAATTTACTCCCAACGCTATTCTATTGGCCGATGCATTGGCAACTACCTCAGCTTTTTTAGCTATATGGTTAATGGTTAGAAAAAAAATAGAAAGCTGGTACTGGTGGATAATAAGCAATACTACTTTAATACTTTTGTATTTTATAAAGAATTATTTATTTTATAGTGCCTATCACTTTATACTTTTATTCATGTCAATAGCAGGATTATATGGCTGGAAAAATAGAAAATATTTAAAAAGAAAATAATTATTAGTATTAAATTTGTTTGAAGTTGATTATCTGCTTTGATTATGATAAAGAACAATACCAAATTGCATTTCCCATTGATATCTCCCATAGAGAATTATAAAATATTAAGTCCAGGCAATTTGCTTCCTTTTAGGGAAATTGAACTTTGATGTACCCGTAATTCTTTACAGGTTCATTTTATGTTCTACTTTTAAAAATTGGAATGGGAGTCCTTTAAAAGATTAAAAACACCTTTTTAAACTTTAAAAAATGTTATCATATTCTCCATAAGTATTAGTCAATTTTCCTTTTCAGCAAATTATTCGTCTACTTCCTTATGAAGAAGGTTAATATTTTTTAAAATGATTTCCATTTTAGTAAATTAAATACTTTTTAATTGAATTTCTACTAAGTGTTTATACGTGGTATTTTTATGATAAATTTGAAACCTTAATTTTTAATGCTATATCAATCATTTTAAAATGAATCTGTAACAAATTAACATTTTTTAAACAATAGTAAAAAAGGCACAATATTTGCATAAATTGGTTTTTGATCATTATTTTTCAATGTAAAGTAAGTTTATACAGCTGTTTTAATATAAACAATAAAACCTATTTTTTTGTCGTTAATACAATATATAGGCTACAAAAAAATATCCTCTCAAAGTCCTTAATCTTATGAAACCATTATTACTAATTTTATCAATATTATTATTTAGTACAACTCAAGCCACTATTTGGTACATCAGCCCATCAGGTAATGATGCAACCGGAAATGGCAGTATTGGCAATCCTTGGAAAACATTAGCAAAAGCAACTCAAGCCGTTACTACGCCTGGTGACTTAATTCATGTTAATTCAGGTACTTACACAGAAACAGCACAATGCGTTTTAGCTGTTGGGGTAAGTATTGAAGGGGCTGATAGTAGTACCTGTATAATTAAAAGTACTTTAACA
>JAYUTC010000123.1:0-5291 GCA_043755395.1 Ferruginibacter sp.
CTTTAAACTTATTTAAAGTAAAAACTGAATCTACAGAAATTCCTAAAACTTCCGAATTAGCATTACTGTATCTGCCTATATCATCCCTTATTGCACATAATTCTTTTGTACAAGTCCCGGTAAATGCCTGTGGAAAAAATAATAGTAATAAGTTTTTACCTCTTTTTTCACTTAAAATAACTTTGTTTTTTGCAGTGGTAAATAGATTGAATTCAGGTGCAATTTGTCCTATTTCAATTGCCATAATACTATTATTTTAATTTATTAGTTAAGATAACTGTGTATAAAATGTTAACACCAATTGATTCATTTTAGTATATTTAGCTATTGGAATTTTATTAATAAAAAAAATATTATGAATAAGTATTTAACTGAGTTTATTGGAACATTTTTTCTTGTTATGGGCGCAGCAATGGGTGGTGCTGTTGGAGCTTCATTGGCATTAATGATTATGGTTTATGCTGGAGGGCATATTTCTGGTGGGCATTATAATCCTGCTGTAACACTTGCTGTTTGGATGAGAGGAAAAATTGAAATGAATGACGCAATAATGTATTGGGCTTTTCAAATTGCAGCTGCAATAAGTGCTTCTTTACTTATTGTTTATTTTTTTCAGGATGGTATTGCATCCGAATGTGCCGATTTACCCTCAACAAATATCAAGGCAATGGTGGCCGAATTATTAGGTACATTTGCGTTAGCCTATGTTGTATTAAATGTGGCTACTGCTAAAGGCAATTTGGGCAATAGCTTTTATGGCCTTGCAATAGGAGGTACAGTTTTAGCAATGGCAACAGCATTAGGTAAATTTTCAGGAGGGGCTTTTAATCCGGCTGTTGCAATAGGATTATGTGTTACAAAAGCAATTTGCTGGCAAAATATTTGGATATATTTGGTAGGTTGTTTAGGTGGAGGAGCTTTAGCTGCTATTATATTTAGTTTAAATAATCCGGATGATAAATAAAAATGTAACTTTCAAAGGAAGTCCCACATTTATGTTGGGGCTTTTTTTTAATAATATTCGTTAGAAAAATAAATTTTAAAAATGATTAGTAATTTATTTTTAAAAAAATATAAATTAAAACTTGGGGCAACGTACAGCATCTGCACTGGTATTATATCTGTCTAAATATTTTTGATAAGTTAAAGCCAATTCAAATCCACCCTGACCACTACTGGCTGTTTTTAGTTGGGATAAATTAGCGTCATAACTAACAGATATAGCTAATGGTTTAAATTCTAATTTTGCAACAGGAATTAAAGCATCTTTCCAACGTAAAAACGCACCGGCATGTAAAATGTATTTTGGATTTTCCATGTCATCCAGTTTCCAGGAATATAAAGCACCTGCCATAGTTTCTGTAAATGTTCCCTGTTTGGAATAATCTGCTAAAAAAGTAAAGTATGAATATTCATTCATATTCATTCTTATACCAACTGAACCAACCCATTTCGGTATCATCTCGTAATTGGGATTTCCATAAAATGATATTTTGGTTGCTTTATTAAAGTGATGATAGGCAATTCCAAAATAAATATTATTATCTGTATTATCTCCAACCTGTGAATTAAAACTCATACCCACACTTCCATCTAAATAGGAATAAGAATTTCTGGGAAAATTTTCGCCGGTTGATAAACCCGGATTAAAACCAGTACCATCAAATTGGCTGTTTGTAGTAATCTTGCTTCTGTCAATGCTACGTTGTACCCATCCCCCCATAAAACCTAAAGAGAGGTACATATTTCTTTCGGTGCTTAATGATTTATGATAATTTATTGCTGGTAAAATATGTGTTGATTGCAAAGCAACTGTACCAGCTTTATCATATAAAATCTGACCAGCAATAGTTATAAAATCATCCCCTTTACCAATCGGTTTTTTATACTCAGCATTAAATGAGCCAGTTTGATATGGTACTGTTACACTATTCCATTGATTACGGTAAACTGCCTGAATTCTTATATCGCCACTGAAAATACCTGCAAGAGCCGGATTTCTAAGTAAAGGGGTTTCAAAAAATTGAGAAAAATGAATATCTTGTGTAAAGGCTTTTGCACCCGTTATTAGCAGTATAAATAAAAGCAGTAAAGGTTTTGGTAAACCTTTTTTCATATTGCTACTTTTTGTCGGTAGTGCATCTTTATTAGCCTTGAAACGTATAATTTTCATAATTATTATTGAATTAGGGTAATATTTCCTTTGTAGGTGAGTACATTGTTGTTCTCACATATTATGTCAATAATGTATGTATAAACATCTGAATTTAATAATCTTCCATTATATTTTCCATCCCAACCCACAGTAGGGTCATTTGGAAAAAGATTTACCTTTTGAAAAACCATTTCTCCCCATCGGTTAAATATACGCATACTTTGTATGGAAAACAGGCCTGTCCCTCTTGGATAAAACCAATCATTTACTCCGTCATTATTTGGAGAAAAAGTATTGGGTATAAATACATTTTTATCATTGCAAATTACAATGATAGTTAATTTATCAGTGTTGATACATCCATTTGCATCAGTAACTTTAATGCTGTAAGTAGTAGTATTCTTAGGCGAAGCTACAGTATTATAGCAAATAGTACAAGACAACGCAGCAGCAGGCGTCCATAAATAGTCAACTACTGTGGAGCCGGTTGGATTTAAACCAATAGAGGAACCTACACCAATTATTTTATCGGGCCCTGCATCAATAACGGGTAACGGATTAACTACAACAGTTCGGTTTAAAGTATCTGCACAACCGCTGCTATTGGTTACTATCAATTGTATTGGATAATTTCCTGCTGTATCATATCTCTGCGATATCGGATTTTGATATATGGAGGAATTTCCATTTCCAAAACTCCATTTCCAAAGTAATATCGAAGTATCCGGTTGTAACAAAATTCCTTTAAAAGAAAGATTGCTCAGCATACATATAGGAATATTTCCAGCAATATCAATTACCGGTGTAGCCACTACTTTAATAAGATTTGTTTTGGTAGCTGTATCACTGCAACCATTAGTTGTTGTCACAATTAAACGAACTGTATATATACCAGGCGCAGTATAATTATGTGAAGGATTTTGTGAAATGGACGTGCTGCCATCACCAAAATCCCAGTTATAGTTAGCAATAACACCATTGCTTGTAGATGAATCTGTAAAATTTATTATTCCTGCATCACAAAGCAAAGAATCATCTGCTGCAAAATCTACAAAGCTTTTTGTTACAGTAATGGTGTCAATTCCGGCAACGGGTATTTGACATCCGGTTTGATCTTCTATAATTACCTTTGGCACAAACTGACCAGGAATAAAATAAGTATATACTAAATTAGAATCGGTGGTTATTAAAGTATTGCCATCATTTAAGTCCCATAAGTAAGTAACGGGCCCTGGAGTAGAAACATGAAAAATAACATCTAATGGAGAGCATCCTGCCAACGGTGAATAGGTTAAAACTGCAGTGGATGGATACAATGTTATTGTTTTGTTGATGGTATCAACACAGCCGCCAGGGCCTGCTATTGCTAATCTGGCAATATATGTCCCTAAGGCAGAATAATAATGTGTTGGTTGTGTAAGAGTAGAGGTAGTGCCGTCACCAAAAATCCAGGTGGCACTAGTTGAATATAAAGAAGTATTTGTAAAAATTACTTCAAAAGGTGTACAGGAACTTATAGAATCGTTTACAATAAAGGATGCTTTTGCTGAATGTACTTTTATATAATTTAATTTGGTAGCGGTGTCTTTACAACCATTAATATCCGTTGCAATTAATTTGACAGTATAAATACCATCGAATGCATAATTTTTTACAGGATTAATAATTGCAGAGGTTGTAGCATCTCCAAAATCCCAGCTATAATTTAATCCAATACCCGTTGAAGAATTAGTGAAAATCACGTTTTTCCCTACGCAGGTTAAAGAATCTGCGGTAGAAAAAATTGATTTTGGTTTGGATACAAATACCTGAATATTACTTGAAAATGTATTGCTGCAACCGTAACTGTCCGTTACAGTGAGGCCAGGATTAAAAAATCCGGTAGTATCATAAACATGGTTAAAAGGAGGACTTGAATAATTTTGCGTAATCCCATCTCCAAAATTCCATACCCATGTGGTAAGAGGATGTACACCATCAGTTGATGTAAGATCAGTAAAATTTACATTTAAAGGCTTACATCCTGTTAATGGGGAAAAGGCAAAATTTGCAGTTGGCCCCCAAACTCTTATAATATTAGGTTTTATAAATGAAGAAACACAACCTCTGATATCAGTAATTGTGAGAGAAACAGAATATAAACCGGGTAAAGTGTAAATATGAGTAGTAATATTAGAACCTAACCCGGAAACCCCATCTCCATAATCCCAAAAATACGATGCTATATTAGCCAGATTTATTCCCGTTGTTTGAAATAAAGCCAATTGGCTGGTACAAATAGTATCATCTGCAACAGTAAAGTTTGCCAATTCATTAAATAATATTATGCTATTAATTCTGGTATTACTACAGCCTCCATTAGTTACCGTTAGCGATACATTATAAGTACCAAAAGTTGTATAAATATGTACAGGATTTTGAGCAGCAGATGTAAAGCCGTCTCCAAAATCCCAAAACCATGTTTGGGGCAGTACAGATTGGTCTGTAAAAGCAACCTGTAATTTATTGCCACAATTAAAAGTGTTGATGAATCTGGCTACTGGCGGCAATGCAGTAATATAACTAGTTCTGATTAAAGTATCGGTACAGCCATTATTCCAGGCAATTAAACGAATAGAAAACCTTCCGGTATCCAGATAGGTGTATGCAGGGTTTTGTAAAGGTGAATTACCTATTCCATCTCCAAAATCCCAGTTCCATCTGTCCGAAGGAACAGTTAAATTAGTAAACTGCACAGGTTGGCCAACACATTGCGACAACGGTATAGCACTGAAATTGGCTAATGATTTGTTACCAACTCTTACTGCATTTATAAATACTGAAGAATCTGTGCAGCCATCATTGGTTGTTATATATAATTTTACTGTATAATTGCCTTGTAAGGGATAAGTATGAGATGGATTTTGCAGAAGAGAATTTCCACCATCTCCAAAATCCCACAAATAAGATGCTACGCCATCTACTGCATTTACATTTGGGGTAGGGCTAATAGTAAAAGGCACACATCCTTCTAATGGCAATCCATTTATACCAACTACGGGTTTTTGTATACGTACAAATTGATTTTTTGTAATACTATCGCTACAGCCATTTATATTGGTAGCAATTAAGGTTACTGTATAATTGCCAAGAGTGT
>JAYUTC010000124.1:0-2099 GCA_043755395.1 Ferruginibacter sp.
GGTATTGCGATAGGTTTTTTCTTTGGGATTTTTGTCGGAGCAATTATACTCACATCAATCTTCAATTTGAGCAGAGGATGTGTATTGGCTGCCATTATATTTCATTTAACTAATAACATAGCTTCTGCTTTTGATAAAAATTATATTGTGGCAGTTGTAAGTACAGGCTTTGTATTTCTTGCAATTTATTTACTGATAAAGTATAAGCCAACAAATCTTTCTGACGGGGAAAGAGTAAAATTACCGGCAACATTAAATCTACACCAACAATAAGAAAATCCTGATGATAGCAGATGTTCAAAAATTAATAATTACTAAAATCATTCACACCATCATTTGGCTTTTCTTCAATGTGGTATTATTCTATATGGCGTACGCAGTAATCGTAAATAAAATTGACAAATATGTTTGGATAGGTATTGCACTAATTTTAGCAGAGGGATTAGTATTACTTCTTTTTAAAAAAATGTGTCCGCTTACTATAATGGCTCGTAAATATTCTGATTCCAATAAGGATAACTTTGATATTTATCTGCCCAATTGGTTAGCAAAATATAATAAGCAAATTTATACAATCTTTTTTATACTCATAGTTTGTGGCATCATTTACAGACTTGTAAATAAATATTCATGAAAATAAAAACAGCAAGAAATATTCATCTATTCCTATTGGCCTTTCTCGGACTAAGTGCCATTGGGGGTGGCGGTGCATTAATTATTTCTCCATCGGGTAAACTGTTGGGTGGTTTGCCATTGTCTCTCCTGCAAAATTCTCCATTCGATAATTTTTTAATTCCGGGTATTATTTTATTTGTTGTGTTAGGGCTTTTTCCAACCTTACTAATTTTTGCGTTACTCAAAAAAATACCATCACCATTTGCGGAGCAGTTTAATTTTTTTAAAGATTTGCACTGGGCATGGTCGTTCAGTATTTATGTAGCTTTTGCACTCATCATCTGGTTACAAACCGAAATGTATTTTCTGCAGGCAGTAGGTTGGTTGCACAACTTTTATATGTTATTTTCTATTCTATTAATTTTTGTTGCATTGCTGCCGCAGGTTAGAGGCTTTTATAAAAAACTGGAGTCATAATATTTTATCAATCGCAATAATGGATACAACCAAATCATCCAATAGACAACCACTAAAATTCTTTCTAATAGTTTACAGCCTCTCTATTCCCTTATGGATACTTGAAACAATGGTTGACATTAAAGGGCTGCCATTGGATATTCCTATCACTGATATTCTTGCCGCTTTTACTCCCTTAATTGCAGCAAGCATTTTAGTTTACAAAGAAGATGGACGCAGCGGTATTAATAAATTATTTAGGCGAATTTTCGACTTTGGCCGTGTCAAAAAAAAGGTATGGTTTATGCCTGTCATTCTTCTGCCATCATTAATGTATTTGGTTATTTACTTAATAATTTACTTTTCAGGATTACCTGTTGCAAGCAAATTCCAGGTTTCTTTTCTTTCCATTCCTGTGCTGTTTAGTTTCTTTTTTCTTGGCGCAATTGCAGAAGAAGTTGGCTATATGGGTTATGCCATTGAGCCTGTGCAGGCAAGGTACGGAGCATTATCAGCAAGTATAATTATTGGTATCCCTTGGGCAGTGTGGCATTACCCATCCATCATACAACAAGGCCACAATGCAGTTTGGATAGCCTGGGGAACGCTTGGTACAGTAGCAGTAAGGGTTTTAATAGTTTGGATTTTCAATAATACCGGAAAAAGTTTATTCGCTTGTATTTTATTTCATACCATGTTTAATTTAGGAAGGATATTGTTTCCAAAAGATGAAATACACAATCCGTTGGTTGACTATCCATACATTCATTATTCAGTAATTGCAACAGTAGCTGTTATTGTAATTTTTTTGTGGGGGTCAAAAACCTTAACCCGATTTCCATTTGGCTACACTAAAAAATAAAAAACAAAATGACTGAAAATGTAACAAAGACATGCATTAATTTTTTTATACTTGTGCTTGCACTTTCCATTCCCTTTTGGATACTGGGTTTTATTGGCCCGGATACTACCAAATTACTTCCCATAAATTTACCCATCAGTGCGTTAATGACTTTCTGCCCTTTAAT
>JAYUTC010000125.1:0-5273 GCA_043755395.1 Ferruginibacter sp.
CAAACTTCCAAACCAAAGTGAAAAATTTTGTAAAGCAGTTCACCTCCAAAGTAGATGAGATTGATGAGATGGTGACGGGCAATATTATTTTTCAAAACAGGATGAAAGGCGTGGGTATTTTATCCAAAGAGGATGCTATATCCTATGGTGTTACCGGGCCGGCTGCAAGAGGAAGTAATGTTAGTTGTGATATTAGAAAAATGTATCCTTACGAAGTATATGATAAAGTGCAGTTTGACGAAATATTAGAAACCGGTTGCGATTCGTTTGCAAGATATATGGTGCGCATAAAAGAGATGAATGAATCCATAAAAATTATAGAACAGTTAATTGATAATATTCCCGAAGGCGATTTTCAAACTAAAACAAAAGCTGTTTTAAAACTACCTAAAGGAGAATTTTATCAAAGAGTGGAAACAGCAAGAGGAGAATTTGGAGTATATATAGTTAGTGAAGGTGGTACTACTCCGTATCGAATTAAATACCGTTCACCTGGTTTTTCAAATCTTTCAGCATTGGATCATATGGCAAGAGGTAGTAAGTTGGGTGATTTGGTAGCAATGATGGGAACGCTTGATTTGGTGATACCGGATATTGACCGTTAAAAGTGTAAAACATAATTAAAGTTAAATTAAGATATATTGTACTAGAGTGCGATTCCAATGAAGTTGAAAAATGGTTTAGCGCCGGTTACAAAAAATAAAAAATAAAAGTAGTGTGGAGTTTATCTAACATATCAAGTGGAATAGATCAATGGTTGCATCAAACTTTCAACCCAACATGGGCGTTGGTTGCCGAAATGGTGATTATTGGTGTATGTGTAATTGGTTTGTTTGCAGCATTAGGATTGGTTTTAGTAATTATGGAAAGAAGAGTTGCTGCATGGATGCAGATACGGCTTGGCCCAAACCGTGTTGGTCCAAAAGGAATGCTGCAATCTTTAGCTGATACTGTAAAACTTTTGGTAAAGGAAGGAATGACTCCAGGAGGATCTGATAAATTTTTATTTAATCTGGCACCATATATTGCAATGATGGTTGCAATGCTTTTGATGGCACCCATAGCTTTTGCAAAAGATTTTCAGATATGGGATATGAATATAGGTGTGCTTTATATTTCAGCTATATCCTCTATTTCTGTAATTGGTATTTTAATGGCTGGATGGGCAAGCAATAATAAATATTCACTTATGGGAGCCATGCGTAGTGGAGCACAAATTGTAAGTTATGAATTATCTGCTGGGCTTTCTGTACTTGCCATTGTTGTTTTAACAGGCAGTTTAAATTTAAATGATATTATCACATCACAACAAGATGGCTGGTGGATCTTTAAAGGACATATCCCTGTAATTATTGCTTTTGTTATTTACATTATTGCAGTAACTGCGGAAACTAACCGGGCTCCTTTTGATTTGGCTGAAGCAGAAAGTGAATTAACAGCTGGTTTCCATACTGAATATTCAGGAATGAAATTCGCTTTATTTTTCTTAGCGGAATATATAAATGTGTTTATTGTTTGTGCAATTGGGGCTACCATATTTTTAGGAGGCTGGATGCCCTTTCATATAGGTACATGGGAAAATTTTAATCATATAATGGATTATATACCATCCAGTATTTGGTTTTTTGGTAAAACATTTTTCTTAATATTTGTGATTATGTGGTTCAGGTGGACTTTCCCACGTTTAAGAATTGATCAGTTATTAAATTTAGAATGGAAATATTTATTACCTATCAGCATGTTTAATATTTTGTTGGTAACGTTGATGGCGATTTTGGGATGGCATTTTTAGCTCCTATCCCCTGATGAGGGAATGGAAGAGATTTGCCATGAAAACTGATGTTTAAATAATTAAATAGAATTGAGGACAAAATTTATTCATAAAAAATAATTATTTCCCCTTTAGGGGATAGAAGTATGTTTATCGTTAATTATATAAAAGATGTTTACAATGCAGTAAAATCATTATTGGTGGGCTTAAAGCGTACCGGTTATTATTTTACGCACCACAAAGAAATTATTACAGAGCAATATCCTGATAACAGGGATACACTGGTAATGGCCGAAAGGTTTAAAGGCGAAGTGGTAATGCCACATGATGAAAAGAATGAACACCGCTGCACCGGTTGTCAGGCCTGCGAACTGGCTTGCCCAAATGGAACCATTAAAGTAATTTTTAAAAATGAATTAACAACGGAAGGAAAAAAGAAAAAAGCCATTGATAAACTAGTGTACCATTTGGAATTGTGTACCATGTGTAATTTATGTGTGGTGGCCTGCCCTTCAGATGCAATTATAATGGTACCAACATTTGAACACAGTGTGTTTGACAGAAATGAATTAACGAAAATATTAAATAACCCTGGCTCTAAAATAATGGAAGGTGTGGAATAAAATTGAAATTTAAAAAATGGAAGGATCTACTATTATATTTTATTTGCTGGCATCACTAACACTGGTGAGTGGACTGTTGGCTGTTACCAGCCGGCAGATATTTCGATCTGCTATTTATCTGTTGTTTTCATTAATTGGCATTGCCGGACTTTATTTTTGGTTGCAGTACGAATTTATTGCTGCAGTTCAAATTGTAGTTTATGTGGGTGGTATTGTGGTGCTCATTATTTTCTCTATTTTCTTAACACAAAAAACAGGAGAAAAAATGCCGCAACAAAAAATGGGCAGAAAATTATTTTCAGCACTGGCCGCTTTTTGCGGATTGGCTATAATATTAGTTCAATTATATCAGCATGAATTTATTGGCTCAACTGAAACAGTTGTTGAACCTACTGTAGTTAATATTGGCACTCAAATGTTAGGAACAGAAGTGGGCGGTTACGCCTTACCTTTTGAAGTAGTGAGTATTTTATTATTGGCTGCTTTAATTGGTTGTATCGTTATTGCATTAAGAACTAAACCCGAAACCACCTAATGCAACCAGGATTAAATCATATCTTATTTATCAGTGCCTCACTTTTCTTTATTGGTGTGTATGGCTTTCTTACCAGAAGAAACCTCATTACCATTTTAATGAGTGTAGAGCTTATTTTAAATAGTGTAAACCTGAATTTTATTGCGTTTAACAAATATTTGTGGCCGCATAAACTGGATGGTTTGTTCTTTACCATTTTTGTAATTGCCATTGCCGCTGCCGAAGCTGCTGTTGCCATTGCCATCATTATTAATTTATACAGAAGCCATCAATCTATTGATGTAGAGAGCACGGAGGAGATGAAGAACTAGCCCCTATCCCCTAAAGGGGAAAATGGAGAAGAATATAGTGAAGAATATAAACAAGAAAAGTTGAAAAAGATTAAATTTTGAAATGCTTAATTACTAAAGTCTAAAAATAAAAAAAGCCCTGCCTCTCCCGAACCATTGGGAGAACAAGGGTGAGGCCATTATGCCAAACTCATTTTACATAGCGCTGATTCCTTTATTACCGGTAGCAGGTTTTTTAATGCTCGGTTTATTTGGGCGACAATATTTTAAAAACACGTCTGGCATTATTGCCACTACATTGTTATTGATATCTACAGCACTGGCTGTTTATGTTGCTTACGGTTATTTCTTTGAGTACGGAAAAGTAGATGGCGTTTATCAAAGGCTGGTTCCATTTACAATTACATGGCTGGAGTTTTCACCAGGGCTTTCCATTGATATGGGTATCATCCTAGACCCAATTTCTGTAATGATGTTGCTGGTGGTAACTTTTGTTTCGCTGATGGTACATATCTACAGCCTTGCTTACATGAAAGGAGATGTACGTTTTCCTACTTATTATGCATTCCTTGGTTTATTTACTTTTTCCATGTTGGGATTAGTAATTTCTTCCAACATTTTTCAAATGTATATTTTTTGGGAATTAGTGGGTGTATCATCATTTTTATTAATTGGCTATTATTACGATAAACCAGCTGCAGTTGCTGCTTGTAAAAAAGCATTTATTGTAACCCGTTTTGCAGATCTTGGTTTTTTAATCGGCATTTTGATCTTATCATTTTATTCCGGTACACTAGATTTTAAAACTTTGATTGCCACTTTAACTTCTCCCGAATCAAATGAGTTGAAGAATATATTGAGTGCTTCTTTTCTTGGTGTATCTGCATTAACATGGGGATTGGTGCTGGTGTTTATTGGAGGTGCAGGAAAAAGTGCCATGTTCCCTTTACATATCTGGTTACCCGATGCAATGGAAGGCCCTACTCCTGTTTCGGCATTAATACATGCTGCTACCATGGTGGTTGCCGGTGTTTTTTTAGTAGCAAGATTATTTCCTGTATTTGCATTATCCGCACCTGAGGCATTGAATATTGTGGCTTATGTAGGTGCCACTTCTGCATTATTTGCAGCAATTATTGCCTGCACACAAACTGATATTAAAAGAGTGCTTGCTTATTCTACTATGAGCCAGATTGGTTACATGATGTTTGCATTAGGTGTTTCAAAATATGGTGGCGAAGATGGATTGGGTTATACCGCTTCTATGTTCCATTTGTTTACACACGCCATGTTTAAAGCATTATTGTTCTTAGGTGCCGGTGCAGTAATTCATTATGTACACAGCAACCAAATGAAAGATATGGGTGGCTTAAGAAAATATTTACCCATTACACATATTACTTTCTTAATTGCATGTTTGGCTATTGCAGGTGTACCACCATTTGCAGGTTTCTTTAGTAAGGAAGAAATTTTAATGGCCGCTTCACAACACAGCCCTGTAATTTATTATGTGGCATTAATTACTTCAGGTCTAACTGCATTTTATATGTTCCGCCTGTACTTTAGTATTTTCTGGAACAAAGCTCCTTCTTCTTTAGAGAAGGCGGAGGAAAAGGTTCACGGCAAACATAAAGGCGAAGGAGGCTTTGCAATAATGATGCCATTGGTATTACTTGCAATTGGTGCTGCTGTTGCTGGTTTTATTCCTTTCGGGCATTTTGTTAGCACTGATGGTAAAGTTGTAGCATCTGAATTTCATTTAGCATTTTCCGTTGCGCCTGTTGCATTAGGATTGATAGGCATTTTTACCGCTTTATGGTTGTATATAAAACAAAATGATAAGCCCGATAAAATTGCAACATCATTAAATGGATTATATAAAGCTGCATACCATAAATTTTATATTGACGAAGCGTATGTGTTCATCACCAAAAAAATATTATTCAATTTAATTGGAAGGCCTGCAGCATGGTTTGATAAAAACGTGGTAGATGGAATGGTGAATGCAACAGGGAATACAACTGAATTGATTTCAGAAAAAATAAAAGGATTAC
>JAYUTC010000126.1:0-2092 GCA_043755395.1 Ferruginibacter sp.
GGATTATTTGTTGTGCTGCAAAAATTCTTTGGGGGAGAAACCTGTATTTTTTTTAAAAGCCCTGTTAAAAGTGGCTTTGGAATTGAATCCGCAATCGAAAGCGATACCTAAAAGCGTTTGTTTTTTGTGTTCTCCTTGTAGAAACATTTCTTTTACAGCTTCTATTCTGTAATGATTAATAAAATTGTTGAAATTCATCTGAAATCCGCTGTTTATAGCTTTTGAGACGATTGAAATATTGGTCTTTAGCTTTTTTGAGACGTCTGTAAGGGTTAATTCAGGGTTTTCATATAGCTTTTCAGTTTTTATCAGTTCCAGAATTTTGTTTTTCCATTCATCTATTTCAGGAGAATTTTTTTCTTCAGCTATTTCATAATCAACATCTATTGTAGCATCATCTTCTAATAGAAATGTTTGGCTGCTGTGCAAAAGCATGACCGGGTGATTGTCTAAAATGGACAAGCTATAAGATATTTTGGCACTTATCTGATTAGCATATCCTGCAATAGCTATGTAATACATTATAATAGAAAATAACAAATAGTACCACCATCCACCCACATAAGTTAAAGAGGTAGGATAAATATAGCCTATGAGGTAAAAAATTACCTGTAGCATTTGCATGGCCAAAAACGCAAAAAGAAAATTTTTAGCCCAACGAAAAAGGATTGTATCTGCAAAGCTTGTTAACTGAACAATTAGTCTCTTATATAAACTGTAATATCTTATGCTTAATGCAAAGTAAAAAATCATGGAAAGCAGACCTGCTATTTGATACCATTGGTCAAAGTCTTTATCAATGCCATCTTCATAGAAATAGTATTTATTCAGAATAATTTTATCATATACAAAAATGACAATACTATAGAGTATATAAAATATGCCGGGTAAAAGGTGCAGGCTTTGTTTTTTACCAAAACTAAAAGATGGGTTTAGCAGACTTTGTGTATAGAAATAAATAACCGGTCCTATAAAAAAAAGATGCTGAAAAGGCACGTAAAACATAAAATCCCGGTAAGGTTGATTGTCATACCAACCTGCAAAACCCAACATCCATGGAGCAATGTATAAACTACATAAGAAAAGAAATATACTTAACCAATAGTTCGATTTGTTGCCTGTTTGTATGCCTTTAATAAAAAGTAGAAAAGCGAAAATTACACCCTGCGAAAATGAAATAAGTAGTAGTGAACTATAAAATCCAAATTGAAAAAGCATCAAAAAAATGTAATTAAGAAGGTTGTAAACAAATTTTACCTAATAATGTTTGCTTATTACAACATTTCCTTAAAAAACCTGGTAATGGTTTCAGCTACTTTTTTATCGTTGTACAAACTATGGCCAAGTCCCTCTGTAATGCCAAATTGCAGATGCGGAAGATTTAATTGTTGTAAATGCGCCATGTCATTGTAAGGGGTGATTTTATCGTTTCGGTCATGTAGCCAAAGAGTGGGAGTGGTGACAGCCTGCACAATCCGTGATACCGAATACCATGATATTGGTTTACCAGCAATAGATAATACAAGATGATTAAGTTGGTATTGTAGCGCCTTGCTAATATCCAAAACTTTGCAGAAGTCATTAATAGAACTTGTAGTTTCTGTTGCAGGGGCAATTAAAACCAGTTTTTTAATAGTGCCCTGTGGTAATTGTTCATTGGCTAATGCGGCAGCAGTTCCGCCAAACGAATGGGCCATAATACCTGATACGGGTCCAAAATGATTTAAAATCTCCAGAATAAAATTGCTGTATTGCAATACATTAATGGTTTTGCCAGTACTTAACCCATGTGCAGGTGCATCAAAGGCCATAACTTCAAAACCATAGTTTAGTAATGGTGAAATGTAATGCGCAAACTTATAGCTTGCACTGTCAAAGCCATGGCAAATAAGGATTTTGTGATTGTTGGGTATTGTTGGTTTCCATACATAGCCACTTATGGTATGTTGCTGATAACTGTAAGTAATTTTGTGCCCCTGGTCAAATATTGGGGGTAGGGTGAAAACCCTTTTGCGGGTATAAGGTGTACAAAGCAGTTTGAATGCTTCTTTAGCAGCAAGCTTTATATCAATAAGTTCCAACAATTTCAATT
>JAYUTC010000127.1:0-5261 GCA_043755395.1 Ferruginibacter sp.
TATTTAGGGTTACGTTTTTTAAATTCTACTCTTGCTTTTGTAATCGCAGCTTCGTCTAAATCATCAAGAGTAGCATCCGCAATTATTGCTGCCGACCAATCTTCTTCATTTTTAATTTCTGTTATAATAGAATTTAACCTGGAAGGAGTAATTTCTACCAAATTATCATCAATGCGTTGCCATGCTTTTTTATGGGCATAAACAGCAAGCCTGAAAGGATGCTTGGGAATATGAAAAATCCAAACCGTTTTATTTGTATCTGTGGTTATAAATTCTTCAACTTTAAATTTATCTGAATCTAAATTTGTACAATTACCTATTATTCTGAATTTAATATTTTCAATAGTGAATTCGCTAAAATCCTGAATACCGATAATTTTTAAAGTTTCATCCTCTACGCCAATAATTAAATGACCTCCATTCATATTTGCTATGGCAGAAATATAAGTAATAACATCATCTCCCTTTCTTCCGGCAACAGCATGTTTAAGAGATTTAAATTCTTTCCATTCGCACCTCTCGTTTTCCTGGGGATAATTACTGATAATATGATTTTTTAATGCTGCGTCGGTCATTTTAATTCAAATATTTTGCAAACATCCACAAAAGATTTTACATCCTTTTTTATTTCATCCCATTTTTCTTGTTTGATATAAACAGGTGTGTAGGTATATTCTTTTTGTACTGTGTTTATGTCTTTGCACCAAATAGAAAGGCGTTGGATTTTTCGTATATCGTCTAAATCTTCCCGTCCTTTAGTTTCTACAATAAAAAAAGCAGTTGGTGAAGTTTTAATAAAAAAGTCGGGAAAGAATGATGCTATATTTCCATTTTCTTTTTGGTACTCAATACTAAAGTTTACGCCACCTTCGCCAAATGTATTTTTTGCAAAAGAAACTACATCATCAAATCTGCTTTCGCAGTATGATGAAAATTCTAATTCAAAAGAGTTATCGCCAATTATTTTATTAAACACCGATTTTTTTGGAATAAGAAAAGCCTGATTTTCTGCAATTTTAGGTTTGGTGATTTTTAGTGAAATAAAATTTTTCACCTCTGCTGTTCCTTTATCGGTTACAGTTAATTCATCAATGGCTTTTTTAAAGGTTGTTTTTAAAATGTCCTTAGGGTGAATTTCTGAGAGATTTCTCATTGTTTGCGGATCGCTCAACTCAACTTCTTTGATGAATAATTGGTACTTTATAAAACTTTCCACTTTAGGATATAAAATATTAAAGCCGCTAACTAAACGGCTATCCTTTAAAATAGCAGCAGTAAAAAAGCTGATAACATTTCTGTAATCCGGTGTAGTATCTTTAAAAATAGTTTTATGGGAATAATCGCCATCAATATCATTAAAAACAATTTCCTTCAATTCGTCACTACTGAATTTTTTAGGGAAAACTTTTTCGTTTTTTAATTTACTTACGTCAATTAATTCCAAATTTTTAAACTCCCGGTATATTCTTGGGCTCATTTGTGGAATAGGAATATCTAAAGCATCCAAATCTTTATTTGGATTTTCTTTATCCACTTCAATAATTACAGGAGATTTACCTTTAGATCCTTTTCCCATTGGGCTATACTGAAATTCCACACCTTCAGTTTTAAGACTTTCTACAAATTCTAAAAATGCTGGTGTGCCAACAACAACCAGCTTTTCCGGAGTATCTAACGAAAACATTTTTCTTAGCCCTCTGCCAATAGTTTGTTCGGGAAGAATTTTAGAATCGGCACCAAATGGCCTTAGTCCAACAATAGTAGTTACATTTCTTACGTCCCAACCTTCACGAAGCATTAGAACTGAAACAACCGCTTTAAATGGAGAATGGTCTTTGTCAATTTCGTCTGCTGCTTTTCTTAACACTTCTAAAGCTTCTTTATCTTTTTTACTGGCTGTGGTTTCTTTTATTTCGCCGGAATTATTAGTATGAATTGTAAGCACGGAATTTTTCATAGAAGGATAATTGTTTTCCAAAAACGCAGCAGCCTGGTCTGCTTCTTTGGTGCTCATCGTCATTATGAAAAGAATTGGGGTTTTATAATTTTTCAATTCCTCATACTGCTGTTCCCATTCCAAGTAACCTAAATGAATATAATCTCTGTAACGTTCTACAAAATCAGAAGAATCTTTTTCCTGAATTTTTTGTCTTGATGCTTCGTCAGGTAATACCGGCGACTTAACTACATTTTGTTTGATTGCTTCTACTAGTGGATAATCGCAAATGGTTTGAACAAAAATAGCACCTTTATTATTTTTTGGAGTGGCAGAATAATCTGCCTGCAGGCTTATTCCATTACCGTTTTTTAATTTCAATTTGTTACTAATGTCCTCAATGCTTTTAAACCAAGCTAAAGAACTATCATGTATGTGATGAGCTTCATCATTTAAAACAACTAAATCTTTAATCTTATCACTTCTCATCACCTTGCCCAAGTCCAGACCTTTTGAAGTATCAGCATTGGGCTTAGGTTTTACACCCAAAAAAGTTGTTTCAAAACTTTGCTCTGGCTCTTCATTAAAAAATACCCGGTGAATATTTGTGAGAAATATATTGCCTGATTCTGTAATCGGCTTTAATTCGTCCTGAATATGAAGTGTTAGTTGAAAATCATTTTTCCAATCTTTGTCGTCATAGCCATTGTCCGGAAAAAAAGGTTCTTCAAAAAACATTTTTAACCCGTCAAAGTCTTTGCGTAAGCGGTTTAATACAATGATATTGGGAGCAATTACTAAAAAATCTTTTGATAGTGTGCTATCTGTCTCATAGAGTTTATGAAAGTAAGACCAAACCAAAGTCAGGCCCATTACTTTTGTTTTACCTGCCCCTGTCGCCATTTTAATTACATAACGTGTCCAGTTTTCGTCAAACATACCCGTGCTGACACGTTGTGATGAATCAAACCGCATTAACTCGTATTTGTCCTTTGCTTTGGCTATTTCATACAAGTAAATAATTGATTCTATAGCTTCACGTTGTGAAAAGAAAAAGCTGAATTTTGTTTGCCCAATAAGATGTTCCTGATTGAACCAAAAGTTCAACAAAGATTTTGAAGTTTGTGAAGCGCCTTGGTAACCCTCATCTCTCCATCTAGCAACCGCAAGCCTAATTTTATAAACCAAAGGTGGTAACAACTTTTCATATGCATTTTGAAAAGCGTCCATTTGGCTTTGTGTAGGAGCCCATCTTTCGTTAGGTGATAATACTTTAAAAGGGTCTGAAAAATTCATCTATTTATTTTGTATTCTTTCAAAGATAATATATCTGAAGTTGCATATTAAGAATTTATCTCGTTCAATATCCAGCTTGTTTATTATCATTATTCAACCTTAATAGAATCAATCCTTATACAACACCACACTACTATATCCCTTCACCACCAACCCTTCAATCCCACAATTCAAAAACTTATTATTCACCACCATAGTTTTAAAACCTGTTGGTTTGTGCAGCCGGTAAGGTTATGTCATTAGCCGTACCATTAAACCATACCTGTATTTATTTAGGGTTAATTAAAAGGTTTAACAGTGCTTTGTTTACAAAAAAATTATCCCTGCCTATTTTCTTTTTTTCTACCAGGCCCAGTGCTGTTAATTGTTCCAAATACGTGATGGCAGTATTGCGGCTTACGCCCAGGTCTGTAATGATATACTCAATTTTGGTGTAGGGATACCGGAATAAATTATTCAGCAGATCCTGAGAGTAGAGCTTAGGCGCATTGGTTTTTAAACTGAGTTTATAAGCCTGCATGGCTTTACTCATTTGGGTAATTACGGTAATGGTATCTTTTGAGGTATGAATAATTGCTTTTAGCATATACAAAATCCAGGGCTCCCACTCTTTAGTATCACGTACCTGTTGCAGCAGCGCATAGTATTCGGCTTTATGCCTGATAATGTACCTGCTTAAATATAAAATGGGTAACGATAGCAGATCGTTTTTTATCAGGTACAGGATATTAATGATGCGGCCGGTTCGTCCGTTACCATCATAAAACGGATGAATACTTTCGAACTGGTGATGAATAACTGCCATTTTAATCAATGGGTCTGCATCTGATAATTCATCGTTGTTGATATAGGCTTCTAAATTATGCATCAGCTTTACTATGGTGTCGTAATCCTGTGGAGGCTGGTACACTGTTTTGCCGGTAGTTTCATTTAATAATTTTGTACCCGGCAGCTTTCTGAAACCGGCTTTATTATGTTCAATACCGGCCTGAATATGAAGTATACTATTATTGGTTAATAAGCCTGTTGCTTTAACCAGTTCAAACCCTTTTTTTAATGCTTTTGAATAAGCATGTACTTCTTTTGCTGCAGCAGAAATAAAGTGCTGCGATTGGTAATTGGATTGGTACACATCATCAAATGTAGAGATGATATTTTCTATGGCCGAACTTTCCCTGGCTTCCTGCAATGCCAGTGTATCTATCAAAATATGCTGGTTAGGAATAGTTGCTGCCACACCCTTTAACTCGGCTAAATAACGGTGTGCTTCGGCTGTTTTTTTTAAACCAGCTTTGGTTTCTAATTCTATCGTGGGTGGTAAAAAAGCAATATCAACCATTTTTTGCCAGTTATGGGCTGCAAAAAACATAACCCATAATTAGCAATTTTTGGGTTATATCAAAAAAATACCACCCAATTGCTGCATATTATTGCCTGCTATTTATAATCATGCCCGGTGGCAAGCCATTCGCTCATTATAAAAAAGTACAAACTATACCATTCATCATTCCCTCCTAACCCCACCAAATTTGTACCTTTCTAAAAACTTTCCCCATGCGTTTATTCTTACTGCTTATTATGCTGGCTGTTGTACAAACATCCACTGCACAGGTACTAATTAAAAACATCACTGTAATAGATGTAGAAAAGAAAAAAATTTTAACGGGGTATAATGTAGTGGCGCTAAATGGTAAAATAATTTCGGTAGATAATAACAAAACATTTAAACTGCCCGAAGGCACTGCAGTAATAGATGGCACAGGTAAATATTTAGTACCGGGCTTTACGGATGCCCATGTGCACTTTTTTCAGAGTGGGGGTTTGTTTACCCGGCCCGATGTAATTGATTTGCGGAGTTACCAGCCGCATGCAAAAGAATTAAACTGGGTACATAATAATATGGATGATTTTTTGCGCCGCTACAGCAGCCTGGGCATTACGCAGGTAATTGATGTAGGGGCCTCGTACAATTTTTTAACGCAACGGGATAGTTTTACCAGTAAAAATTATGCACCACTCATCAGCATGA
>JAYUTC010000128.1:0-2086 GCA_043755395.1 Ferruginibacter sp.
TGCGATGTAGGTTGTGTATGGTGCGATGTAAAAGATAGCTGGGATGCAGCGAAACACCCAAGCTATACTATTGAATATTTAATATCGGCTGTAAGCAAAACTCCTGCAAAGTTAGTAGTGATTACAGGGGGCGAACCATTGATGTATAATTTAGATGCGCTTACTGCGGTCTTACAATTAAAAGGTTTTGAAACAAATATTGAAACGTCAGGGGCTTATCCAATAAGCGGTGTTTGGGATTGGATCTGTTTATCTCCTAAGAAATTTAAGGCTCCATTGCCTGAAATTTTACCACATGCCAAAGAATTAAAAGTTGTGGTGTTTAATATAAGTGATTTTGAATGGGCAGAAAAATATGCAAATAAAGTTTCTCCTGCATGTAAATTATACCTGCAGCCCGAATGGGATAAAGCAGCTATTGTTACCCCTTTAATAATTAAATACATTAAAGCAAATCCTAAATGGGAGTTAAGTTTACAATTACATAAGTATATCAATGTGCCGTAATAAAATAAAAAGTAAAATGTGAGGATATTTTCTGGATGTAAAACCTTAACGATTTTATATACTAATACCCTGTTATCTTCGTTTTACGTTAACACTTTTATTGTATTGCCATGAGATTCCTATTCAAGAAAAGTTTATTTTATCTACTTTTTACTTTTTCGTTTTTACTTAGTAGCGCTCAATGGTACGATCCTGATAAAGTAAATAAAAAAGCCGGTGAAATTTACGGACAGGCATTTGAAGAAGCTACATCAGGCAAATACGCCGCTGCTATTAAACATATTAATGAGTCTTTATTGATAGAACCCGGATTTGTAGATGCATTTTTATCAAGAGCAGGAATTTATGCAAACTTAAAAAAATATGATTCTTCTGTTACAGATTTTGAATCAGCATTTCAGTTGGATACTTTATATACAAAAACTTATTTGCTCTCCTACTCTATTTCTCTTGCCGGCACAGGAAAATTTCAACAGGCGCTTGATGCAGTAAATAAATTTTTAACTGCCAATAAATTAAATACGCAAAGTATTAAAGCTGGCAATTTTCGAAAAAGCACTTACGAATTTGCAGTAGATCATGAAAAAAAACACCCTTCAAATAATTATATATTTACGCCAAAAAACTTAGGCGATAGTATCAATTCTGTAGCATTGGAATACTTTCCCTCACTAACCATAGATGGCAGTAAAATGATTTTTACAAGGCGCATAAATAATGATGAGGATTTTTATGAAAGTAATTTAATAAATGGGCAATGGAGTACATCAAAACCATTGGTTGGCAAAGTGAATACTAACTTTAATGAGGGTGCACAAAACATTTCGCAGGATGGGCAATGGATTATTTTCACAGGATGTAATTATCCCGAAGGACAAGGTAGCTGTGATTTATATATTTCCTACAAAACAAAAAATGGCTGGAGTGAAGCTGAAAATTTAGGAGCAATAGTGAATACAGATTTTTGGGAATCATCACCATCCTTATCTCCCGATAAAAGAGATTTGTATTTTGCCAGCAGCATTTCGGGAGGCTTTGGCGGCAGGGATATTTGGGTTACCCATCGTTTACCAACAGGTAAGTGGAGCCGCCCCGAAAATTTAGGAGCTGCAGTTAACACCAGTGGTGATGAAAGTTGCCCTTTTATGCATGCCGATAATGAAACATTATATTTCAACAGTAATGGACAGCCGGGTTACGGTTCAACCGATTTATTTTTCAGTAAAAAAATAAGTGATAGCAGCTGGCAGCTGGCCGAAAACCTGGGTTATCCTATTAACACCATTGATGATGAGGGATCTTTAATTGTGGCTGCAGATGCAAAAACTGCTTATTATGCCAGCGACAGGAGCGATGGAAAGGGTGGCCTTGATTTATATAGTTTTGAAATGAGAGAAGACATAAGACCACTTAGAACCTTATGGGTAAAAGGCAAAGTATTTGATAAAAATACCTTAGCAGGGCTACCATCTTCAGTAGAATTAACCGATTTAAAGAGCCGTAATATAATAAGCAAAATACAAACAGATGAAGATGGAAATTATTTAACTACTTTACCGGTGGGTAGGGATTATGCTTT
>JAYUTC010000129.1:0-2083 GCA_043755395.1 Ferruginibacter sp.
GAACTTTTTTTTACTAGATAAAAATCATGTTGTAAGGGGATGGTATAATGGCCTGGATACTATTAAACAGGCAAGACTGGTAAGAGATATTCCGCTCCTTATGTTAGAAAAGGATAAGAAAAGAACGTTTAAAGAATTTTTGGATGAACTGTTTGGCAGAAGCTAAATCGTTATAGATAAAACAGTCTGCAGGTAGAAAATAATTTGAAGTAATAATAAAAAACGTTGCATGTTACAACCATCGATGATTAAAAACGATTCAAAGGCAAAAGTAATTATCTGGGTGGTGTCTGTGGTAGTATTTGCAGCAGTTGCTTTTTTAGCAAAGTTTAAATTAAATATTCACTTAGGATTTAACGTACATCTATTTGCAACTTTTAATGCTGTTGTTAATTCTGTTGTTGCTTTTTTACTAATAGCCGGGCTAATAACTGTAAAGCAAAAAAACTACCTTCTTCATAAAAAAATAATGCTCACTGCTATACTACTATCAGTGCTTTTTCTTGTCTCTTACATCTGCCATCATTTACTGGCAGGCGATACAAAATTTGGCGATCTTAACCATGATGGAATTTTAAGCGAGGAAGAAAAATTAGCAGCAGGCAGTGTACGCACTATTTATTACATAGTTCTAATTACGCATATTCCATTAGCTGCCATTATACTACCTTTTATTTTATTTACAGCTTACCGGTCTTTGATTGGTGAATATGAAAAACATAAAAAATTGGCAAGAATTACATGGCCAGTTTGGTTTTATGTAGCAGTAACGGGAGTTGTGGTGTATTTAATGATAAGTCCATATTATTCCTAAACGACCTTAAAATACTATGTTACTTTTTACAAATATCATAGTATCGAAGTTAACAATTACATGTTAGTTCAACCGATGGATAATATATTATTTTCATTATGTTTGGTAAAGTATTCTAAATTACCATTTATATGCAGGAAGACATTATTGTTCAGATTACGGCTAAATTAAAAGATATACGCAAAGAAAAAAATATCACCTTGCAAGAATTAGCTGAGGCAGCAGGGGTAACAAAAGGGATGCTTAGCCAGGTAGAAAACAACCGTACCATTCCTTCTCTTACAGTATTTTTAAATATTATCAAATCGCTCCACGTAGATATCAATGACTTTTTTACAGACTTTAATACCCGCCAGGGAAGTAAAGTTATTTTTAAAAAGGCGGCGCAATACCACCCCTTTGAAAAGGAAAATACGGTTGGATTTCATTACCAAAGGATCATGTCTTCGATAATCAATGAGTACCATGTAGATTTTGTGCTGCTTACTATTATGCCTGACGCACAAAGGGCACCAGTACAAACGGATGCATTTGAATTCAAATATATTTTAAAAGGCAAGGTCGAATATACTATTGGAGAAGAAGTTTTTGAAATGGAAGAAGGGGATTCTATTTTTTTTGATGCTACCGAGCCTCACAATCCAAAAAATCTTACCAATAAGGAAGCTCAACTCCTGGTATTGTATATTTTTAATACGCCCAAATAATACTATATAGTTTTTTAATACTATATAGTATTGTTTACTTTCATTAAACAAATTTTCAATTACATAACAGTAAGTTTACCTTAACTTAACTTTGGCACAACAATTTGTTAAATTAGCAGAAGTAATTTTGATTTATAAAACAAAAAACTCTGTTTATGAAGCAAACTGCTAACAAATTCATCAGGCTATTATTGGTTTTTACCATAATGTGCCTGCCCTTCTTTTCCCAGGCACAAAGTATTCAGGTAAAAGGTAAAATCACCGATGCCGCTACTCAACACCCAATTGATGGTGCCACTATTTTGGTAAAAAACGCTAAAGCAGGAACCAGCTCCAATGGTGCCGGTGAATTTTCAATTACAGCAAATAAAGGTGAAAAATTGACAATTAGTATTGTCGGTTTTGAAAGCCAGACTGTTACTGCATCTGCAAATTTTTTAAACATTCTGCTACAGGCAGACAATAAGCAATTGAACGAAGTTGTTGTAACTGCTTTGGGTGTAAAAAAAGAAGTAAAAAGATTAGGTTATTCAGTACAGGAAGTGAAGGGTTCTGATTTATT
>JAYUTC010000130.1:0-2082 GCA_043755395.1 Ferruginibacter sp.
ACGCCGGTTCTTTCCTTTAAATAATTTTCAACTATTTATTACCTGCTTGATATCTTTTCCCATCAAATTGCGGAGATTATTTTTGTAAAAGAAAAAACCGATTATAAGTAATACCATAGCTACCTGGAATTCATAATATTCAGATGCGGCATTTACCATCGCCCAATTCTGGTGTGGATCTTCGCCTGGCAGTGGCTTCTGTAAAAAATGAACCACAGCACTTCTTCCAATCCATGAAACAAAGAAAAATATACCAATAGAAACTGGTGGAACCGGGAGCTTTATTTTTTGCACCAGGTTTGAAATTGGTTTTACATGCCACACAGCCAGCGGCAATAATATTCCAAAAGAAAAAATAAAAATTTTAAAAAGCATATCCATCTCGAGCAAACGCTGTATTCCCGATCTTTTTGCTTTGTCAAACTGCTTGCCATTAAATACTTCCAGGTTGTGAATCGTAAACTCGCCCTGCACATTGGCTTGTTTTATGCTTTCCGGGGTATCATATCCCAATATCCGCTGGCCCCAGCTTATTTCCTCACCGGCACCAAAAACCATAACAATTGCAAGTAACAGAAAGTAAAAGTTTCTGTATTTTTTAAAAGAAAGAAAAAAGTAAATCCCTGTACCCAATAAACCTAATGCTGTAAGCCATTCAAAAAAATGATCTTCTTTTCCCAGAAATATGGCAGTTTCGGGATTGGCAAATTGATAAATTAAATAGCTGATCAGGATTACAAACGGAAGTATAAAATAATAGGGTTTTAAAGCCTTAAATTCATTTATATACGCTTTCAATGTAATTTATTTAGTTATAAAATTAAATTTAGAATAAAAACAATTATTTAAAATATTTATTGTGCCAGCTATTTAGCCGGAACAAGAATTGGGTACAAAGAAATCAATAAAAAATATCTTCTTAATAAAGAAATTGTTGAAGGAAATAACAATAAAGATATGGGTGTTGAAACTGCCTGCTTCATAAAGCTAAGCCAAAAGCTATTTATATAAGAGCACCTGTTTAACATCCTTGCCGATAAAGTCGCCAAATTTCATTTTATAGAAATACAGGCTTATTATGAATAGGGTCAATTCTGTCAAAAATTCAAAAATTTCCGTAGCCGCAAACCGCAGCATATAAAACTGTTGCAGGTTTTCACTCTGTGATAAAGAAATATTGTCAAATGCAAAACCTTTCAAGACCCAGGCCAGCAGGAAAAAAATGCCAATAGATATTGGTGGTACCGGCATTTTTATTTTTCTTGTAAAAACTGCGAAAGATTTTAAATGATAGGTTGCCAACGGTAAAATAATTCCAAACGAAAAAATAAAAACTTTAAACCAAAGATCCATTTCCAATAACCGGTACAGACCCTTGCGTTTTTGATGATCAAATTGTTTTCCACTAAATATCTCCAGGTTATGAATAGTGAATTCTCCCTGGGTATTTATTTTCTTTATTGCATCGGGTGTTGTAAAACTAACTACCCTTTGCCCCCAACTTATTTCTTCACCTGCCGCAAAAAACATCAACAGGGCCAATAAAATAAAGAAATAGTTGCTGTATTTTTTAAAACAAAGAAAATAAGTAATGGATGCACATGCCAGGCATATAAATGAAAGCCATTCAAAAACACTGTCTTCCTTACCCACCAATATCACCAATTCGGGACTGGCAAAATGGAAAAACAAGTAGCATGCTACAATTAACAATGGTATTAAAAAATAATATACTTTTAAATACCGGAATTCATTTAAGTATGGTTTCACAAAAGCCAATTTATATTAATGTATATAGAGCAAGCAGGATGGGTCCCTTTTAAGAAAATAATTTTTCACCTCAAATAATTTACTGCAATATTGATTCCAGAAATTTACAAGTTATATTAAATGGCTGAATTGTATAAAAAAAGTTATCAATAAAGCAACGAATTCACCGCAAATAAGCTGCTATGAGAAATAAAATAATTATTTTAGATTAATTACAACACCTGCCCGAAAAAACTCCCATTTACGATTTTTTGCCAGCGCTATTTAATACCGGGCATTTTGAGAGTACAAAATGTGTTATTTTTAATCGTT
>JAYUTC010000131.1:0-2076 GCA_043755395.1 Ferruginibacter sp.
CATATTCCAAAAATAATTCACAGCCCTTTGCCTCATGATTGGCATAGGTTTGTAAAAAACCAATATCATGAAAAAGTGCTGCAAATTTCAATATCAACACCTGATAAGGATCAACAATACCCTCCGAAGCGGCAATCCTTAGTGAATGTTTTA
This sequence comes from Ferruginibacter sp., assembly GCA_043755395.1. Lineage (GTDB taxonomy): Bacteria > Bacteroidota > Bacteroidia > Chitinophagales > Chitinophagaceae > Ferruginibacter. The sequence goes on from JAYUTC010000131.1 coordinate 154, forward strand.
AAACATCAATAGTATGTTGCTTTGAATGGTAAGTAAGATGAGGGCTTAACCCATCTAATTGGGTAAGAACAAGTTCCTGTAAAATTTCAAAGTCTTTTTCAGTCATCGGCTTTTATTAATACTATTTAACAATACTAAAATATGAATAAATTGAATTATTCCAAGATTATACAATAACGTTTTGGAAAAACAATAATTACATACTAAAGAAGAGATAGCAAAGATCACATACACAAAGCAAATTCATACAGCAAAGTATACAACAGCATACTAACTTACAATACTTATTGTTCATGACAAAATCATTTTATCAATAAATAAAAATGGACCGGCAATTACGCCAGTCCATTTTTTTATATCATTTCTACTAACAAACGGATACCTCAAAAAAAGTTATGGCTGTTTTATCAACTGAATTTCACTGTTGATTTTCACATCTTCGCTTACCATTACGCCCCCGGTTTCCAGCATCGCATTCCAGTTAAGGCCAAAATCCTTCCTGTTTATCTTACCCGTAACAGTAAAACCAGCCTTATTATTACCCCATGGATCTTTTACCAAACCACCATACTCTACATTGAGTTTTACAGATTTAGTAACATCCTTAATGGTTAAATCGCCTGTAAGTTCATATTCTTCCCCACTACCTTTTTTTTCAAAGGCTGTAGCCTTAAAAGTTATTGCAGGAAAGTTTGCAGCATCAAAAAAATCTGCACTTTTCAAATGCTCATCCCGCTGTTCACTATTAGTACTTATTGAAGTGGTATCAGCCGAAAACGTTACAACTGCGTTTGCAAAATCATCTCCTGATGTTTCAGCCGTTACTGAAAAATTATTGAAACTTCCTGAAACGTTGGTTACCATCAGATGTTTTACTTTAAAACCTAATTCTGAATGACTTGGGTCTAATACCCATTTTGTTGTTGCCATGATTGAAATGTTTAATTAATTATTTAATTGATTGTTGTTTTAATATTATAACACAAAATTAGGCCCATAGTTAAGCAGCAAACATTGAACTATGACAAGAAATTAGCACCCATGATATATATAACAATTCAATATCGGTAAACGATCAAAATATAATACCTGGCCAATATTAAATTTTAATCCATGTTCCCATTCACTTTTATTTTATTTTTGAATTATGCCAGGCAGAGAAGATGAATATTACAGCAGTCACCAAAAACTTTCCCTGATCAATGCAATTGGGCAGCAGCAATTACAGCATGCAAAAGTATTGGTGATTGGAGCAGGCGGCCTGGGTTGCCCCTGCCTGCAAATGCTTGCCGGTGCTGGTATCGGCACTATTGGTATTGCAGATTACGACAGGATTTCAATATCCAATTTACACCGTCAGTATTTATATAATTACGCTGATACAGGGAAATTAAAAACTACAATAGCTGCTGAAAGACTATCAGCATACAATCCATTTATAGTAATACAAACGCATGAATTATTGGTGGAGCAGAGTAATATACTGGAACTGCTTTCTGCATACGATCTGATCATTGATGGAACAGATAATTTCGCCAGCAGGTATTTAATTAATGATGCCTGTGTGTTATTGAACAAGCCGCTGGTATACGGAGCCATTCACCAGGCTGAGGGGCATGTAACTGTTTTTAACTACAACAACGCTCCCACTTTGCGGTGTTTATTTCCCAAAGATGAAAATGAAAGTATCGCAAGCTGTGCTGAGATTGGGGCTTATAATATTGTTACCAACATCATCGGCACCATGATGGCGAATGAAGCCATTAAGATCATTTTGCAACACCCAGCTGTATTAGCTGGTAAACTTAACCAGGTAGATATTCTTTCTGGTAAAACTTTTCAAATCCGCTACCAGGAAGTGGAAGGCAGCAGGCAAAAAAGTATTGAAAGATTTTTGGCATCAAACACTATTAAAACAATTAG
>JAYUTC010000132.1:0-5218 GCA_043755395.1 Ferruginibacter sp.
AACGGCTCTTTAAAGATTGAGGGCGATTTTGAAATAGTTGACCGGAACGGGGGAGTATATAATTTACAGGGAAGAGAAGTTGTTGGACTTTGCCGCTGCGGCCATTCTAAAAACAAACCCTTTTGCGACGGTTCTCATAACGGTAATTTTGAACATCAGGCAATGGCTTTTGAATTGCCACCTAAAAAAATAGTTTAATACCGGGGTAAAGTTAAAGGGCTTCTTTATTTTTGGTATATAAAATAAAAATGGCACTAAGTAATATGTGCCTTTTTTCTATTCCTCAATAAAATTGCTTTACTAACTAAAAGGCTTAGAAGAAGAAATATTTATTCTAAACTTTTTTCAATCCTTTTATCCGGTATAAACCACATTGCTGCAACTAAAATATACATTGAAAACCCCAGCCAGGAATTAATAAAGGATAGACCAATACCGAGTAAATAAATTAGTAACGAAAATTTACCTTTTTTGTCGGTACCTAAAGCTTTGGCAATGGTTGATTCTTTTCCATGAATATGGGCAAGACAATGTGCCAAAAGAGAATAGGCTATACCAGACATTAATGAAATAAATCCATAAAGAGCTACTGGCCATGTGCTGAAATGTGATTCCCCCATCCAGGCAGTAACAAAGGGGAATAATGAAAGCCAGAAAAGCAGGAATATATTTAACCACAGTACAGTGCCACTTACTTTATGTACAGTATGCATCAAATGATGATGGTTATTCCAATAGGTGCCAATATTTATAAAACTGAGTATATAGCTTAAAAATACCGGTAACAGGGGTTGTAATGCTACAAGGTCATTACCATGTGGAATTTTTAATTCTAATACCATAATGGTAATAATAATGGCAATTACTCCATCACTAAAAGCCTCCATTCTTACTTTTCCCATAAAATATAATTATATTGTTACAATAATATATTGAAGTTGTTATTTCTTATAATAAATGCAAAATAGGAAAAATCACAGCAAAAAAAATCCCTTCTAAATTGAAGGGATTGAAGAATGAGTTTATAATTAAATAATATTAATAATCTCTGTTGTAACCGCCGCCACCGCCGCTGCTTCTTCCGCCACCGCCGCCGCTTCTTCCGCCGCCGCCGTAACCACCACCACTACTTCTGCCGCCGCCGCCGCCATAACCGCCGCCGCCTCTGCTACCACCTCCACCGTATCCGCCGCCGCCACTCTTCTTGTAGCCGCCGCCACCACCGCCTTCCTGACGAGGTTGAGATTCGTTTACGATTAATTTACGACCCTGAACTTCAATTTCGTTAAGGGCTGCAATTGCTGCTTTTGCAGCTTCATCATCTTCCATTTCAACAAAACCAAAACCCTTACTACGGCCATTCATTTTGTCTTTTAGAATTTTTGCACTTGTTACTGTTCCGTGTTCTGTAAATAGATTCATTAAATCATCATCAGTCATTGACCAACTAAGATTACCTACATAAATGTTCATTGTTAAAACTTTTTAATAAATAAATAAAAACATAATGACTTAGTTAAACAATGTTCTGAATGGACTTTTTTAAATCTACTTTCAGCCAATAGAAAAAAACTAAAACCATTAAATCGATGTAAAGATAGGAGGTTTTGGAATTAAATTAGTATAAAAGTGTAAATTTTTTAATAATTCATTTATTTGTCGATTTAGGGAATAAGCATCCACATAATTTGCACCATTATTTTACCTTTTTTATAAGGTATGGGCTAAGTATATTAAAATAAAAAATCCGCTCCAATTTAACAAAGGAGCGGACATGTAATTATCAGTTTACAAACTAAATTTAAGGCTTTAAAAGCTTACTCAGCCACAACTTCAAATTCAACTTCGGTTTCGTTGCTGTTGCCAAAGTCAATTTTTGCTTTATAAGTGCCTAATTCTTTTACATCATCAATTATTTGAATACGACGACGGTCAATTTCATATCCTTTTTGTTCTTTAATAGCTTTAGCTATTTGAACAGAAGTAACACTTCCAAATATTTTACCACTGGTACCGGTTTTAGCACCAATTTTTAAAGCACCATTATGTAATACTGCTATTACATTATTTAGCTCAGCTAATAATTTGGCTTCTTTTTTAACCTGTTGCTTCTTTTTTTCTTCCATCATCTTTATGTTGGAAGGACTGGCTTCAACTGCCATTTTTTTAGGAATCAGGAAGTTACGGCCATAGCCATTTTTAACTGTGATTAACTCGTTAACGCCACCTAAATTATTTATATCCTGTATTAATATTACCTGCATTTTTTTGCATTTTTACCCAATCCTGAAAGCTTCAGGACTTTCTCTATTTAAAGGTTAGGGTGGTTTAAAAAAATTGTTTCGCTAAGATCTTCTCCATATCCTCCCCCTTCGGGGGAGATAGAGGGGGCCTATTTTAATAAATCTGTTACATATGGTAAAATAGCCATTTGACGGGCTTTTTTAACTGCATCACCTACTTTACGTTGAAACTTTAATGAGTTTCCTGTAATACGGCGTGGTAATAATCTGCCTTGTTCGTTTATAAACTTTTTTAAAAATTCGGCATCTTTATAATCTATATAATGAATACCCATTTTTTTAAAACGGCAATATTTTTTTGGACGCTTCTCCTGCTTAATGGCAGTAAGATATTTTATTTCATTTTTTGCCATGATTTAAGCTAAGGTTTTTTCGTTAGTAAAACGTCCGCCACCTTTCTTTTTGGCATTGTACTCAACGGCGTACTTGTCGAGTGCAGTGTACATATGACGCATCTGTGATTCGTCACGTAAAAGTTGAATTTTCAACTTTTCATTGAAGCTGGTTGGCGCTTTATACTCCATTACCCAATACAGACCTGTGGTCTTTTTGGCAATTGGATAGGCCAGTGATTTTAGTCCCCATGGGTTACTGTGCACAATCTCACCACCGTTTTCAACAACGAGGTCAGCATATTTTTTCTGAGCGGCTTTAAATTCCTCTTCAGAAAGCACAGGGGTAAAAATCACCATCAATTCGTAATTGTTCATTTCCCTTGTTTTGTTTGTTTAAAAAATTTGGTTAATTCCGTTATTTTAAAACGGGCAGCAAAGGTAGCGTTTTTAGGCCAGAAACTTCAAGGATAATAAAAGAATTTAAAGAAGAGTATTTGTTAGTAGAATTAGTCTAAAATTAAGGTTTATAAAAAACAAATAATTCAATTGGTTAAACTCGTCCCGAAAGGGGATTTTTGCATTCAATATCAATCTGATATCTTTACAGGCAACTTATTATAATGACAAAGAAAGAACGTATTATCCTTTTTTTATTGGCAGCACTCAATTTTACCAATATCCTGGATTTTATGATAATGATGCCGCTGGGGAATTTTCTTATGCCTCATTTTGGAATTTCTGCCCGCTATTTCAGCATTATTGTTGCCGCCTATCCACTTGCTTCTTTTGCTAGCAGTATTACAGCAGCTTTTTTTGTAGATAAATTTGACCGGAAAAAAGTATTGCTTTTTGCCTATATAGGATTTCTGATTGGTACTATCAGTTGTGGTGTTGCTCCCGATGCCATTTTTTTAATGGCTGCCAGGGTACTTACGGGTTTGTTTGGAGGTTTAATAGGTACCCAAATACTTAGCATAGTAGCAGATACATTTGAATATGAAAAGCGGGGAAGAGCCATGGGAGCTATTTTTACTGCCTTTTCTATCTCTTCTATTTTTGGAGTACCCTTTAGTTTATACCTGGCAAAACTTATAAGTTGGCATGCTCCTTTTTTATTTATTGGCATTGCAGGCGTTGTCATTGTTCCTTTTATCATCAGGTTTTTACCTGCTATGACAAAACATTTGAACAATCAAACTTCTGAAAAAAATTCGCCCATAGAAGCTATAAAGGAATTGGGTAAAAATAAAAGCCAGTTACTGGCCTTAACTTTATCAGGCTTTTTAATGATGGGACATTTTTTAATTATTCCTTTTATTAACCCCTATATGGAATTTAATGTAGGATTTACAAAAGATCAAACACCATTAATTTACCTTACAGGTGGTGTATTTTCTTTAATAGCTTCGTTTGTTATTGGCCGTATGGCAGATAAATACGGCAAGCTTAAAATTTATTTATACAGTGCTGCCGCTTCTTTAGTTCCCATTTTTTTAATTACCAATATGCCGGTAATACCTTTTTATTTTGTATTATTTGTTTTTGCATTTTGGTTTTCTTTTTCAACAGGCCGTACTATTCCTGCACAGGCTATGATTAGCACAGTAGTTAATCCTGAAAAAAGAGGGTTGTTTATGAGTTTTAATGCTTCTGTACAGCAATTGTTTACAGGGCTGGCTTCTTTAATAGCAGGAGCCATTGTTGTAAAAGGAAGCGATGGCAGGATATTTCATTATAACTGGTTAGGGTATTTAAGTGTGGTAATTGTTTTTTGTACATTGTTTATTGCAAGTAAGCTTGCAAAAACACAAGGGTTAAAATAAATTTTGCTTATCGGATAACAATATTCCATTTGCAATTGAGGTTTAAAAAAAGTAAATCTTTTAAATTTCAATGACTTTTTAATAAATAGAGTGGCTTATAAAAATCAAAAAAGGCTGCATTACTGCAACCTCTTAATAATATTTTTTTGTAAAAGATTACTTTGCTAAAGCATTAATTCTTTTAGCCAGTTTACTTTTTAAATTGGAAGCTTTATTTTTATGGATGGTGCCGCGTTTTGCCAATTTATCTATCATAGACTCAACTTTTGGAAATTGTTCTGTTGCAACTGTTTTATCACTTGCCTTTAAATCACGAATTGCATTACGGGTTGTTTTGCCATAGTAGCGGTTACGCTCATTACGTTTTGTACTCTGACGTACATCTTTTTTAGTAGCTGAATGGTTTGCCATTTAAAATCTCATTTTTGGGCTGCAAAGATAGGGAGAAAGAATGAATAATGAATAATTAACAGTGGATAATTTTTTGGAGTAATATAATAAATAGCTAATTTACCTGCAAAATATTGCTATGAACCGGTTTATATTGCTCTTTTTACACATTGCATCGCTGTTTTTGCTGGGTTTTGGTTGGATAAAAGATATGCTGCGTATTGATATCAGCACTCATTTTATTGTAGATTTTAATCTTTTTAATGAAAAGAGAAGTGTATTGGGCACTGTACAAACCTTATGGCAAAGTGCTGATTACTTGCCTTTTTTTCTTATTTTTTTATTTGGAATATTGGTTCCGGTTATT
>JAYUTC010000133.1:0-13330 GCA_043755395.1 Ferruginibacter sp.
GATATTTCGCTATATCATAATTTAAATTACTCACGAAATGATAGAAAAACATTCAATGTTGATTCCTTTAGCCAAATAAAAACTTTAAATAATTTTTTAAGTAACGATTATGAAAATAATTTTTACAATAATCGTATGGGTGTGTCGGTAAGAACCACCATGAAAAAATACAATTATACATTGGGCTTTAGTTTACAACCAGTTGACCTGCAGGGTAAATCGCTTACAAAAGATAGTGCCTATAAATCCATTACAAGATTAAATATTTTCCCGATAGCGAGGATGGTTTATAACTTCAACAGAAGTAAATCTATTAACATCAGTTATAGTGGCAATGCCAACCAACCTACATTTACCCAATTACAACCTGTAGTAGATGCAAGCAATCCCCAAAGTATTACAGCAGGCAACCCAAATTTAAAACCTTCCATTAATCAAAATATTAATTTATCCTACAATAATTTTAATCTTATTTCGGGTAAAGTTTTATTTAGCAATTTTACATTCAGCACCATTAAAAATCAAATTGTAAATAATACTACTAACACTGGTGCCGGAAGGCAGTTAAGCAGGCCCGAAAATGTTAATGGCTATTATAACGCTATGGGGTTTTACAATTTCTCGAAGCCGTATAAAAACCGGAAATATGTTTTAACATTTAATGGATCCGCAAATTATAATCATAACATTAACTTAATTGACAGTATTAAAAGCATTGGCCAAAACTGGGTACTCAGCCAGGGATTTATTTTTGAATTTAATTATAAAGAATGGCTGGAGTTAGGTTCAGGTGTAAACTACAGTTTAAATGATGTTAAATATAAAAGCAAATCAAATAAACCCACCACCTTACAAAATTCAAGTAGCAATGCATGGACGATTACCAATTATATAAATATTGACTTAACAAAACGCCTTATTTTAAAATACGATATTGATTATACCATTAATAATGGCCTTGCAACGGGTGTTACACAAAATCCAGTTTTAATGAATGCATCATTGGAACAACAACTGTTTAAAAAGAAAAATGGTATTTTAAAATTAGCAGCATTTGATTTATTTAAACAAAACACCAGCATTAGCCGTAACGTAAGTGCCAATTCTATTATTGACACCCGTACTAACAAATTAACCCGCTATTTTATGCTTTCCTTTACTTACCGCCTTCAAAAATTTATAGGCCAGCAGGCACAGGGAGGTGGTATGAGAAGTATGGGTGGAGGAAGCAGGGAAGTGAGAATGTTTTAGCATTTTTGCACACTAAAAACAGCATAAAACCACTGGTTTTGGCCAGTTAATAATCCTCTTTGAATTTTAATCGCTTTTGCCCTACCTTTGCCACCCTAAAACCAAGCGTTAATTTTCTAATTATTTCAATATGTCAGGAGCATTAAAGGAGGTACGTAACAGAATTAAAAGTGTTCAAAGCACCCAGCAAATTACCAAAGCTATGAAAATGGTGAGTGCAGCTAAACTCCGCCGGGCACAGGATGCTATTACCCAAATGCGGCCTTATGCAAAAAAATTGCAGGAAATGCTTAGTAATATTGTTAGCAACAGTGATGGTGATGTAAAAATAATTTTAGCTTCTGAAAGGCCCATTGAAAAAGTAATTATTATTGTAGTTACCAGCGACAGAGGCTTGTGTGGCGGTTACAACAGTAATTTGATAAAATTAGCCAAGCAGCTTATTAAAGATAAATATGAAAGTCAGCAGACAAAAGGCAATGTATATATTTTACCAATTGGAAAAAAGGGATACGAACATTTTACAAAGAATGGCTTTAAAGTAATAGATAAATATTGGGATATTTTCGGTGGTTTAAGTTTTGATAAGGTACAGGCTGCAGCAAAATATACTATGGATGCTTTTACAAATAAAGAAGCAGATGCGGTTGAATTAATTTTCAGTGAATTTAGAAATGCTGCTACCCAGCGTTTTGTTGCCGAACAATTTTTACCAATTTTAAAAATTGAAAAAACTGCAGGACAAAAAAATGCAGATTTCATTTTTGAACCTGGCAAAGATGTTTTACTTACTGAATTGATGCCTAAAATTTTAAATACACAATTATTTAAAGCCACATTAGATGCAAATGCAAGTGAACATGGAGCCAGAATGACTGCAATGGATAAAGCCAGCGAAAATGCCAATGAATTATTAAAAGCTTTAAAAATAAGTTATAACAGGGCAAGGCAGGCCGCTATCACAACGGAACTTACAGAAATAGTAAGTGGTGCGGCGGCATTAAACGGATAAAAGAATTTTAATTTCAGATGGCTGATTGCACATTTAAACAATAGCTGAAATCAAAAATCTACAATCAAAAATCTACAATCAAAATGGAGCTTTCTCAAATTATACCTCATATAGAAGCATTGATTTTTGCTAGTGATAAACCACTAACCAGGCTTGAATTAACTGAACTGGTAAATACTGCTTTAGGTTTTATAGAAGACAGGGCTACACAAGAACAGGTTGATGCTGCCATAGGTGGAATTCATGAAAAATACAGTACTGAATTTTATGCTTTTGAATTAAGAGAAATTGGCGGAGGATTACAGTTCTTAACCAAAAAGGAATATTTTAAAACAGTAGCCTTACTAAATGGAGATAAATTTTTAAAACGATTATCCACTGCTGCATTGGAAACACTTGCCATTATTGCTTACAAACAACCTGTTACCAAAAGCGAAATGGAAGCCATTCGGGGTGTAAACTGCGATTATACTGTTCAAAAATTATTAGAAAAAGATTTAGTGGTTATATCCGGCCGGAAAGAGGAAGCAGTTGGGCAGCCCTTAATTTACTCCACTTCTAAATCTTTTATGGATTATTTTGGCATTAACAGTGCCGATGATTTACCAAAGGTTAATGAAATAATGATGCAGGAATTAGTAAATGCCACTAATGTAAATGAAGCTCATGCAGAACAATTAGAATATGAAAGTGTTGCTGATGCTGAAACTTTGGTTGAAGAAGAAATAATTTTTGAAAAAATAGTAACAGAACAAGAAATTGTTTTATCAGTTACTGCAGAAGGAGAAATAATTGAAGAAACCCCCGATGCGGAAACAAAGGATAATGAATCGTAAATTAATACTAAAAAATAGAAATATAAGGTGTGAATTTTTTCATACCTTTTTTATACCAGTTATAAACCATTTATTCTATATCATCGGTATCCCTATCCTTCGTATTTTCGCTAAATGTCAAACCTCTTATCAAAAGAACAATTAATTGCCATTGCTGCCCAATTTGGCACACCGCTTTATGTTTATAATGCCGATAATATTACTGCGCAATACCAAAAACTTACCACTGCCTTTGCACAAACTGATACTAAGTTTTTTTATGCCTGCAAAGCACTCACTAATATCAATATTTTAAAACACATTAAAAGTATTGGCTGTAGTATAGACTGTAGTTCTGTTAACGAAGTACAACTGGCATTATTTGCAGGATTTGAACCAAAAAATATTCTATACACTTCTAACGGTATTCATTTTAATGAAATAGAGGAAGCCCAAAAACTTGGTGTAAATATTAACATTGATAGTTTGAGTAATTTAAAAAAATTTGGAGAAAGATACGGACATAGTTATCCGGTAGGTATTCGTTTGAGGCCAAATATTATGGCTGGTGGCAATATAAAAATTTCAACTGGGCATGATAAAAGCAAGTTTGGCATTCCCATTGATCAGCTGGATAAAATTTTATTACTGGTAAACGAACATAAATTATTTATACAAAATTTACACATACATACTGGCAGCGATATAAAAGATGTGGAAGTGTTTGTAAAAGGTATTGAAGTATTGTTTGATATAATTCCAAATTTTAAAGAATTGAAGTCTGTTGATTTAGGTGGCGGATTTAAAGTGCCCTATCGTAAGGGAGATGGAGAAACTGACATTAGTCTGTTAGCTTTAAAAGTTAAAGAAGCATTTGACAATCACCCCAACCCTAATGGAAAACCCCTGCAGGTTTGGTTTGAACCCGGAAAATTTTTAGTAAGTGAAGCTGGCTACTTACTTGCACAGGTAAATGTTTTAAAAGAAACCGAAGCCACCATATTTGCAAGTTTAAACACAGGATTTAATCATTTAATTCGCCCAATGTTTTACGATGCTTATCATCAAATTGAAAATATTTCTAATCCGGCCGGATTAGAAAAACATTATACAATTGTTGGCAATATTTGTGAAACCGACACTTTTGCATGGGATAGAAAGGTTACCGAAATAAGGGAGGGTGATTTACTGGTTTTTAAAAATGCCGGAGCATATGGATTTGAAATGTCTTCAAATTTTAACTCCCGTTTTAAACCAGCAGAAGTATTGGTAAAAAATGGAAAAGCAGAGTTGATAAGGAAGAAAGATGAGTTTGCTGATTTATTGAGAAATCAGATTTATTAAGTTAAAAACTCATAATGAAATATATTTAACTACCTTGGTTTAGACTTATTATATGCTTAATGAGTGGAGGTATTATTTCTGAAATTATTCATATTTCTTCCGTAGTTCCAAATGGAGTGATGGCAAACAACAGTTCTTTAATTTTATTACCATAGGCAATAATTATATATTTATTCATACCAATCTGTACAATAAAAATAAATAAAGACAACTTCTTATTAAAATTTAAAGCAAAATCCAGCTACCCATTTATTAAAAAAACAGCTTATTTTTAAACCTTAAAAATAAAAAATAACTATGCCAATTAGAATGGTTGACGACCCTGAAAGTCAGGATGAATATAACCCGCAAAATGATAACCCGGGCGGTGGACGTGGCGGATCTGGTAATGCAGGAGGTGGTGGCGGATTATTAAATTTTTTGCCGCTAATACTGGGCCTTTTCGGAAGTGGCGGTGGTGGAAAAAAAATAATATTTCTTTTAATATTTGCAGCAGGAGCCTATTTTTTATTTAACAGTAAATCATGCTCTGGTTTAACAGAGGTGGTTTCAAAATTTGCAACAGGGGGAAAATTAGATCCAAACGAATTTAAAAAAGCCAGCGTTTATGAAGGGCTGAGCGATGATAACAGTAAAAATCCATTACCAGAAGCAGTATCATTACTTCGCTATGCGCCAAACAGATTAAACCAGGGAAAACAAGGCAGTTGTGTAGCTTGGAGCAGTGCTTATGCTGCACGTACAATATTAGAAAGCTCCAGCACACAAACAGATCCTAATAGAATCGCATTTAGCCCTGCATTTTTATATAATTATATTGGATTGGATGAATGCCAGGGATCTTATATTATTAAGGCAATGGAATTTATGCAAAAAACCGGTGCATTGCCATTACAACAATTTCCTTATGATGAAAATAATTGTACCCGACAGGCCACACAATCTCTGGCAAGCAATGCTGCAAATTATAAAATACATGGCTTTAACCGCTTAACTGAAAATGATGGGGTAAGCATTTTAAATTTTCGTGCTATCAAAGAACATTTGGCAAAAGATGCACCAGTTGTGATTGGGATGATGGTGGGAGGAAGCTTTATGCAAGATATGATGGGACAAAAAGTTTGGCATCCTAACAGCGATGATTATACTCAACAAGGTTTTGGTGGTCATGCCATGTGTGTAATTGGTTATGATGACCGCATTGAAGGTGGTGCCTTTCAAATAATGAATAGCTGGGGGACCGAGTGGGGTGAAAACGGAATAGGGTATGTACGTTATGGAGATTTTAGAAAATTTGTAAGAGAGGCGTATGGAATTGATGCCCTGCCCAAACGTGGAGCTGCATTAAATTCAGATTTTGAATGTAATATTGGTTTAGTTAATTCGGGCACAAAACAATATATCCCATTACGTGCCGGAACAGGTAATGTTTTTACAACAACTTCTCCAATAAAAAAAGGGACCAGGTTTAAACTGGAGGTAAAAAATGCTGTACCCTGTTATGTATATATTTTTGGACAGGAAACTGATAAGAGCAGTTATATTTTGTTCCCTTACAAACCTATTCATTCGCCCTATTTTGGGGTAACGGGCTACCGTTTATTTCCCCGTAAAGAATCATTAATGGCAGACAGTATTGGCAACAAAGATTTTATGGCAATTGTAGTGAGTAAACAACCATTAGATTATAATGCATTAAATGACGCTATTTCAAAAAGTACACAGTTTACTTATGCAGGCAAATTAAATGATGCAATTAACGGAATTGCAATCAATAATACAATATTCAATAATACAAATGCCGGCAATATCTATTTTAAGGCTGGTGCTTCAGAACAAAAAAATGTTGTAGGTTGTGTTGTTGAAATTGATAAAAACTAAATAAAATTATGCACAAAAAGCTTTTAATATTAACAGCCATTTTATTTTTATCTGCAACAAGTTTTGCACAGGAAGCAAAACTCTACAATCCATCTGCCGATGCAGAAAAAGATATTGCTGCGGCAATAAAAAAAGCAAAAGCAGAAAACAAATATGTGCTGTTACAGGGCGGCGGTAATTGGTGCAGCTGGTGTATTGAGTTTGCAAGGTTTTGTAAGGCCGATGCAAAAATTGATTCTGTAATTAATGCTTCTTTTGTTTGGTATCATTTAAACTGGAGTAAAGAAAATGAAAATAAAAAAATATTTGCAAAATTTGGTTATCCGCAACGCTTTGGATTTCCGGCATTTATTATATTAGATGGTAACGGCAACCAAATACACACACAAAACAGCGAATACCTGGAAGATGGTAAAAAAAGCTATAACAAAAATAAAGTGCAGGCTTTTTTAGAAATGTGGAGCCCAAATGCGTTAAACCCAAAAATGTATGGAGACTGAAATCATTAATAATTGTAGATTTTTGATTTACAAATACAGCCACTGATTTACTACAATCTGAAATCTATAATCAAATGAGCACCTCCGCAAAATTTCTACTTTTAATAAATAACCGTTTAAAATTCAGCATTTTTTTATTTACAAAATTACCCAGCGCATTTTTTTGTGGTGTAAGGTTAAAATTTGCAGATGAAAATAAAGCTGAGATTACAGTTCCATTTAAATGGCTAAGCCAAAACCCTTTTAAGAGCACTTATTTTGCCTGCCTTAGTATGGCTGCAGAAATGAGTACAGGTGTTTTAGGCCTTGCACATATTTATAAAAGAAATCCTGCTGTAAGTATGCTTGTGGTAAATGTTACTGGTAATTTTTTAAAAAAAGCAGTTGGTAAAACAATGTTTACCTGCAACGATGGCATTTTAATAAAGCAAACTATTGAGGAAGCTATTTTAACCAGAGAAGGTAAAACGATTACTGTAAAAAGTACAGGAACCAACATCCATGGAGAATTAATAGCAGAGTTTTTAGTAACATGGAGTTTTAAAGCAAAGAAGTAATAATATAAGCCATCTCTACTCCTATTTCAGTAAATTACATCCTCAAAGTTCAACATAACTAATAATGGCGAAAAGAAATTGATTAAGTAATTGTAAAGCCCTTTATAAAAATTAATTTTTTTATTACTCTTGAACTATGAATCATTAACCTCAGTTTATGCAAAAAGAAGAATTACGCAAACAACAGGCTTTAGAATATCATGCTAAAGGCCGGCCTGGTAAAATTGAAGTAGTACCTACCAAAGAAGCCAAAACACAAAGAGATTTATCATTAGCCTATTCACCTGGCGTGGCTGCTCCCTGTTTAGAAATAGCAGCCAACCCCGAAGATGTTTATAAATACACCGCCAAAGGAAATTTAGTGGGGGTAATCAGTAATGGAACTGCAGTGCTGGGCTTAGGTAATATTGGTCCCGAAGCTGGCAAACCGGTAATGGAGGGAAAGGGCGTACTGTTTAAAATATTTGCAGATATTGATGTATTTGATATTGAGATTAATGAAACCGATCCTGAAAAATTTGTTCAGATTGTACAGGCTTTAGAACCCACTTTTGGTGGCATTAATTTAGAAGATATTAAAGCACCGGAATGTTTTTATATTGAAACGGAATTAAAAAAGCGCTGCAAAATTCCTATCATGCACGATGACCAGCATGGTACTGCAATAATATCTGCTGCTGCATTATTAAATGCTGTTGAATTACAAAAGAAGAAAATCGGTAAAATACATTTTGTTGTAAATGGTGCAGGTGCTGCAGCAATTTCCTGTATTAAATTATACATCAGCCTGGGTGCAAAAAAAGAAAATATAAAAGTTTACGACAGCAAAGGATTAATACATACCAGGCGTACTGATTTAGACGATCAAAAAAAAGAAGTTATTTCTGATTCAAAGGCTTTTACGCTTGAGGAAGGCATGAAAGATGCTGATGTATTTATTGGTCTTAGTAAAGGCAATGTAGTTACCCCCGAAATGGTTAAATCAATGGCAAAAAATCCCATCATTTTTGCCCTTGCAAATCCTGATCCGGAAATTAGTTACGAAGTGGCTTTAGCTGTACGTAAAGATTTAATAATGGCAACGGGAAGAAGCGATTATCCCAACCAGGTAAATAACGTTTTGGGCTTCCCTTATATTTTCAGGGGTGCTTTGGATGTAAGGGCAACTACCATTAACGAAGCCATGAAACTGGCAGCAGTTAAGGCTTTAGCAGAACTAACAAAAACACCTGTACCAGATTTAGTAAATCTTGCTTATAATGAAAAAACAATTTCATTTGGGGCTGATTATATTATTCCTAAACCAGTGGATCCAAGATTACTTGCAACTGTTGCACCTGCAGTTGCTAAAGCGGCAATGGACAGTGGCGTTGCAAAAAACCCCATCACTGATTGGGCTGCATACGAACTGGAATTAAATAAACGGTTAGGGCTCGATAATCAATTAAGCCGTGTTATTGGTAACAAAGCCAGAAAGAATCCAAAGAGAGTCGTATTTGCAGATGCCGAAAATTTAAAAATTTTAAAAGTTGCCCAAATGGCACAGGAAGAAGGAGTAGCATATCCGATTTTGCTGGGTGATGAAAACAGGATTTTAAAACTGGCAGAAGAGAATGGAATAGATTTGGAAGGTATGCCAATCATCAACCCTAAAGACGATAAAAATGAAGACCTGCGTAAACAATATGGGGATTTGCTTTTTGCAAAACGACAACGCCGAGGTTTAAATAAATACGAAGCTTTCAAAGTGATGAAAGACCGTAATTTTTTTGGTTGTATGTTGGTAGAAACCGGCGAAGCAGATTGTATGATCAGTGGCTTAAGCAGAAATTATCCTGATACAATAAAACCTGCATTGCAGGTAATTGGCACCGAAGAAGGCGTTAAAAAGATAGCAGGAATGTATATCATGTTTACAAAACGGGGGCCCTTATTTTTGGCCGATACGACTGTAAATTTTAACCCAACAGTTGAAGAACTGGCTGAAATAACTTTATTAGTTGCTAAAGAGGTAAGGCAATTTAATATAAAGCCCCGAATAGCTATGCTCTCCTACTCCAACTTTGGAAGCAGTGAAGGTGATGAAGCAAAATTAGTTCGCAGGGCAAGAGAAATTGTAAAACAAAAAGAGCCTGATTTAATTTGTGATGGTGAGGTGCAGGGGATACTGGCATTTAATAAAGAAATTTTAAAAGAAAATTATCCGTTTTCCGAATTAGTTAGTGGAGAAACCAATACCCTTATTTTCCCAAATCTTGCTGCTGGAAATATTGCCTATAATTTATTGCAGGAAGTTGGTGGTGCAGATGCTATTGGTCCGGTTTTATTAGGACTAAAAAAACCAGTACATGTATTACAATTGGGCAGCTCCATCCGATCTATCTTTAATATGGTATTAATTGCAGTGGTTGATGCACAAATTAAATCTAAAACAGATACACAGGAAGAGGTTAAGAAAAGCAAAGGGTGGAAACGGTTTCGTAAAACCAGCCACGATCTATAATTTCGGATTTTGGATTTTAGATTTTAGATTTGCCTGCAATTACAGAAGTTTGGGTAAAAAGATAAAAACCAAAACTACCAATCTAAAATAAATGACAGTTTTTACACATTTTGGCCGTTATCTTTTAATGTTAAAAGGCATGTTTACCAAACCAGAAAACATGCGAATGTACTGGAAGGAATTCATGCATCAATGTGTTGAGATTGGCATTGGCGCATTAGGGATAGTTGTAATCATTTCTTTTTTTATGGGAGCTGTGAGCGCTGTACAAACAGCTTATCAATTGGTTAGTCCGATAATTCCAAAATCTACCATAGCACAGATTGTAAGAGATACTGTTATTTTAGAATTTGCACCTACTCTTGTTTGTATTGTACTTGCAGGTGTAATTGGCAGTAAAATTGCCAGCGAACTGGGTAATATGAGGGTAAGTGAACAAATTGATGCTTTGGAAATAATGGGAATAAATACTAAAGCGTATTTAATATTACCAAAAATATTTGCTGCCTTTATTACTATACCATTATTAGTTATTTTGTCAATGATTTTAGGCATTTGGGGAGGCAGAATTGCTGGTACTGCATCAGGAATATTATCTGCAGAAACATTTGACAGGGGATTAATCGAAAATTTTATGCCTTTTAATGTAAGATTTGCTATGTATAAGGCTATTACATTTGCATTTATCATTAGCAGTATCTCTGCTTATTATGGATATTATGTAAAGGGTGGGGCTTTAGAAATAGGTAGAAGCAGTACCAAAAGTGTTGTAGTAAGTTGTGTAATGATTTTATTTGCAGATTATATTTTAGCAGCTTTATTTTTATAAAATACAACCTCCCCAGCTAAAAGAGAGCTGATTGTGGAGGAGATTTAAGCGTAGGTTATCTTTATTATATAAAATACTCTAAAATAATTAGAGACTAAAAGCCCAAAGGGGTTTGGCCAACATGATTGAATTTAAAAATATAAAAAAATCTTTTGGAGATAAAGTTGTGCTAAATGATGTAAGTCATGTTATGCAGACAGGTAGCTGCAATCTTATTATTGGAACCAGCGGAAGCGGTAAAACAGTTTTGCAGAAATGTTTAGTGGGTTTATTTGAACCTGATGAAGGCGAAATTATTTACGATGGTTTAAGTTTTACTGAAATGAATGATGAAGAAAGAAAAGACCTGCGCCAACAGATTGGTATGCTTTTTCAAGGCTCTGCATTATTTGATAGTATGACCGTTGAACAAAATGTGATGTTTCCATTGGACATGTTTACCAAAAAACAATTTACTGAAAAATTGACTCAGGTAAATGAAGTGCTGGAAAGAGTAAACCTTAAAGACGTAAACAAAAAATACCCGGCAGAATTGAGCGGTGGTATGAAAAAAAGAGTAGGCATTGCCCGTGCCATAGTACTTAATCCAAAATATTTATTTTGTGATGAACCTAACTCGGGTCTTGATCCACAAACATCAATTGTAATTGATAAACTCATTATGGATATTACCAGGGAGTTTAACATGACCACTGTAATAAACACGCATGACATGAACAGTGTAATGGAAATAGGTGAAAATATTTTGTATTTATATCAAGGACAAAAAGAATGGAGTGGTAATAACAAAGAAATCATCTTTAGCAAAAACATACGTTTGAATGAGTTTATTTTTGCATCAGAATTTTTACAGGATGCAAAAGATATGCGGATGCTGGAAGCAAAAGGAAAAATAAGTGATGACAGGGATATGGATGATTTATTGAAGTGATGTGGAATCATGTTTATTTTTTTAGTTATTCTACAAATTCTTAATTTAAGATCTAATTTGATTATTGTATTTTGGTTGTATTTTAATATTCAAGAAAACATCTTCAAAGGATTTTTAATCAGAACTCAAATAATCAGGGCCAAAATATCCTTTTTACAGCAGTGCTTCTACCTTATCTTTGCCACATTAATTAATCATTCATAATTACCAATTATTTCATGTCAGTTCTCGTTAATAAAAACTCCAAAATTATTGTACAGGGTTTTACCGGTACCGAAGGCACTTTTCATGCCACACAAATGATTGAATATGGTACCCAATTGGTGGGGGGTGTTACACCTGGTAAAGGTGGCAGTACTCATTTAGATAAGCCCGTTTTTAATACCGTAGCCGATGCTGTTAAAAATACTGGGGCTGATGTAAGTATCATTTTTGTACCGCCGGCATTTGCGGCTGATGCAATTATGGAAGCTACTGATGCAGGTATTGTTTTGGTGGTTTGTATTACCGAAGGTATCCCAATACAGGATATGGTAAAAGTGAAAAATTATTTACAGGGAAAAAATACAAGGCTGATTGGCCCTAACTGTCCAGGTGTTATTACTGCAGAGGAGTGTAAAGTGGGTATCATGCCAGGTTTTATTTTTATAAAAGGAAGAATTGGAATTGTTTCTAAATCTGGTACGCTAACTTATGAAGCTGCCGACCAGGTTGCAAAAGCCGGTCTTGGTATTTCTACTGCTATAGGAATTGGCGGCGACCCTATAATTGGTACCACCACAAAAGAAGCAGTTGAATTATTTATGAATGATCCTGAAACTGATGCCATAGTAATGATAGGTGAAATTGGTGGTGGTATGGAAGCCGAAGCTGCATATTACATAAAAAGTACTGGCAATAAAAAACCTGTTGTTGGTTTTATTGCCGGACAAACAGCGCCTCCTGGCAGAAGAATGGGTCATGCAGGTGCCATTGTTGGTGGTGCTGATGATACCGCTGCTGCAAAAATGAAAATTATGGAGAAATGTGGTATTCATGTGGCAGCAAGCCCTGCAGACATTGGCAAAACAATGGCGGAGGCATTAAAAAAATAAAAAATTAGCCCCTGGATTATTCAGGGGCCAATTCAAAAATAAAGAGATTTCATTTGTATTAATCATCATCCCGGTATCTTCTATCATTATCAATACCGCAATGTTGATTTTTGTGTTTATTTTTTTT
This sequence comes from Ferruginibacter sp., assembly GCA_043755395.1. Taxonomy (GTDB): domain Bacteria; phylum Bacteroidota; class Bacteroidia; order Chitinophagales; family Chitinophagaceae; genus Ferruginibacter. The sequence goes on from JAYUTC010000133.1 coordinate 12,845, forward strand.
TCTTCCATAACCATATCCAACCCCATTCCCGTTATTACCATATTCATCCTGTTTATAATTTCTATTTGTGTTAAGTTGGCGTTCGCTAATATTTACCTGGCCCAGTATATTAACATAAATGTTGGTTTCAAATCCCGATCTTAAATACAAAGAAGAATTAAATAATTCCTGCTGAACGGTTTTACCCCAAAAATTTCTTTTCGCCTCATAAATTATAATATTGTGGTTACCTGCAAATAATTGATCAACATTGATGGAATTGTTATTGCCATTACTTTGATATTGATAATTATCAACGTAAACTGTTAGTTGCTTTTGGGAAACAGCGCTTATAATTAATGAACTGCTTCTATTATAATTATCGCTCCGTTGCGGGTAATTGTTATTTGGCCCCGAACCTCTTTGCTGTGGAATTTGTTGCCATTGTGCAAAACCAATAGTAATGCTGGCAGCTAAAATAATTGTAGTTAATAGTTTTTTCATTGT
>JAYUTC010000134.1:0-2065 GCA_043755395.1 Ferruginibacter sp.
TTAATGGATATTGCAGAAATAAAAGGATTCCCATTAATTGGGTTAGATGTTTGGGAACATGCTTATTATCTTAAATATCAAAACCGTAGGGCAGATTATATTACCAGTTTTTGGAAAATATTAAACTGGAATACTGTTAACGATCGTTTTAATAGTATCTAATAAAAACAAAGACTTACAGTTTCATTGTAAGTTTTAAATCATTAATATCCAAGCTATTTTAAATTATACCCGCTTTATTATTAGCGGGTATAATTTTTATTTGTCACAAAGTACACTACGTCAGCCTGCCTTAATAGACTCAGCCTTTGCGGTAGAAGTACATCTAATAATACAACTAAGGCAAAGGCTGATAAATTGGGAGTTCAATTGTGCAGCAAATGTAATTGCACAATGTTAACTAAACGCCACTTTTATTTCTTTTAGTATAATTTTTTGTTTTTAAACAATTCTTTTTTAGTTGTATAAAACTTATTTTCGTTTTGCAAAATAATCACCAATTTTATATAAATCACAGATACTATTATGCAAGTTTGGAAAGAGTACCAGGAAAAAAATAAAGATCGTTTTTTAAATGAATTGTTAGAGTTGTTGCGTATACCAAGTATAAGTGCCAAAAGCGAGCATAAAACAGATATGGTAAATTGCGCAGAAACTGTAAAGCAACGGCTGCTGGAAGCAGGAGTTGACAAAGTAGAAATTTATCCCACAGAAGGACATCCGATTGTTTATGCTGAAAAAATAATTGATGCAGACAAGCCAACTGTATTGGTTTATGGCCATTATGATGTACAACCTGCAGAGCCTTTGGAACTTTGGAAAAGTGGACCATTTGACCCGGTAATTATTGATGGCAAAATTTTTGCCCGTGGCAGTTGCGATGATAAAGGCCAGGTGTACATGCACATTAAAGCACTGGAAACATTGGTGCAAACAAACACACTTAGCAATAACATCAAGTTTTGTATTGAAGGAGAAGAAGAAGTAGGCTCACCTAACCTGGGCAAATTTGTGGCATCACATAAGGAGTTATTAAAAGCTGATGTAATATTGATTAGTGATACTGCTATGATCAGTTTAGATACACCAAGTATTGATATTGGAGTGCGTGGCTTAAGTTATATTGAAGTAACTGTAACAGGACCTAACCGGGATTTGCATAGTGGTGTTTATGGAGGTGCGGTTGCCAACCCAATTACTATACTTGCTAAGATGATTGCCAGTTGTCATGATGAAAACAATCACATTACCATTCCTGGATTTTATGATGATGTGGTTATTTCCACTACAGAAGAACGAAAATTAATGGCTGAAGCACCCTTTGATGAACAAGAATATAAAGATGATTTGGGAGTGAAGGAATTATGGGGAGAAAAAGGATATAGCACCAATGAAAGAACGGGTATACGACCAACACTGGAACTAAATGGTATCTGGGGTGGTTACCAGGGAGAAGGAGCTAAGACAGTATTACCAAGTAAGGCTACTGCAAAAATTTCTACCCGTTTGGTACCCAATCAATCTTCAGTAAAAATTACTGCCATGTTGCTGGAGCATTTTAAAAAAATTGCCCCTGCCAATGTTACCATAAGTGCATTTGAGCACCATGGTGGCGAACCTTATATGACACCGATAGATAGTAAAGCATACCTGGCTGCAGCAAAAGCCATGGAAACCACTTTTGGTAAAAACCCAATTCCGGTACGTGGTGGTGGCAGTATTCCTATTTGTGCCTTGTTTGAAAAAGAATTAGGCATTAAGATAGTGTTTATGGGATTTGGCTTAGACAGCGATAATCTGCACAGTCCGAACGAAAAATTTAACCTGGAAAATTTCTATAAAGGAATTGAAACCATCCCTTATTTTCATAAGTTCTTTACTGAGATGAGTTCTTAGTATTGATGACTTAGCATTTAAGTGCTTTTTATTTTGATGCCGTTTTTAATATAGAGACAATATTTAAAAAGAAAACCGTAACAACGAAAGTAGTTACGGTTTTTTCTATTTACCCAATACTAAATACTTAATACCTACCTCCCCCATCCCCATTTTAAAAATGCTGGAA
>JAYUTC010000135.1:0-2065 GCA_043755395.1 Ferruginibacter sp.
TCAATAATTTACTTCCCCTACCAAAAATACACTACCACAAATCAGAATTAAATCTGTTACTGCAGCTTGTTTTTTTGCCTGTATCAAAGCAATATTTACATCATCATAAAAATCTCCAATTAAATTAAATTTTGCAGCTTTAATTTGAAGTTCCTCAGCAGCCAATGCCCTGGGAATATGAGCGTTTGTAAAATAATACATGGCATCGGATGGTAAAAGTGATAAAACTTTTTCAACTTCTTTATCTTTTACCATTCCAATAATGATGTGATTTTTTGACTGTTTATTTTTTAAGTTCAATTGGGCTAATATTTGTTTTATACCGTCTTCATTATGGGCAACATCCAAAACAATTTCAGGGCTGTCTGCAATCACATCCCATCTACCATGAAGGCCAGTAAGCTTTTTTGTGTTGGCTAATGCAAATTTTTCATCTTCAGTTTTAATGATAAAACCTAGTTGAGTCAAAATGCCCTCTGCACATAAAACTGTGCACAAATTTTTTATTTGGTAAAGACCATTTAAATCCAGCGAAAAATTTTCGGTTATATCATATTCGTTGTTTTTGATATCACATTTTAATATTTGGGTAGTTGAATTGATATTGCTGTAATTATATTCATCCTGAGCAAAATATATTTGTGAATCACATTCTCGGGCTTTGGTTTTAAAAATATTCTTTGTTTCTGTAAGGTATTCTCCTATTATTACCGGAACTTTTTGCTTAATGATACCTGCTTTTTCATGTGCAATTTCTTCAATGGTATTGCCCAAAATATTCATATGGTCAAAGCCAATATTTGTTATTATAGATAGTAAAGGAGTTATTATATTGGTACTGTCTAATCTGCCTCCCAGGCCTGTTTCAATAATAGCAATATCAACTTTTTGTTTAGCAAAATAATCAAAAGCCATTGCTACTGTTAGTTCAAAAAAAGAAGGCTTAATTGATTCTGATAATGTTTTTGTAAATGCAACAAAATTTACTACAAATTCTTCACTGATCATTTCACCATTTACTTTTATCCTTTCTCTGAAATCTTTTAAATGGGGAGAAGTATATAAACCTGTTTTATAGCCAGCTTTTTGCAAGATGGCAGCAAGCATATGGCAGGTGCTGCCTTTACCATTTGTGCCGGCAATATGTATGCTTTTAAATTTTGTTTGTGGGTTATCAATTCCTTTACAAAGTGCAATTGTATTATGTAAATCTTTTTTATATGCTGCAGCTCCAATATGGCTGAACATAGGAAGTTGATTGTATAAATATTCAATTGTTTGGAGGTAGTTCATTAATTGTACAACTTTTTACATTTTATGATTTGCAGCAAATGTAGGCAAAGCTGAATAGGAGTACAAATGTTGCAGATAATCATTTGTTTACAGGTAAATTCTTAACCTTGCTAAACTTAATAATTGAAATTACAATATGGGGGCAGGTAAAAAATTATTGTACATTAAAATTGAACTGTACAGTTACAGTGGATTCATGATCAGCTGGATCAAATTTAATGTTTCTAAGATATTCTGTTATTGAATTGGCATAAGCCTGGCTTCTACTTGTTGAGTTTTTAGCAAAACCCGTAAATCTTCCTATGCCTTCAGGGGATACTTTAACTATGGCAAAAATGGTAGCTTTATCTAAATCTCCGGTAAAGGAATAATATCTTACAATTTTTCTATCACCTGTTACTTTTAGCCCTCCTCCAGGTCTTCCACCAGGGTTCGTTCCATAACTATCAGGTTTGCCGCTAGGGTCACCTGCATCTCCTTTGCCACCAGGTTTGTTTCCCTGATAGGTATAACCATTATCTTCGGGAGCACCATTGCCTTTATCATTTTTAGGACCGTTGTAACCTGCAATTTTTGGCTTTTGTGGTTTGGGGGCAGATACTACAACAGGTGTTGGGGTATTATTTTTTATTGTTTGAGTTGTAGGTTGTTTTGAAATGTTTGTTGCTTTAGGTATTGCTTTATCAGGTTTTACAATGGGGGCTGCATCTTCATCAGCATTTTCATCAGGTTGTAAATCCTTTACAGACTCATTAATTACAGATGAAACAGA
>JAYUTC010000136.1:0-13314 GCA_043755395.1 Ferruginibacter sp.
TGAAAACATTAAATCATGTCTACTCAACTATTATTACCCAACAGGTACAAAAAAATTGGCTGGCTTATCCTGGTTCCAGCCACCATTTTAGGCCTTATTCTGGCTTTTAATGAATTTAGTTATGACTGGTTTTGGGCCAGAGTATTTTCTATAGCCAATGAAGGAACAGAGGACCATTCCCAATATTTTACCATCAGGAATACCAATATCACCAATACAGTTGTTGGTTCCCTTTTTATTATTGGTGCCATGCTCGTTAGTTTTTCAAAGGAAAAAATTGAAGATGAATTTATTGCAGAACTCCGTTTATCATCCTTACTTTGGGCAGTTTGTGTGAGTAATATTTTATTGCTTATTGCTTTTGTACTTGTGTATGGCACACCATTTTTTGATGTAATGGTTTATAATATGTTTACCGTATTAATCATCTTCATTATCAGGTTTAATTATCTTATGTACAAAAAATCTAAAACAGTATCCGATGAAAAATAATATTAAAGTTGAAAGGGCCATTAAAGGGTTGACGCAGGATGATTTGGCAAAAAAAGTATCTGTAAGCAGGCAAACTATTAATGCTATGGAGGCAAACAAATATGTGCCTTCTACAGTATTAGCTTTAAAAATTTCAAAGGTATTTAATAAACCAGTTGAAGAAGTTTTTATATTAGAAAAAAATGATTAATCAGCTCTAAGTTTATAAACACATCTGTCAACAATTTATAGATGAGGTTCAGATGTTTTATATTTGCATATATTGATAAACAGCATGAAGGAGTTATAAGTGGATTCTTATTAAACTTTTAATAAATAAATTTTAAATTTGAAGAGAGCTAAATACTATAATTAATATTGGTAGCAATTTTGGAATAAAAATAATAAACAGAAAAATATAAACCTTAACGATGGCAGTCAAAACAGACAATTTTCAATCACCCGATTATTTTAATGTAGATGATTTATTAACCGAAGAACATAAGTTGATTAGGGAAAGTGTACGCAATTATGTAAAAAAAGAGATCAGTCCTATAATTGAAGACTATGCACAAAGGGCCGAATTTCCTCAACAGATTGTAAAACAATTAGGGGACATGGGTTGCTTTGGCCCAACAGTACCAGAGCAATATGGCGGCGGCGGATTAGATTATATTAGCTATGGTTTAATGATGCAGGAGTTAGAACGTGGAGATAGTGGCGTTAGAAGTACTGCAAGCGTGCAAGGTAGTTTGGTAATGTTTCCTATTTATCAATATGGCAGCGAAGCACAAAGAAATAAATATTTACCAAAGCTTGCAAGTGGTGAATGGCTGGGCTGTTTTGGATTAACAGAACCCAACCATGGCAGCGACCCGGGTGGAATGCTGACGAATATAAAGGATGCCGGGGAACAGGTAATTTTAAATGGCGCAAAAATGTGGATCAGCAATGCACCGTTTGCACATGTTGCAGTGGTGTGGGCAAAAGATGAAGCTGGTGACATTAGAGGTGTAATTGTGGAAAGAGGCATGGAAGGTTTTAGTACACCTACCACTCATGGCAAATGGAGTTTGCGTGCAAGCGCTACCGGAGAATTGGTTTTTGATAATGTAAAAGTTCCAAAAGAAAATATTTTACCCAACGTAAAAGGATTAAAAGGTCCGCTGGGTTGTTTAACAAAAGCAAGATATGGAATTGCATGGGGCGCTATAGGTGCAGCAATGGATTGTTATTACATTGCGCTGGAGTATAGTAAACAACGAGTGCAATTTGGAAAACCAATTGCCGGTTTTCAGTTGCAACAAAAAAAACTGGCCGAGATGTTAACCGAAATTACAAAAGCACAATTGCTTAACTGGCGCCTTGGTGTTTTAATGAATGAAGGAAAAGTTACACCCCAGCAAGTGAGCATGGCTAAAAGAAATGCCTGCGAAGTTGCAACCAATATTTGCCGTGATGCAAGGCAGATGCTTGGTGGAATGGGAATTACCGGAGAATATCCTGTGATGCGCCACATGATGAATTTAGAAAGTGTAATTACTTATGAAGGAACACATGATATTCATTTGCTGATTACTGGTATGGATGTTACGGGACTGAATGCGTTTAAATAAATTGCAGAACATATTTAGTTATAACTAAAATAAAACCAATGATTATAAGATATATCAGCGTCATCGGCGCAGGCACCATGGGCAATGGTATTGCCCATGTATTTGCACAAAGTGGTTTTGCAGTAAATTTAATAGATGTTAATCCATCACAACTGCAAAGAGCTTTAACTACCATAACTAAAAATCTAGATAGGCAGATTACCAAAGAAACCATTACCGAAGAACAAAAAAAAATAACACTTAGTAATATTACACTGCTTTCGGATATCCCGGAAGGAGTAAAAAATGCCCATTTAGTTATTGAAGCAGCTACCGAAAACATCGATTTAAAACTCAGTATTTTTAAACAAATGGATATTGCTGCACCTGAAGGATGCATTTTAGCTACCAATACATCCTCTATATCTATTACAAAAATTGCAGCTGTTACAAAAAGACCTGCCCTGGTAATTGGTATGCACTTTATGAACCCTGTGCCAATTATGAAATTAGTAGAAATAATTAATGGATATGAAACTAAAAAAGAAGTAACAGTTACTATTATTGAACTAAGCAAAGAGCTTGGTAAAATACCCTGTGCAGTAAATGATTATCCAGGTTTTATTGCTAATCGTATTTTAATGCCCATGATTAATGAAGCCATTTACAGTTTGTTTGAAGGTGTGGCTGGAGTAGAGGAAATTGACACTGTAATGAAATTAGGTATGGCCCATCCAATGGGTCCTTTGCAGTTAGCCGATTTTATTGGCCTTGATGTTTGTATAAGTATTTTAAATGTACTGCATGATGGTTTTGGCAATCCTAAATATGCACCCTGTCCATTACTAACCAATATGGTAGTGGCTGGTAAACTGGGCGTTAAAAGTGGAGAAGGATTTTATTTTTATACGGCTGGCATTAAAGAAGCAATAGTTAGTGAAAGGTTTAGATAATTCTTTTTCAAAGGGCTTTTCCCTTTTATTCAATTCATGATGATCCAAAATCTTTCGTAAATTATGTTTCAGATTTTTTTACATGGAAAATTAAATTAAGATGGATAGAAAATATTGGGAAACGATTGCACCAAAATATGAAACAGAAATTTTTGATGTGCTGCAGAATGATATTTCGGGCAGCATTGTATCCGCGATAGAAGAAATGGCTTCTTCTGAAAAAAGTATAATTGATATTGGTTGTGCGGTTGGCAAATGGATTCCCATACTTGCACCAAAATTTAAATTGATAATTGCTGCAGATATTTCTGCAAAAAATTTGCAGATAGCAAAAGAAAAATACACAGATTTTGATAATGTAGAATACCACCGGTTGGATATGTCGGCAGACGACCTGACAGTAACACCCTGCGATACGGCTATTTGTATCAATGCCATACTTACCCATTCACTTGAAAAAAGAATTAATTTTTTTCAATCACTGTCCCTTTGTTTAAATGCAGGTGGCGAATTGGTATTGGTAGTTCCATCACTGGAATCAAAATTATTTACCAATATTATTGCCGACAGATGGAATGTTGATGATGCAGAGAATGACAAAAAACCAGAAGCTAAAAAAGCTATAGACCAGGTAAAAAATATTAAACAGGGCGTTACCGATATTGATAACGTACCTACCAAACATTATTTAAAAGAAGAACTGGAGTTACTGCTTTCGCTGGAAGGATTTGAGGTTAAGGTAATTAAAAAAATAAATTACGCCTGGACTACAGAATTTCATAAACCGCCAAAATGGTTAGAGGATCCTTATCCATGGGATTGGATGTGCACCGCAAAGAAAAAACAGAAAAACTAAAATTATTTTTTCTTACTAACTAAATTATAAGAATCATCAATCATTTCTTTTAGCTGTATTTTAGATAAATTACCATCTACAATAATTGTATTCCAGTGTTTTTTATTCATGTGATAACCTGGCAATACACTATCCGGATATTCATCCCGTAATTCTATTGCTTTATCTGGCTGGCATTTTACATTAAACTGCAAAGGGCTGCTGCTTAAACCAATCAATAAAAAAACTTTCCATTTTACTTTAAATACCAATGTATCTTCTCCAAAAGGAAAACCTTCTGTAACCAAGGGTTTTTGTAAAATATAATCTCTTATTTCTTCAATATTCATTTACAAAAATTTGAGTAACGAAAATTACAAATTGTTACTGATTCTAATTATGGAAACATTTTGTAACTCTTGCAGGCGGTAAAGCACTTCTTCTATTCGGTTTTTAGGTATGCCTGCTTTTATTATAGAGAACAATTGCATTTCATTGGAATGAATAGTACAGGTAAACTGCTTCATAATGATCATCACTTCATTCATTTGAGTATAATCAAACTCAATATTATATATTACCTCCACTTGTTTATTAATTATTGGTGTTACTTGTAAAGCCAGTGCTGTAGCTGTTTTATAGGCATTAATTAAACCTGGTACTCCCAATAAAGTACCGCCCCAGTAACGAACTACAACCGTGGCAATATTAGTAAGTGATTTACTGTCCAATTGCCCAAGTATAGGCTTTCCTGCAGTACCCGAAGGTTCTCCATCATCGCTGCTGCGGAAATTATTTCCATCAGTGCCAATACGGTATGCAAAACAATGATGAACTGCTTTGGGGTGTTCTTTTTTTAATCCCTGCAATTGCTTCTTAAAATCATCTGCTGTTTCTATAGGAAATGCATAAGCAATAAATTTACTGCCCCGGTCTTTATATTCAGCACTGGAAGGCTGTAAAATAGTATTATATGAATCCATTATGTAATTTCATTTAGATTAACCGTAAGCAATGAGTGCAATAGCTGCTACTGCCAAAATAATACCTGCCCAATTTATTAACGATAATTTTTCTTTAAATAATATCCATGCCGCAACAGAACTAAACAATACAATACCCATATTATTTACCGGTATTATTGCCGAAGAATTTCCCTTGTATCGTGTGATTACATTGCCTAAAAACCAAATAGAAAAATAATTTGGAACACCAATTAGTATACCTGCCAACAAAGCTTTTATCGAAAATTTTTGTTTTCCTTTTATTATCTGTACTATTAATATAACAAGTCCTATACTGCCTGCTAAAGAAAATGCAGCAATCAAAAAATTATTAAAATTATCCAAAGGGTTTATAAAATAATTATTTTTCACATAAACAATCAATGTGTCAAGTAAACCGCTGCTTATAAATAAAATAACAGGCAACAGAAACAAAAACTCATTAGTTTTTTTCTTTTCATGTTTATTTTGCTCTGCAGGAAAACAAGTTAATATTACTGCAACCAAGGCAACCAAAATACCTGTAATTTTCAAAGCAGTGGCTTGCTCATTATACAGATAAAGAGAAAAAATAAACGGAATAACCATTGATAATTTATTGGCTACTGAAGCAACTGCCACACCTAATTTTTGGGTAGTAAAGCCTATAACATTAAAAATGGTAATAAACATCACCCCCATTACTAATGCCCAATAAAACCAGGGCGCTTTAATATTTTCATTATTTACAGGAAATGAACCATTAACAAAAGAACCGGTGATTACACAAGCAATATAATTAAAAACGATTGCCTGAAAGGCATTTATATTATGCTTTTGCAATACTTTAAAGGAAAGTGTGAGGTAAGAACTGAAAAGAATACTGCCAAATAAATATATCATTGTAGCTTATTTTTTATAAAATATTCAATTTTATCAGTGTATAACATTTCTTCCCTCACCAGTATTTTATTATCTAATACCGGAGCATTTATACCATCAGTAATTTTGAGATCCATATTTGTAATCACCCTTGCCTCATCCCATAAATTTTCATTAATAAATGACTGTAAAAGCGTTGTGCCGCCTTCTATAATTACTGATTGAATTTGCAAACTAAAAAGTATATCTAAAATTTCAGGTAACGCTTTTTCTTTTTTATTGATTTTGTAAAAAGAAATTGACTCCCCTTCCTCGTGTTTTTTAAGGTTAAATACAATTGTTTTAACCGTTTCATCAAATAATTTTAACGAAACAGGGAGTTTTAAATCCATGTCAATAACCAACCGGACGGGATTTTTTCCGGGATAAAATCTTGTAGTTAATGCAGGATTATCTTTTATAGCTGTAGTAGTACCTACCATTATCGCACTCTCTTCACTTCTCCATTGATGTACTAATCTGCTGGTAAATTTATTACTAATTAAAATTCTTTCCACATCCTTACCTGCAATTTTTGCATCACTGCTTTGTGCCCATTTTAAAATAATATATGGTCGCTGCTTTAAATTAAAAATAGAAAATCGTTTATTTAATTCAATTGATTCCTTTTCTAAAACTCCAACTGTTACCTGCACACCTGCGGCTTTCAACCTTTCAATACCTTTACCGTTAACTGCTTTGTAAGTATCTGTGCAGCCAATAACCACATTAGGAATTTTATTTTTAATAATCAAATCAGAACAGGGAGGCGTTTTACCAAAATGAGCACAGGGCTCCAACGAAACATATAAGGTACTTTTTTCAATAAATATTTTATTTTCTTCAGTTACACTATTAATACAATTTACCTCGGCGTGTGCATTACCATAATACCTGTGAAATCCTTCGCCAATAATCCTATCATCATATATTAATACAGCGCCAACCATTGGATTTGGTGCAACATTTCCAGCTCCTAAACTGGCCAATTGCAAACAACGGTACATATATTTTTCATTAATAATCAAGTAACAAAAATAAGCATCAAAAAATTAACTATGTTTGCTAAAATGAACAGTAAAGAATTATATCGGAATTTTTTAGTGGAGTTGCAATCTGTTTACGATCTGAACGAAGCAACAGTAATTACAGATTGGGTATTTGAAAACATAGCCAGCATAAAAAAGGGTGACCTTATAAAAAATCCATTACAAATTGTTCCTGCCGCAATTATTAGAAAATTAGCAGAAAAGCAGGAAGAGCTTTTACAACATAAACCGGTTCAATATGTAATGGGTAATACAACTTTTTATAATATGCAATTGCAGGTAAATGATAAAGTTTTAATACCACGGCCCGAGACTGAAGAAATGACTAACCTCATCATTAATAGCTACAGGTTTGAGCAAAAGCAAATAAATATATTGGATATTGGAACGGGAAGTGGCTGTATTGCAATTGCGATAAAGAAAAACCTGCCATCATCCAGAGTTATTGCGCTTGATATTAGTGCAGGGGCTTTGGATATTGCAAGAACAAATGCTATTACCAATAAAACAAATATTCAATTTACACAATTAGATTTTTTGGATGAAAGCAGATGGCCCGAATTGCTGCTATTTGATATTATTATCAGCAACCCTCCATATATACCCATTAATGAAAAGGATAAGCTGGACAAAAATGTAGTGGATTTTGAACCACATTCTGCTTTATTTGTACCAGACAGTAATCCCTTATTGTTTTATGAAAAGATTGCAAAATTTGGAAGAGAACATTTGAATTATAATGGGAAAATCTATCTGGAAACCCATGAAGATTATACCAATGAAGTGGCAAAACTTTTTTCGGTATCTTACCAACAGGTACTGATAAAAAAAGATTTATTTGGAAAAGATAGAATGGTAATTGCTTCTTATTGATTACTTATTGATGCCGAAGTAGTGGCTCCAAGCTTTTTGGCAATACTCATTATTTTTACAATATCCTTCCAGGCAACTAATGAATCAGCATTTATAACAACTGCGGGCTTTATACTATCGCCAACATTTATATGACTTTTTAAAGATGATTCCAGGGAATCAAAAACTATTTTTTGCTGTCCTACATACACAGTTCTGTTTTTATCAATACTAACAATTACACTTTGCTTGGCTTTTGTATCGCTTTTTGCTTTAGGATTACTCATCTTAATAACATTAGGGTTAGCCAAAGTAGAGATAATTAGAAAGAAAAACATCAATATAAATAAAATGTCGTTTAGCGGCCCTGTATCCACTTCTGCATGATCTTCGCTAAATTTTTTTCTTAAACTCATCGTTAATAATTTTATACCACTAATTTTTACTAATAAAAAACTTAAAGCGAATTCACATAATAAACATAATTCGCTTAATTTTTATTATAAGTTACCGGGTTGGCTCCTGCAATATATCTACAAACTCGGCACTGGCTGCATCCATCTTATTTTCCACTCTTTTAATTTGTGCCTGCAAAAAACTGTACCCCAAATATGTTAAAATGCCAATGATTAAACCTGTTGCAGATGTAATCATTTTAATATAAATACCATCTGCAATGGTGTTGGGCGTATATTCAGCTGTAGAAGCAATGCCTTTAAAAAGAGCCAACATACCTATGATGGTTCCAAGAAAACCAAACAGAGGAGCAATACGAGAAATGATAGAAAGAATTGAAATATTTTTTTCCATTTTATACATTTCAAGTACTCCAACATTATCCATACTTTTTTCAATGGCATCAATAGGTTTACCAATACGTTGTATTCCTTTATCAATCATTTTTGCAACAGGATTATCAGTGTTTTTAGCCAGATTTCTTGCAGCAGTTACATTTCCGGTAACAATATTGTCACGGATAATACTCATAAAATTATCTTCAATTTTACTGGATTTGCGTATAGCAATAAAGCGTTCAATAAAAAAGAAAATGGCAATAGCCAACAAAGCCATTAATGGTATCATCAACAATCCGCCTTTTGCCAAAACTCCCCAAACCGATTCTATCTGTGGGGCCAAGGCTTTACCAGTACCTGCTGTATCGGCCTGTAATAAAAAAATATCAAACATATTTAAGCTGATTTAGAAACAAAAGTAATTGTTTAATTTAAATTGATGCTATACTATAATTGTGCCAATACCTGCAAGTTTAAAACCTAAACGGACACAATGCAAAAATGCTGCTTAAAGAATTGTTAATCTTCCCTGTGAACTAAAGAAATTGAAAATTAAGTAAGAAAAATACTCCAGAGTTCACTGCCTTCAACAAAGGAATTACTGTAGCGTACAAGCCTCCTTTTTTTAAAAACTTTGCTATCCTTTTCAAATAATGTAACAATTGTATTTGGGGCTACAAAAGGATAATCTTGTTTTATCTGTGGCAAAATTGAAAATATTTTTAAAACAAAGAGTGCCGTAAATTACGGCACTCTATAATTATCACAAGTAAATTATTTCTTACTTTCTAATTGCTGCATGGCCATAATCTGCTTCATGGTTTTTTCCATTCCATCGCTGCCACCATCTAAAAATATAACATTCCCTTTTCCATATTCTGCAAAATTTTTTATAGCTTCTACCCACATGCTAAATAAAATAACATTTGTATCTAAATTGGCCTGTTTCATTTCTGATGCAGCCTGACTCATACCCTTTGCTACTTCTTCCCGGAACAATGCCACACCCTGGCCACGTAATTGCGCTGCCAATCTTTCTGCTTCCGCTGCAATTTTAATGGCATTTCCCTCAGCTTCAGCGGCTTTGGTTTTGGTAATTAATAAAGCCTGGCCCTCATTTTCGGCTGCAGCTTTTAAATTATTACTGGCCACTACTTTACTCATACTGGTAATAATAGCTTCGTCAAAAGTGATATCGTTAATTTGTAAATCCTGTAAATGATAACCCCAGCTTTCTAAAGCCACATCAACCTGTTCTTTAACATTTTCTACAATATCGCGACGTACATTTAATACTTCTGCTTGCTTTTTTGTAGATACAAATGCACGAATGCTTCCCTCTACAGTACGAATTAATGCCTGCATTAAGTCTTTATCACTAATAAATTTAAACGCCACTTTTTGTATGGTATCTTCCTGTTCGTTTTGAACAGAATACAAAAGCATACTTTTAAAATACACATTGGCCTGATCAACCGTTACGGCCTGAAATTCAAGCTCAACAGAGCGATTTTGAATACTTACTTTTTTGTAAATCTGTTCAAAGAAGGGGATTTTAAAATTCAATCCCGGTCGCATAATACGCTGGTATTTACCAAACATGGTAACCACTCCAATTAAGCCCTGGTTAATGGTTACAAAGCAGCTTAATAAGGCAAATACTATAAGTACCGCCCACCAATAATCCCTTAAAATATCCATAGTTGTAAAATTTAAATTGAAGGTAGATAATTTTTTGTGTAGCAGAATAAAATCTTTGAGCAGATTCTTCCCCTCTGTTGGTGTATATAATTTGAGTAGTTTTAAAAGCTATTGCTAAAAATTTATGTAAAAATAAAATTGATGCTTAACTCCTTTCCTCCCAAATCATACTTAAATGCACAATCGTTTCAGCAGCCTTGGCCATATCTTTTGTTCCGATCCATTCCAATTTGCTGTGTATGTTCTGCATGCCGGTAAAAATATTAGGGCAGGGCATACCAATATAACTAAAGCGGCTGCCATCTGTGCCGCCACGTATACTTTCTTTCTTTACAGTAAGTCCGGCACGCTGTATTGCTTCTTCGGCATAGGCAGCCACATGAGGAAATTTGTTGAGCACTTCCTTCATATTACGATATTGTTCTTGTAAAGCATATTCCATTACAGCACCTGGAAATTGTGCAACCACTTCTTGGGTTATTGATTTTAAACGACTATGGTGAGCGGTTAAACCTTCGTTGGTAAAATCTCTTACTATAAATTGTATGGTAGCTTTTTCGGCAATACCATTTAACGAAGTTGGATGAACAAAACCTTGCCGCTTTTCAGTTGTTTCGGGGCTCCATTCATTTTTAGGCAATGCATCCAAAACTGCAGCAGCTACTTTTAATGCGTTTACTAATTTATCCTTTGCATAACCGGGATGAACAATTACACCACTTATTGTGATTACTGTACCATCAGCACTAAAGGTTTCATCTTCCAGGCTTCCGGCTTCACCGCCATCCAAAGTATATCCAAACTGGGCTCCCAGTTTTTGCATATCCACTTTTGCCGTACCCTGTCCCACTTCTTCATCGGGTGTAAATAATATTTTTATATCCCCGTGCTTTATAGCAGGGTTTTGTATAAAAAACACAGCAGCTTCCATAATGGCAGCTACCCCACTTTTATCATCCGCCCCCAACAGCGTTAAACCGCTTGCAGTAATTACGCCATAATTAATATGTTCTTTTAAATAGGGCGAATTGCTAATGCTTAACACCTGTGCATTATCATCGGGCAAAACAATATCATTACCATCATAATAACGGTGATGAATAGGCTTTACATTTGTTCCGCTACAATCTGGCGCTGTATCCACATGTGCACAAAAACAAACAGCAGGTATATTTTTTTTATCACTGTTAGATGCAATGGTTGCATACACATATCCATATTCATCAGTTGTGGCATTGGTAATTCCCATAGCAATTAATTCTCTATGTAAGAGTTTACTTAAATCTTTTTGTTTTTCGGTAGTTGGGTGTGCTGTACTTGTAGGTTCACTTTGCGTATCTATTTGCACATAACGTAAAAAGCGGTCGGCAATGTTATCGGGGCTAATTTGTATCATATCTATTTTTGATTATTCCACAAATTAAAACGAATTACACGAATTTTTTATTTTTAAAACAAATCTCAATTCGTGTAATTCGAGCAATTAGTATCAATTAGTGTTACACTATGCTATCTCTACCAATTCAATATCAAAAACCAATTCCTGACCGGCTAAAAAATGATTTGCATCCAAAACAATAATATCTTCTTTTACTTCTACAACTATTACAGGAACGGGCTGGCCCTGAGGGTCAGTAAGTGTTAAAGGCATACCGGGCTCTAGTTTCATATCTGCCGGAATATGCTCCTTTGGAAATTCAATAATTGCATTAGGGTCTTTTTCGCCGTAGGCTTCCACTGCAGGTATATTGATTACTTTTTTATCCCCAACAATCATTCCGGGTATTGCGGCATCAAAGCCCTTAATCATTTGGCCCGCACCAACCGTAAAACCAAGTGGTTCTCTTCCTGCAGAAGAATCAAATTGTTCGCCATTTACTAATTTTCCTGTATAATGTACTTTTACATTATCTCCTTTTTTTGCTTGCATTTTTTAATTTTTTTGTGAGTTTGTTTTAACGGTAACCTTGAAAAATTTGCCGGATACAAAATAGCTTCTTCCTCCAAAATCATCATTTAAACGAAAAATAAGTCTGCAAATTAATATTTAAATAGCATAGGTAATTAAAAAAATTTAGGCAACTTTATGTAATGAAAAAAATACTTATTGGTTGGGTTGTTTTATTGTTGAGCTGCTA
This sequence comes from Ferruginibacter sp., assembly GCA_043755395.1. Lineage (GTDB taxonomy): Bacteria > Bacteroidota > Bacteroidia > Chitinophagales > Chitinophagaceae > Ferruginibacter. The sequence goes on from JAYUTC010000136.1 coordinate 12,293, forward strand.
TGAAGTAGCTGGCCAAACCACAATTATCCCCGGAGCGGAAAGAATGGAAGTATACCTGCCCTACTTAAAAGGTAAGGCTGTAGCCATATTTGCCAACCAAACCAGCCTTGTAAAAAATACTCATTTGGTTGATACACTGCTTAAATTGGGTATTAATATTATAAAAATATTTGGCCCCGAGCATGGTTTTCGTGGCGATGCTGATGCAGGTGAGCATGTAAATGATGCAAAAGACAAAAAAACAGGTATTCCTGTAATCAGCTTATACGGCGACCATAAAAAACCTACGCCTGCAGATTTAAAAGATGTTGATATTTTGATTTTTGATATACAGGATATAGGAGTAAGGTTTTACACATTTATTTCATCATTACAATACTATTTGGAAGCAGCATTGGAAAATCACAAACCCTTATTGATTTTAGACCGCCCCAATCCGAATGGTTTTTATGTAGACGGGCCGGTGCTGGATATGAAATTTAAAAGTTTTATTGGCATGCAGCCCATTCCCATTGTGTATGGCATGACGATTGGGGAATACGCCCTGATGCTTGCTGGCGAAAACTGGTTATCGAAAGAAGCCAATGCTATAAATGCCTATAATATAACTACAAAACCAACAGCTGATACCCCTTTTCATGTAACCGTTATCAAATGTAAAAACTACGACCATACCAGCAAATATGTGTTACCTGTAATGCCATCGCCTAATTTAAAAAGTATGCAGGGTATTTATCTCTATCCTTCCACTTGTTTTTTTGAAGGCACTGTTTTAAGTGAGGGAAGGGGAACAGATGCCCCCTTTCAAATTTTTGGTCACCCTTTGTTACCAAATAATTTATACGCTTTTACACCAAAGCCCAACGCGGGTGCTAAAAGCAGTAAATGTTTTAACCAGCTTTGTTACGGCTGGAATATTGGTGGAAGTAATGAGGAAATATTGAAAAAGATTAATGGAAAAATTCAATTGGGGTATTTAATTGACGCTTATAAATTATTTCCGGGTAAGGATAGTTTCTTTT
>JAYUTC010000137.1:0-5184 GCA_043755395.1 Ferruginibacter sp.
GATGGTATTTCGGGCGCCTGGATAGAAGAAGACTAATATATTTAAATACTATTCCAATGTTTTTACTCCTCTAATTTCCCTTGCTTCTAGTTGATGCAGATCAAAAACAATTATTTCGTTATTGCCTTTTTTTAACCAGCTGGCTGGGCAAAATAAATGTTGTTGCGGTCCAATATTCCAGTACCTGCCAATATTATGGCCATTTACATAAACCATTCCCTTGCTGTAATTGCTCAAATCAAAATAAGTGTCGCCAATATCAGTTAATGAAAATTCTCCTTTAAAGAAAATACCGTTTTTGGTATTTACATTTTTATCATTAATTTTTGATGCCTGGGTTACATAGGCTGCATTCATTGGTAGTGGAAAAATATCCCAGTTCATCAATGTCATACCGTTTAGCGTTACCCTGTCGGTTATTCCTTTTCTATCAATCATAAACTGGGCAAAATTAATATGTCCCATTCCTTCAACTAAAATTTCCAATACAGGATTTTTAATATCCGTTTTTGGTAAGTCTATTGTCCATTTTCCTCCATCGCGGTAAACAGTATCAATAAATTTTCCATTTAAATATACCAATGCATAATCATGTGGCTCCCATACGGTTAATTTGCCACTTTGATGTCCAATTAATGTTGTTCTGTATAATATCAAGCCCTGATTTTGCCCAAAGTATTCCATTGGTTTTGGCTGGGGGGCTTTAATTGCAGCAGGTAAATGATTCCAGATGCTGCTGCTGTATTTCATTGCTACTGCCTTAATATCAATCATTGCAATTGCTTCGGGCACATCAGGAATTTTATAACTCACCCATTTTGAAATAAGGTTGCGCAACATAAAAAATTTGGCAGTTGGTTGTCCCTGTTCATTTATTGGGGCATCATAATCGTAACTGGTAATATCGGGCTGGTATTGTGTAGGGGAGAAGGCATTGGCCCCGGCAGTAAAACCAAAATTGGTTCCACCATGTGCCACATACAGGTTAAATGATTTTTTATTTTGTAACAGATACTCCATTTCCTTTTTTAGATCATTGGTATCCGGTTTTGCCCATTTTTCGTTCCAGTGTGTTAGCCATCCTGGGTAAGTTTCGCTGCTGAAAGCGGGCATATCAGCATCGGCTTTTTTTGCCTGAGCAAAATCTGCATCACTTCCGCCACTGTCTAATCCAATTGCTGTTCCACTAATATGGCCGGCTTCAAGCATGTAAGGTGTAGCACCATCAGCTGTATAAAAAGGGACTTTAATTCCGTTCTTCAACCAAATTTTGCGTAAAGCTTCCAAATAATCTTTATCATTTGCATAACTGCCATATTCATTTTCAATCTGTACCATCAGTATTGCCCCACCATTTATACATTGTAATGGGGCCACTTCTTTTGCCAGTTTAGTAATATATCTTTCCGCTGCAGCCATATATCTGCTATCCATACAGCGTATTTTTATATCAGGGTATTTTAAAAGATAAGGTGGTAAACCTCCAAAATCCCATTCGGCACAAACGTAAGGGCCTGGCCGCAGCAAAACCCACATATTTTCTTCTTTACATATTTTTATAAAATCTGCTACATTTCTGTTTTCAGTTGTAAAATCAAAAATGCCTTCTTTTGTTTCAAGGTAGTTCCAGAAAATATAAGCTGCAATGGTATTACAACCCACTGCCTTTACCATTTTTATGCGGTGCCGCCAGTATTCTTTTGGTATTCTTGCTGGATGTATTTCTCCACTAATTATCTGAAAAGGCTTTCCATCTAATAAAAAATCATTTTTATTTAAAGTAAAGTTGTGTTTTTGTGCAATAGAAAATAAACCGCTTACAGAAATAATTATGACCAATATTATTTTTTTCATAATTGTAAATGGTATTTTAAATCAATATTTTAAAAGTAATTTTTTAAATAACGATACTTTGCAGAAATTTATCCACCGGCAACAAAAAACATATAAAACAAAGAAACAGCTATAAAAATTAATGCTGCTGCAGCATACAAAAGAGAAAGTTTTGCTCTTTTAATCATGCTCATAATAAGGCCAAATGCCATAACCAATAAGCCAAGCCAAACCAAATTTATATAGGGAAAAAGATATGCTTTTAAGGTAACAAAGTCTATAATTTTATCCGACTCTTTAATGCCTAATTTTATTTTTCGGCCATCGGTAACACCCGCAAATTTTAAATATAAATTCTGCGCATAAACAGTATCATCAATCATATTGGCACCCAGGCTGTCTATTTGAATAAGTGGGAAAGCTTTGTAATGCATACTGTCTTTACTTACCAAAGTAATATCGGCCATCAATGCGGCATCAGTAGGTTTAAAATGAAATTTTTCATTATCCGGATTTTTAACAACCCTGTTTAAAATTAAATATCCTTTACTGTAAAATGCTGTATCACCTTCGGCCATTTCTTTTATTACAAATTGGTTGGTATCTGCTCTGTTACTTTCGGGGTTTATGCTGGATATATAAGTGTAAATGTCTTTAGTTAAATATCGTTTGGTACTGGGGTTACTGCTTTTTAATTCTTCTTTGCCTACATATACATCAGGCGTTAATGTAAATTTTTCAGTAGAATCATTTTTTACAAAATTTAATTTGTAATACAATCTTCCTTTTTCATTTCCAGCCGAATCGCCACTAAAAGTTACCTTATAATCCAGCATTTTTGTTGGCATATCCCTTAACATTGTTAAGTTTTCCAAAGGGTTTTCCAAATCCCTTCCTTTATCATCTTTTCCAAAAGGAATATTTATGCCGGTTACTGTATTATCGCTGATTGTTTTTTTATTTCCTGAGGATATCAGCATACCTAATATCATCAATGCAAATCCCAAATGTGCAATGGATGCACCTGCAGCTTTTAATTTTCCGTTTAATCCCGTCCAGATATAAGCAGCATTTGCTATTACAGCATAAATTGAAGTAAATAATGCAATATAAATGGCGCCTAAAAAACCTGCACCTTGTTTATAATAAGTTATAGGATAGAATATAGCTAAAGCGGTAGTAATAATGCCAGCAACAAGTGTGGGAAGAGCAATCTTTTTTAAAATATAACTGGCATTGGTGTTTTTATACTTAAAATATTGTGCAACTGCAGTTAATAAGCCAATGATAAAAGCAACCAATACCATCACTTTATTGTAAGAAAACTCCACATCCTCGGGGGGGGCTATTTTAGTACCAAATATCTTATTAAAAACCGGTACAGATGTTTTAGCACTTATAAATAATGCTGATAAAAAGAAAACGATAGAACCAATAAACATCCAGAACTCTCTTGAATCAGTTCGCTCTTCAGTTTGAATGGAAGGGATATTTTTATAGTTGATAAAAAGTAAAATAAGCGAGGGTACTGTAAAAGCAGCAAGAAATAATATCAACATTATATTGATGGCACTTCCGGCATCAGTAAATGCATGTACCGATGTATCACCTAAAACGCCTGTTCTGGTTAAAAAAGTAGAGTAAAGTATAAAAGTAAAACTAAGAAAAGCAAATAAATAACTGGCTTTTAATGACTGGCCTGTTGCTTTATAAATTACCATGGTATGCAGCCCGGCAATTAATATCAGCCAGGGAACCAATGAGGCATTTTCAACAGGATCCCAAGCCCAGTAACCACCAAAAGATAATGATTCATATGCCCATTTTCCACCCATCATAATACCTACACCAAGTACACAGGCAGTGAATAATACAAAGGGTAAAGCTGGTTTTACCCAATCGCCAAAGCGTCTGGTTTGTATGCCCGCATATGCAAATGCAAAAGGAATTATTGTGCTTGCAAAACCTAAAAATAATACTGGCGGGTGAATTACCATCCAATAATTACGAAGTAACACATTAAGGCCCACACCATCTTTAATAAATGTTAAATAGTTAGGCTGACTAAATATCGGACCTTCAATTTCATCCCGGGTTAAAGTAAATGCACTGCTTCCTATTCTAATATCAAAAACATAAATGCCCAATATCATCATACCTAAAAAAAACTGGGCTAAACTTATTACAGTCATTACAGGCGCTTCCCATCCTTCAAGTAATGAACTTTTACTTCGTGCAATTATAAATAAGCCAAGTATACTGTGCCAAATCGTCCATAATAAAAAACTACCTTCCTGCCCTTCCCAGATACAGGCTAATAAAAATTTAGATTCTAATTCTTTAGATGCATGCTTGTATGCATACATGTATTCGAAATAATGATTAGAGCAAATGTAAAATATTAATAAAAATATTACCAATACAGAAACAACCTGGGTAAAAAACGCAATTCTTGCAAAGCGAAGCCATGATTTCTTTTCAATAAGATCTGTAATACGGCTTGCTTTAAAATAGGCAATTGTTGCTATCATTGAAGCAACAAATGCAAGTATAACAAAGAAATGACCTATTTGTCCGGGTAGTAAATGTTCACCTTCAAATTGCATAATTGATTTTTCTGTTTTCTGGAATACTGTTATTTTTTTACCCCGGTATCTTTATTTTGGTAGGTATTATTTTGAGGTACAGTTGAATTAATATTCTTTTCTTCGCCGCCGGTAATACTTTTTTCCAACTGCTTTTTATCATCTTTATATTTACTGGGGCATTTTAAAGTAATACTCTTGCATTCAAAAATATCACCCTGCATTTTTCCCTGCAGTACAACTCTTTCGCTTTGTTCCAGTTCGGTTGGTTTACTGTTGTGGTAAACTACTTTTGTTTGCGATCCTAAACTGTCAATAATACTAAAACTTAAATAGTTAGGGTCTTTTATTGGGTCGTATTCAATTGGCTGCGATTTATCTAAACGGGCAATTAAATGTACATATTTGCCTTGTTTATTTTTTGCAGAACTAATGGTATCATAGGTAGAAAAATCAGAAGAAGGGAATCCAAAAATAATCAGGGCAACAATTGCCACAGCAATGCCAATCAGGATAAAAATATGCGTTTTTTTCATAGCTTAAAAATTTCTTCGCAAAGTTATAACAAATCAACTGTACTTACGTTACTGTTATGTCTTTTTTAACATGGATGGTATATTACTTTTTTGTAGAGTATCTTTGCTATCCTTTTAATATTTTATAATGACCGATCTCTCTCAGTTTGATCCAAATTCAGTTGGCAATCCCAATAATAATATCTTTAGTTTACCATTTCCCGAAGAAGATGCCAGGTTGGTGATTTTAC
>JAYUTC010000138.1:0-2057 GCA_043755395.1 Ferruginibacter sp.
AGATGTTGCGTTGCTTTTTAAAATCATAATAATTATTACTCCTAACATGAAACAATTAAACAAATCTTTATGTGATTTTATTGCTACTTTTCAATTGGAGCATCCAACAAAGGGGATTTGTTTTGAAGCCAACATTTATTTTTTTGCGGGTCGCTTAACTATGCAGGCTGGCAGCGAAATTCACATTGTAACTATAAATGGGAAGGGGTTAGATGTTTTATATATTTTAAGCACAACAATCGGGATAAAAGATTTTCCAACCATGTTTGTAATTGGAGATTTTGAGGTCAGTTTTAGTAAGCAACAAGGTTTAAAATTAAATGGCATTTCTCCAAAATGGGGCTCTTTCACATTAGTAGTTCAACCTACAGGTAAAGATTGCAAAATACCAACCTACGAGGAACTACATGCTAAGGTAAACAATTAAATTTTTATACAATATTGTGTATTTTTTCTCTTAATTTCATGCCATTTAACTTAGGTAAGTTTATGTCAGAAATAATCAGGAAGGGTTGAGTTTCTGTAGTTGTTAAATATTCAAGTGTTAATACCCCGTCACCAAAAAAAATAAATTCATTATCATAGTGGAGCTCTTCAGAAATATCCTTCAAAATATCTTTGTCGTCTTTATCATCTTCAATAACTATAATAGGCCCCAATTTATTCATAACATAAATTTTAAAAAAGCGTATGGCAAGGTCACTTATTATCCGGTGATTGTTCTTTTTTAATATTCTTTACCTCCTTCTCATTTTCCTGGATAGTTGCATTCCCGGTTTGCACTTCTACTAACTTAGTAGTTACGGCGTAATGATTTGGCTTAATTGGCAAACCATAATTTACTGACCAGGCTTTTGTAAATTCAGCGCCAAAATATAAAATGATAGAGGAATAGTAAACCCACACCAATAATATTACCAGCGAGCCTGCGGTACCAAATGTACTGCCCACATTACTTTTACTTATGTAAAAGGAAATACCCAATTTACCAAGCATAAATAACAAGGCAGTAGTAAATGCACCTGCCGTTACATCTTTCCACATGATATCTGCATCCGGCAATACTTTAAAAATAACGGCGAAGATCAAGGTTACAATTGCAGCGGTGAGTATGATGTTGATAATATAGAAAAGCACTACAGAAACATCTGGAAACCAGACTTGCAGCTTTGCATTAAATCCATCTATTAAGGTGTTTACACTCAAAGAAACCAATAATAAAAACCCAAGGCCAACAATCAGCGAAAATGAAAGGAACCGGTTTTGTAAAAATTTAATCCATCCTTTCTTTGGCTTAGGTTTTATACCCCAAATACCATTTATCGAATCTTGTATTTCACTAAATATAGCCGTTGCACCAATCAACAAGGTAATGCCACCAATGATGCCCGCAATTTTACTATTGCCGGAAATGGCGGCATTTTTTATAATATCCTGTAGTTGCTTTGCAGAGTCACTTCCTAAAAATCCTCTAAGCTGTTCATATATTTTCCCTTCAATAGCTTCTTTTCCTAAAAAAATACTACACAAAGAAATGATAACAATTAGCAATGGTCCCATAGAAAAGACCGTACTATAAGCAAGCGAACCACTTAACTTGGTTATTTTATCATCTCCAAATTGGGACAATGATTCTTTTAATACATGAGATAACCCTTTAAGAGTTACTTTGTTAATTTTCTCCATCCTTTTTTATTCTGCGTAGCAATAAAATACAATTTAGCTATAATAATGTGAGCGGATACAGAGGATGTAAAAAGTTGTAAGTACAATGGATAATTGTGTAAGGTTACCTAAAACTTTTGTTTGGTACTTTACCTATTTAAGAATGATATATGTTGAAAGTGGAGTACTCAAAATAAATCATTGAAAACTCTTTGAAATAAAAAGTACAAAAAATATTTGTTACAAAAGAGTGTAGCAAGTAATAGAATTTAAATAAGCATTGGAATATTTTTAAAGAAAATATATTATACCATTTAAAGACAAACAGATGCCTGAAGGACCTTCCATAATGCTATTGAAAGAAGAAGTGGCACAATTTACTGGCAAAAAAA
>JAYUTC010000139.1:0-2057 GCA_043755395.1 Ferruginibacter sp.
CAGTATTTCTCCTTGCTATCCCCATGATATTAGAAATGTGTATGGAAAGTGTATTTGCAGTTGTTGATATTTTTTTTGTAAATAAACTTACCGATAATCCTTCTCTTGCTACAGGTACAGTTGTCTTGACTGAATCCATGATTACCATTGTTTATTCTGTTGCAATTGGTCTTAGCATGGCGGCAACGGCTATGGTAGCGAGAAGGGTAGGAGAGAAAAACATTGCCGGTGCTGCAAGGGCTGGTGCGCAGGCAATACTGCTTGCTTTTTTTGTTTCTATCATAATCAGTGTTGCAGGATTATTTTTTGCAGATGACATACTTACATTAATGGGAGCCACTGATGAAATTGTTGCTTACGGCAAAGTCTATGCACAAATAATGTTTACAGGTAATGCTGTAATCATGTTGTTGTTTTTGCTAAATGGTATTTTCAGAGGTGCAGGAGATGCTTCTATTGCCATGAAAAGCCTTTGGGTAGCAAATCTTTTCAACATTATACTTTGTCCGGTATGTATTCATTTTTTAGGGTTAAAAGGGGCAGCTATTGCTACTACTATTGGGCGTGGTATAGGGGTTATGTATCAACTATATAACTTTCAAAAAGGGAAAGGGATTTTAAAACTACATGCAAAAGATTTTGTACCGGATCCGGTTGTAATGAAAGCACTATTAAATGTAGCAGGTACGGCAACTATGCAATTTATTGTTGCTTCAGCAAGCTGGATAGCAATGGCAAGGATTATGGCAAGTTTTGGCAACAATGATTCCATAGCAGGTTATGGAATTGCTATAAGGATCATTGTATTTTTTATAATGCCTGCATGGGGATTAAGTAATGCTGCAGCTACTTTGGTTGGGCAAAACCTGGGAGCAGGGCAACCTCTTAGGGCTGAACAAAGCGTATGGAAGGTTGCTAAATACAATGCCATATTTATGGGTTGTGTTTCTGTGTTTTTTCTTTTCGGTGCTGATTTTTTTGTTGGTATAATAAACACTAATCCAACTGTAATGAAGACTGCTGTATCAGCGCTACGCATCATTAGCCTTGGATATATTTTTTATGGTGTAGGCATGGTAATGATGAATGCATTTAACGGGGCAGGCGACAGCAAAACACCGACATTGATCAATATTTTTTGGTTCTGGCTAATACAGATCCCGATAGCTTATTATGTGGCAGTAGTTTGCAAGGTTGGAGAATTGGGGGTTTTTCTGGCAATTGTTTTTACAGAAACAGCTGTTACTATTACTTCTGTAATAATTTTTAAAAGAGATAAATGGAAGTTGGTTAGAATCTAAAGTTAGAATTTAGATTGTCTTATTCATACGGTTTTGCACCTTATAAACAGTTTATAATTTGTACTAAAGATAAGTACTTACTCACACAAAGCTGTATTGTTTTCTGTTTGGTTACCTTGAATATTAATTATAAAATCACAAGGCTTCATGAAGGCATTTACGGATAATTTGGATGGCAATATTTCTGCTAAAAAGATTGTAACATCTTCAGTGCTATTGATCGTTTGGTTGATTGTATTGTTGTTAGTAAAGCCGGTTACCAATTTTGAAAACTTTCTTTATTATCTTGTTCTTTATGTATTAGCACTTCTCATACTAAACATTTACAAGAGAAATAAAATAGCCCGCATTTTACTAAAACTGCTTTGGATACCGGGTATTTTAATTATTGCTTTTTATCCGTTTTTACTGGCTATTTTAAGTGTTATCCTCTCTTTTGCAATTGTTTATTTAATTACCGTTTTTATATTTGAAGTACTGCCGGTTGATTTGTTTCATTACCACTTTACAAAGGCGTTGAATATTTATCTGGAAATTACAATTTCTTCATTAGTGGTAGCTTATTTTTATGACAAAGTCGTCGGCATTTGGGATTATATCTTTATTAGAAGAGATGAACACAAGCAGTTGTCATATAAAATAATGAACCAATCACGGGCCAAATTTTCTATTTATTTTTTAAACTTTATTGCGTTGCTGATCCTCAATACAACCAGGTTAAATGGGCAACCTGTTTTCGCAGACATTCTTGAGAAA
>JAYUTC010000140.1:0-2054 GCA_043755395.1 Ferruginibacter sp.
GTTTTAGCTAACATTGGTTTTACATTACCAGCAGTATCGGTGTTGAATTTGCCTAAACAAAATTCTAAAGCATCTTGAAGATTTCCAGATGCTATTTCCCCCTGAATATTAGTAGGGTATAAACAAGCATCATCGCCAAGTGCATTCCCAATATTTAATTCTTTTAAACTCTTATACCCCTCATCATGTTTTTTTATCCAATCAGATTGAGCTTGCAATTCAGCCTGCTGTAAAGGAGTAGTCTCATTAGACTTACCAATATTTTTACCCTCATTTATAAATTCTTCATGTTGTGTTTGCTTCCCTCCAAGCTGTCCCGATTGTTTAACTATAATCCCACTACCGGAACAATTAACTTCTAAAACGTCAATAGTCCATTGCTGTATAGCACCTGTTTTTGTACGTTTGTACAGTGTTTTCAATTTCATTTTGATTTAATTTATGTAGTAAAATTTACTGCTGTGATAGTATTGGTTTCTGAACGTTCAGTCAATTTGGCTTTTATTATGTACTATAAGAATTTATGGTGAGAGAAATTTTAGCTTTTAGTAAATCGTCAAAAGTAATTCTAAAATGATTTGTAATTATTATCAAATCTTCAAGATTAGGAGGCATTCTACCTCCTTCTAAATCATTAACTCTTTTTACAGGTAGCTTCATTTTAGTTGATAATTCTTCACCAGGCAATTCCACACTTGCTCTTAGCATTTTTAAATTATATCTAAATATTTGGCCGGTTTTATCCAATTGTAAATATTCCGTAAGAATTTCATCGCTTACATGTGGCTTATTACCTTTTGCCATTTCTTTCAATGCGTTGTAATCTTTTTTCATTTTTAGTTACATTTTTTAAATTGTTAATGAAGCTCCGCAGCTTCGCAAAATACAGACATAGCACAAAACCGCAACGTTATGTGCAAGGCTACCAGCTAAAAGTTACAGTCAGTTTAAACTTTGCACATAACTCAATAAACTTTTTAGCCGACCAATAAGCCCAAGCATCTTCTTTGCTAAATTCAAAATAAAAATTTGATTTTTCTAAAATTGACTGAATTTCATTTGACTTCCAGTCGTTGCCCCAACAATCCCTACCTGTTGCTTTTTCAAGCATTTTTGCACAAGCGGAGCAATCTAACCCAGCCATATCTAAATATCCATCAACTTGACCAGCTTCTAATTTTACAAAATCAAAGGCTTCCTTAAAAGCTATCCTTTGTTCTTTGTTAGATAATTGGCGTTTATTCCAATTTATCTTAGCGTTTGTGTGAGCATCCCATCCCATATCTTTTGTTTTGCACCGCCCTGACACACAACAATGTGTTTTGCAAAATGGCGGCTGATGAATAAATACTGTTTTTTAGTTTTTCAATTTAGCTGTGATAAGTTTGCGAGCAAACGAATATCTATGTCCGCCACTTCGCAAAGCCGTAGGCGTTATAAGCCATTTTAGGACAGACACCCTGCATTTTCAGTTAGCCTTTTAAATGTTTGGTGGACAGGGTAGAATGTAGTTTTGACAAATGCAGGTAAAGCGTATTGCCCACCATCAATGTAAATCTTTACTTCATTTTCATTGCCCGTAAAATCTTTAAACTTAATTGCTATGTAATGGCAATCTTTTCTTACTTCATCACATTCAACAGCAATTACCAGTATAGTTGAATACGCTGAAATTATTGCCCCTAAATCGGCATCAGCAATCGTTTTTATACAGAATACTTCTTTGTTTAAAAGGTATTCTTCTATTGAAATACCGTCTTTTGTTTCGTCTAAATATATTTTATACATAGTTTAAAATTTTACTTTTTTATTTTGTTGTTGGCATTTATAGCCGTACCAGTTTTCGTTTCTAATCCAAAACCAATTTTTACCGTTACCAATTCTGAAATCTAAAGAAGGCATATACATAAAATTTATACTTAAATATCCTGATGGCTTTTCATCCCAGGTGTGAAAATTAAACGCTAATAGGCTTCTATGCCTTTCAATTAATGGCAATACAAAACCAAATAAAGTAAAGCCATATCTAATTGATGGATGAAGGCTATCACATA
>JAYUTC010000141.1:0-5173 GCA_043755395.1 Ferruginibacter sp.
GTACTGAATTATTGACAGTACTAGATAAGGAACAAAAGGAATACCAGAATAAAAAGGGTAAAGATGATCCTTCCCATTATTTCCGGATGATGAAAGAACTTTCCATGCTTGGTTATTTTAGCTCAAAAGAAGGAGCTACACTGGCTTTGCGCTATGTAGCAGTACCTGGCAAATACGATGGCAATGTAACTTATAAAAAAGGAGATAAGGCCTGGGCAACCTAGTTAAAGTTAAAATTCAAATTTATAATAATGAAAAAAAATAAATATTTATCTGTTGCAGTAGCTGCAATTTTTTGCTTTAGTGTATTTTTTAGTTTAACATCATTCCAAAATAATACAAAGGGATTTCATCCGCTAAAACATAAAAAAGTGCTGATTTATTCAAAAACAAACGGTTATCGTCATCAAAGTATTTCAGCAGGTATTGAAGCCATTAAAAAATTAGGTAACGATAATAATTTTTTAGTAGATGCAACAGAAGATTCCCTTGATATTAACGATAAAAAATTAAAAAAGTATCAGGCCATTATTTTTTTAAGCACTACCGGCAAAGTATTAGGTGAAGCGCAGGAGCAGGCTTTACAAAATTTTATTCATAATGGTGGAGGTTTGGTGGGGGTGCATGCTGCAACAGATTGCGAGTATGGCTGGCCCTGGTATGTACAGATGATAGGTGCAAATTTTGAATCGCACCCTCAACAACAAATGGCTAAATTGAATGTTGTTGATAGCAAAAACATAGCTACTCAACACTTACCTGCTGTGTGGGAAAGAAAAGATGAGTGGTATAATTTTAAAAATATGAACCCTTCTGTAAATGTGCTGCTAAAGATTGATGAAACTTCTTATACCGGTGGTAAAAACAATAATAATCATCCCATGGCCTGGTATCATAATTTTGAAGGCGGTAAGGTTTTTTATACTGCATTAGGGCACACTAATGAAAGTTACACCGAACCATTTTTTTTACAACATTTATTAGGTGGGATTAAATATTCCCTGGGAGTGCAATAAGTAGTATTTATTTTATTGAAAATATTTCTTCAGAAATTGGGGCTTGCTGCTGCCGGTTTTTTCTGTTATATCAGCCCTTTAATCAAAAAAACTGATGTTAGTTTTCTTTTTTTAATTGCATAAATATGCGAGACAGATAAGCCCCAAACAAAGCTGAGAGAAAAGTAATAAATGCAGCTTTTATTATTTCAAAAGGGAAAAGATTATGTGTACTTGAATCATTAACAAAATCAAAAATTATTCGACCAAAAATTGCAAGTAAAACTCCTGTACTTATTAAAAATGCAATTTTTGCAAATTTTACATTCAGGAATAAAGCCAATAAGAAAGAAACTAAAAAAGCACCTGAACCCATTAGCAAATAAATATTAATTCCCATTACCGTCATCGTATTATAAGGATTAAACCAATAGGAAATAACACCTGCTATCATTCCTATGAGGGTTATCCAGATTTCTACTTTTATTTTCATGATTTTTCCTTTTCAAATTTTTTTAGAGACTTTAAAAATTTGCATTGTCCTGAAAATTAATAATTGTATTTCCCAAAACCCAATTACAAAATTTCCAATATTAGTAGTTAGTTGTACGTATACGATACCTCTCAGGTTTAGTCTCAGTTCGTTCAATTATTTTTCTTGCTTCTAAATCAAGTTTTACGGTTTCGCCATACCATTGTACCCCACCTTCAAAACTGCCTTTTACACTGTCATATAATTTCTCCATAAGCTCTGTGTGAGTCAGCTCAACTTCAATTAAAATGGATAAAATATTCTCTTTTATAACGTTGTATTTTTCTATAGAAATACGCTTGTTTGTTTTGCCAGGTTGAGGATGAATGGTTTGAATCAGATCTTCTTTCATTTTTGCTTTATTTAAAGCTGTATAGAATAAACTTTGTAATTATTTTTTAAAAGTTGGGTTGCCTTTGCTACATGAGGTACCCATTTTTGTGCGTTTCAGAAGCTAAACATTTTACAAGGTTTCGCTGTTGTTGGTGATTGCCAATGATGATTTGGCTAACTCACTAACACGGCAATGGTAAAAAATGTGCTATAAATTTTAGAATTTATTCGTTAAACTCTATTTATGTAAAACTCAATTTATAACATACTGAAATCATTTGTACATTGGTATATTATTCAATCTTATATTAAAAAAAAGTGAATAAAAAAACAAGTTCACAGAAATAATGCAGAAAAAAAGATGCGTTTAGTTTCTATTAAATACTCCTTGCCACATCAAAGTTTTCCAACTCTTTGCTAACAGCATTTAAAAATGTGCTGCCTAAACCACCATCAATAATTCTATGATCGTAACTAAGTGATATGTACATCATGTGGCGTATGGCAATACAGTCACCCTGAGGGGTTTCAATAACCATGGGCCTCTTCTTTATTGCACCAACAGCCATTATTGCCACTTGTGGCTGATTAATAATGGGAGTGCCCATTATGCTTCCAAAAGTACCAACATTGGTTAATGTAAAGGTTCCTCCTGTAGTATCATCAGGTTTTAATTTACCGGTTCGGGCAGCATTGGCTAATCCATTTACCTGTTTGGTTAAACCAACTAAATTTAACTGGTCGGCATTTTTAATTACCGGCACAATTAAATTGCCACTTGGCAGGGCAGTAGCCATACCAATATTTAAATCTTTCTTAACTATAATTTTATCGCCTTCAACACTGCTGCTTAACCACGGGTATTTTTTTATACACTTTACAATAGCTTCTATAAATAAAGGGGTAAATGTGATTTTTTCACCTTCTCTCTTTTCAAAATCTTTTTTTACTTTTTCTCTCCATAAAACCAAATTTGTTACATCACATTCTGCAAAACTGGTTACATGAGCGCTGGTACGTTTACTATCCACCATGTGCTTGGCAATAAGTTTACGCATACGGTCCATTTCAATTACTTCTACATTGCCGGTAAACACAATTGGCGGTTGGTAATTTTGTTGATCGTTATTTGCCGTCAGCTGTTTTTCATTTGAAGTTACAACGGTTATCTGTTGCGTTGGTTGGCTTGCAATTGGCTGTTTAAAGCCACCTGATTTATCGGCAACATAAGCTAAAATATCTTTCTTACTTACTCGTCCTTCCTGGCCGGTGCCTGGAATATTTTCCAACTCGGTCATACTAATTCCTTCCTGCTGAGCTATATTTAATACAAGTGGGGAATAAAATTTTATTGATGTGCCCACACGGCTTGCCCCGTCTGAAGAAGATAGTTGTGTTGTTTGTAATGTAGGGGTATAAGGGATCTCTTCCACAAGTTTTGCCTCTTCATATTGTGGCTGGCTTGCAGCAGGTGTTGGTTTATTATTTGATACGGCTGCATTAGCTCCCACCCGTATGGTAGCAATTACAGTACCAATGGGTACCACATCATTTTCATTAAATAAAATGGACTCAATAACACCTTCGGTTGTTGATGGTATTTCACTGTCTACCTTATCGGTGGCAATATCCAAAACCGTTTCATCCTCTTTTACAGAATCACCTGGTTTTTTATGCCACTTTAAAATGGTGGCTTCCGTAATACTTTCGCCAAGTTTTGGCATTATTAAATCTACTACACTCATAAAATGGTTTAAGTGTTAACAATCGTTGTTCTGGCAAGGCAAAAGTAAGTAAAAATGTTAAGTCCCCTATTACACAGATTTGCACATAATTGAGCAAAAAAATAATCAGCCACATCTGCTCTCATTTTTAAATGGAATGTAACTTTGCCAATAGAAAAAGAAGTTATAATTTATCATCCTGCAGTATTAGATAAGAAATAAAAGAGGGTAAAATTATTTTAATCGTTTTCCAATATAAACTTCCTCAATAAATTTAATGCAGTAACTGCTGTTAATTGGATATTTCTTGCCCTGTCAAATCGAAAAAATAATTTTTGCGCCATAATTTTTTCGGCATTGCCAATAGCTAACCACACAGTGCCTACCGGCTTTTCGGGCATGCCACCGCCAGGCCCCATAATTCCGCTCACTGCAATAACATAATTTGATTTTATTTTTTGTAAGGCACCTTTTGCCATTTCTGTTACCACTTCTTCACTTACTGCCCCTTTATTTATTAATGTTTGATGTGATACCTGCAGTAAATCTTCCTTTGCGCCGTATGAATAACTTATTACACTGCCATCATAAAAAGCTGATGAACCGGGAATAGATGTGATCAAATGTGCAATATATCCTCCTGTACAGCTTTCGGCAGTACATAAGGTTTTATTTTTGGCTAATAATAATTTGCCAACAACCTTTTCTAAAGGCTCATCAACATTGGTAACTAAATATTTTTTTACCAGTGATTGAAGCTGTGCAAAATATGTTTCAATTTCATTTTCAATTTGCAGTTTATTAATGCCGGTACTAGATAAACGTAAGCGCACCATTCCATAATTTGGAAGATAAGCCAATTTGATAGTTGAAGGCAGGGTAGTTTCAAAATCCTGTATCAACTCTGCTAAAAAGCTTTCTCCCACACCGGCTGTTAATAAAGTTCGGTGCACAATAACCGGCAACTCAAATTGTTTGGTAAATCTTGGAATAACATAATCCTCCATCATTCCTTTCATTTCATGTGGTACACCAGGCATACTTACAAAAATATTGCTCTTTTTTTCAAACCACATACCGGGTGCTGTGCCCCGCTTATTTTGTATTACATTACATACATCCGGTACTTGGGCCTGTAATAAATTTCTTTCAATTATAGGACGGTCAAGTTTGGTAAAAATGTTGATTACATTTTGTTTTGCCTGCTCATCAACAATTAATTTGCCACCAAAGTATTTACATAAAAGGGGCTTTGTTATATCATCTGATGTTGGGCCAAGGCCACCGGTAATTAAAATCACCGAAGCCTTTTTGCTTTCTTCATCCAAGGCTTTCCATATTTCATCCCATACATCACCCACTGCCACTCGCCTTAATACCCCAATGCCAGCTTTGTTTAATTCCTGTGCCATCCATGCGCTGTTGGTATCAATAACCTGACCTATTAAAAGTTCGTCGCCAATTGTTATGATGGAGGCTTGTATCATTTTAGTATATAAAAGGTTAATTTTAATGCAATATAACTCTTGATATGAAAACATCTTTGCTGTTAGGTTGTTTATTTATTTGTTTTATTTCTTATGCGCAAA
>JAYUTC010000142.1:0-5171 GCA_043755395.1 Ferruginibacter sp.
AGTTTTTAGTAATAAAATTACCTGAGTTTTCTTTTAGTATCCTTACACAAGTTCCCCAATACCTGTAATCATCATCCATCCATTCCTGCCTTCCGGGCCGCATAATATTTATTTCAACCCCATACCCATTAAAAAGTGCAGACGAATATTCCCTCCTTATTTTTTCTTTATTTACTTCTGCCACACGAAAAATGGCAAAGTCCGGTTTGATAAATTTATTGAGATTCAGCAAAGGCACATAATAAATATCATTATGTACCCTTCCGGAAATTATTCCCTGCATATCTTTTGGCACTGCCATTCCCTCACTGTATAACATTACACCCGGTTTAGCATTATCAGCAGCCAACTGCAAAGCATTACTCCCCTCTGCCTTTGTATCAAGTACCACACCATCCGCATTAATTTTCCTTATAAAATTACTCATGGTTTGCAAAGAAGTCTTTTCATCTTTATCGTCCCATGGATTGTAACTGATAAAATATTTTGTACCCAGGGAATGAGACAGCTCAGCAAGTTCTTTTTGCTTTGCTAATCCACCTGGCAAGTCTTCCATCAGGTTCCATTGTGTTCTTTGATCTAGTCCTAATACAGGCCAGGTAGGCCAGATAGTAAAAATATCATCGCCCCCATAAAGCTTTTTCTTATCAGTTAAAAACTCTTTAAACTTATAAGAGGAATCTTTTGCACTATAATAATTCTTTTCCCATGCCATCATCAGGTGCATTGTAAAAGAGTGACGGATATAGTCAAGATCCTTTCTTTCGTATAACTTGTTATTAAAATACTGAACCTCATAAAGCATTTTTTCCTGGAAACATTTTTTTAATGCCGCATGCCAGTCTCCATCAACAATATCTGCAAAATAATCGAAGCTTATTTTTTTACCTGGCTGTAAAATATACGGGCTCCGGTTAAGAAGATAGTTCTGAATACTGTCATTTGATCTTCGGATCAAAGCAAACAATGTTTTATTTCCACCTATTTCAACGGCTGCGAAATTGAGGTCGTTATTATTATGAGGGACGACAACACCTACAGGTTCTTTTCCCGGTTGATAAAGAAAGGATCGGCTGCTGTCTGCAAGGGGCTTGCCGGAAATATAATAATGAAAATTATCAGCTCCAAATGGAATAATGTTAGACACAGTAACAGCAGTATTTCCATTATTGGAAATAACAATTGTTGCTTTAAACCCATCCAAATAATTTTCATCAGGGTTTATAAGTATATGCAACTTTTTATCAGAAAAAAAATTGGTAAACGCTGCATCGTTATGCTTCATCAACTGCCCATTTAACTCTACTCCAAAAAAAGGGAGAGCTACAGGAATTGTACCTGCGGGTGTTTTTAATTCTTTTATTGTAAAGGGATGAGTATAATCAAATATAAATTCCTTTAATTGCTGTGATGAAGCGATTATTGCATAACAACATATTACCAGTAATAAAATAGTTTTTTTCATACTGCAGTTTTAAAATTACTATTTTTTAAACAAGTACCGATTACTTAGATTTGTCTTTCAATAAAAAACTATGTACCAGACCTTACTGACTTCATTAGAGAATGGCATCTTCACCATAACTATCAACCGGCCGGATAAATTAAATGCATTAAACAAACAGGTATTTACCGATTTGGATGCTGCCATTGATGAAGTGTATAATAATGTTGAAATAAAAACAGTTATAATTACCGGTGCAGGGCCAAAAGCATTTGTTGCCGGAGCAGATATTACAGAATTTTCCGGTTTAAATAAAGAAGAAGCCATGGAACTGGCCAAACGTGGGCAATTAGTTTTTTTTAAAATTGAGAATAGTAAAAAACCAATTGTTGCCGCAGTGAATGGTTTTGCATTAGGTGGTGGTTGCGAATTAACTATGGCCTGCCATTTTAGATTATGCAGTGAAAATGCAAAGTTTGGCCAACCGGAAGTCAATCTTGGATTAATACCCGGCTACGGTGGTACGCAACGTTTAACTCAGTTAGTGGGCAAAGGGAAAAGTATGGAGCTGCAAATGACGGCTCATTTAATTGATGCCAACGAAGCACTGCAACTGGGTTTGGTAAACCATGTAACTACAGCTGAAAGTTTATTAGAAAGAACAAAAGATATTTTAAATGTTATTATGGGTAAAGCGCCAATAGCTGTTGCTAAAATAATTGAGTGTGTAAATGTGGCTGCATTAAGCGACAGCTCTTTTAACAACGGTAAAAGTGGTTACGCCAAAGAAATAGAAGCTTTTGGCGATTGCTTTATTACTGATGATATGAAAGAAGGCACTGCTGCATTTTTAGAAAAACGTAAGGCTAACTTTACCGGAAAGTAAAAGCTTATTCAAACCCATTTTTAAAAATAATTGTTTGGCCCTTCTTTAAATTTACTGAAGCTATTTCATTTTCTACCCTGATACTATTTTTATTTACCCCTGCAGTAATCCATGTTTTAAAGGGAAGTTTTAAATCCATTCTGCCACCTTGCTCCGCAGTAACTTTCACTTCAGTTATTACACCATTTTGTTTTTGGGCACTTATTAAAAAAGCGCCTTCTGCTCTCAATGTATTAAATGAAATATATTTCCATGAAGTTGGTATTGCCGGAAAAACTTCGATATACCCATTATGGCTTTGCAATAATAACTCCTGTACCCCCTGTGCAAAAGCAAAATTTCCTTCCAGCGTAAAAGGCCGGTAGGTAAAATCAGAATATTGCCCGCCTTTCTGATCACCATTAAGATGAAAACTATTTATTGAACAAAAATTTGTTGCAAACTTTTGCAGCATGCTTACGGCACTATCGGGTTCTTTTGCCCTTGCGTAAATTGAGGCTGCCCAACTGAATGAATAACCACACCATAACCTTGTTCCCTTTTTTTCTATCCATCTCAGTGAGTTATTAATTATTTTTTTTTGATCATCATCGTCAGGATTTAATAACCCCATTGGATGTATTGCCATATAAGGAGACATATGGCGGTGCGATTCATTTAAATTTTGCCCGGCTGCAACGGTGAGGCCTGTTTCATTGATTTCAAAATCGGGGTATAACTGGCTATCGTTAAAATATAGTTTATAATTTCTTGGTGGAAGTTCAGACAACACATCAACATACATGATATAAAAACGCTTAATTAAAGAGAGATCATAATTTGTAAAAGTTTTAAACCAGGCCTTTATGTTATTGTCATTATATTCGGGAGAAGAACTTAATGGCAATTCATATTTACCTGTAACAGCGTCCATTTTCCTGATACGGAAAATAAAATTTTCGATCTCATCAAAATACTCCACACACTTTTCTTTTAAGAACTTTTTATCCATTGAATATTTCCACTGCCAGTAAAAATGCTGTGCCAGCCATGCTGCTGTTGTAGGGCTCATTGAATACTGTATCCAACCGCCCATTGGTTTACCACCGATGGTGGTAACACCCGGAACATTTAAACCATCTACACCAAAATACTGTTTTGTCCAGCGTTTGTTTTCTTCTTTTACTTTCCAAAGCCAGTTGGTGTAAGATGCTGTTAAATCCAAATGGTTACCTGTGTATCCTGGCCAGTAACTGAGTTGCGTATTCAGGTCGTGATGATAATCCCCCTTCCATGGTGGCAGATTTCCATTATCGGCTGTCCAGATGGCCTGCAAAGAGATGGGTGGCGTATTGCTTCTTGCCACACAGGCAAACTTATACATTTCTAAATAGTACTGGCGTTCCAGTAATTTATCGGGTAATGCTATTGCCGAACGGCTCCAGTAATTGTTCCACCATTTTAAATGCGAAAGCCAGTTGGTTGGTTCAGGAAGATTTAAATTTAATGGGGTAAGCCTGGCAGGTTTATTATTCGTGATGGTCCATTGGCCAATGATATGATTTGAAATTTTTTGCCAGCTTATCAGTACTTCATAATAATTATTACCCCATACAGGCTGATGATAAAGGATGCTATTTTTCGTTGTTTTTATACTTCCTTTTGGATACCCTAATCTTTCCAGCCCCTGCCCCTCCACACTATTTCCTGCACCGCCGGTTTTACCCGAATTATAATTTGGAATCATGAGTTCAGGAATCATCTCTTCCTTAATATTTTCAAAACCAAAATAACCAACCTGGTTAACGGCATGAATATAATTATTGAATACTACGCCATTTTTGAATTTTATGATGCTTAACCCTGTTTTAATATCCAATAAATTAGAAATAACTTTTCCCAGTTTCTTTATATCAAACTCTATTGCTGCTCCGGGTATTTTTGTTGGAGCTGCATATTTTTCATAAGGCTCATCGCCTATTTTTTGTACGGAATCGTATTGATTCAATTTTACTTTTTCTGCAACCCAACTGAATTTTAGTTTATCAATCTCCGGCATTGGCCGGTCATCCCATAAATCAACCCGGTCTAACGATATTCTAAGCTTATCTCCTTTTTGCCAGATCAATGCCCCCAGCCATCCATTACCCAATGGCATAGCTTCATCCCAGCGTTTTGCCAGTGAATCAAATTGCAAATTATGTTCGGGTTTAGGTTGAGCAAATACTGTTGAACAACTAATCAACCAGTAAATGATAAACAGTTTTTTCATTTGTAATTTTTAATTCGGTTTGGGCGCTTTCTTTTCAGTAGTATCACTTACAAGCATCGGAACTCTATAGCCTCCTGTATCAATCATTGTTTTTGGAAATGCTTTTTTAAGGTTACTCCATTCGCCAGGTGAAATGGCTGTTTGATAAAGAAAAATCTGTTGAAGATTTTTCAACTCTTTTAATTGCTCTATTCCCTGTGCAGTTACTTTTGTACCCACCAGGTTAAGGTATTGTAATTGTGATAAATTTTTCAATTGTTGCAATCCCTTATCAGTAATAAATGTTTTTTCAAGAGATAAACGGGTAAGGGAAGTAAGCTTTGCTATTTCCTCCAGCACTTCATCTGTTGTTTTAGAGCTCCCTAATTTCAGCCAAATCAATTGTTTCTTCAATGGTTCCAATAATAATATATCTTTTTTAGTAAATGAATCTACCGCTACAAAATTTGCAGATAAGTAATTACTGTTTTGTGCAACAGGCATTACTGCAACACCTCTGTCTTTTAGTTTTTTAATAACTGCAGGTTCTGCTTTCTCCACTGCTTTTTCCGGCACATCCAATGGTTTAATTTCTTCTTTAACTTCTACAG
>JAYUTC010000143.1:0-2047 GCA_043755395.1 Ferruginibacter sp.
CCAGTGCGCAAGGCCGTTAATTTGGCAGCATTTAATAAGGCAATTGGCATACCGGTTTCCTTACAATTTAAAACCATCACGCCATTTGTAACAGGTAAATGTTTCATATTATTATCAGGAATAACTGAGACTAATTTAGTGCCGTAATGCGTTGCCGAAAAAGAGGGCATTACCAAAAATGTATTCTTATCCCAATCTAAATGCATACGCTTTGGTACAATGCATTTATTATTTTCCATAGCTATAAGGGCTGATTCAACAGAGCTTATAATTTCATTTAGTGATAGTAAATTGGATATATCATCATTATTTAAAACAAGCATTATATATATTATTTAAAAATTTCCTTCCGTTAAAACAACGTCCAAATTTTTTATGAGCCCATCGGCATTTTCTTTTGAAAAAATTATTGGTGGTTTTATTTTAAGTACATTGTATAAAGGGCCATCTGTACTAATTAAAAAGCCCCTGTCTTTTAAATGTTCTACAATACTATTTATTTCAGGAACTGCCGGCTCTAATGTTATTCTATCTTTTACCAATTCTACACCAACAAATAAACCACAGCCTCTTACATCTCCAATGATGGTATGCTTTTTCATAAGTTCTTTTAAACCAGCTATTAAATAATTGCCAGTCTCTAAAGCATTTTTTTGCAATTCTTCATCTTTTATAACTTGCAATACTGCTAAACCTGTAGCCATAGATACAGGATTACCACCAAACGTATTAAAGTATTCCATTCCATTTGTAAACGCATCTGCTATTTCTTTGGTTGTAATAACTGCTGCCACGGGATGACCATTACCAATTGGTTTACCTAATACAACAATATCAGGTAAAGCATCTTGCAATTCAAATCCCCAAAATTTTGTACCAACTCTTCCAAAACCAACTTGTTCTTCATCTGCAATATTAAGCCCGCCAGCTTCTTTAATATAAGCATACACTTTCTTTAAATAGCCATCCGGCAATGGAATTTGACCGCCAACACCCAATAAAGTTTCGCAGATAAAGGCTGAAATACCTTTCCCTTCACTTTTAATATGATCAATAATTCGTTTAACATCAATAGCATATTTGGCACCGGCTTCTTTATCAGATGCTTTAAAAGGGCCTCTAAACTGATCAGGATTTTGCGCTTTGTGTATGTAAGGCATTTTAGCAAATCCTCCTTTTCCATCAAATTTGTAAGGACTAATTTCCATTGCTACAGTTGATGTACCATGATAGGCATGGTCTAATACGATAACATCTTTTTGTTTTGTAAAATGCCTGCTCATCCGAATAGCTAAATCGTTGGCCTCACTTCCTGAATTTGTAAAGTAACAAACTGTTAAATGTGGAGGCATGGTATCCGTTAATGCTTTGGCATATTCAATGATATGATCGTTTAAATAACGTGTGTTAGTATTTAACACGGCTATTTGTTTTTGCATCACTTTTACTACTGTTGGATGACAATGCCCCACATGACTCACATTATTCACACAATCCACATAGGTATTTCCCTGATCGTCGTATAGGTATTGTAAAGCAGCCCGATCTATTTTTAATTTTTTTTTGTAACTGATACTTAAATTTTTGCCGATATGCACATGACGTTTATTTAAAATTTCAGTATGATCTTTATCTTCTTTAATAATTGAACTAAACCCACAAGCTAAGCGGAAAGTTTGATGAGCTTTTATAGGATTTATTTTAATCAATTGATTTAAAACTATCCAAGCAGATTTTTCGCTTAAAAAGTGATGCTCGTTTGCTGTAGCTAATGATGCATTATAAGCTGATTTTGTAACACTAATGCATAAGCGGGCAGCTATTAAGTAATATAATAATTCAATTTCTTTTTCTGTTAAAGGATTTTTTTGATGATAACCACTTACAATATGAGCTGCTGCTTCAATAGGATTTGCTTGATTTAAGATAGCGTAGGCGCAGGTTATGGCTAAATTATTTACTGTTTGTGTTATTATAATATCTCCAAAATCTATTAGGCCAATAACTTCTTTATTGTTTGTTAAAATGTTATAATCATTAATATCAT
>JAYUTC010000144.1:0-5151 GCA_043755395.1 Ferruginibacter sp.
CAGTGAGTATGGATGGGAAAAATTATTTAGCGAACGTTTATTCCTCGCCTATCAGCGTAACCATGGTATAGAAGCCCGTGTGGGAAGATTCCATAATATATTTGGGCCAGAAGGAACATGGAGGGGAGGAAAAGAAAAATCACCGGCAGCACTTTGCAGAAAAGTTGCAGAAGCAAAAGACGGGGGAACCATAGAAGTGTGGGGTGATGGAAAGCAAACCCGTTCGTTCTTATATATTGATGAATGTGTAGAAGGTATTTTAAAATTAACGCACTCAGATTTTAGCGGACCGGTAAATATTGGTTCAGATGAAATGATCTCTATTAACAATCTTGCTGCAATGGTAGCAGATATCTCTGCAAAAAAGATCAATATCAGCAACATCCCCGGGCCATTAGGTGTAAGAGGAAGGAATTCTGACAATAAATTAATTAAAGAAAAATTAAACTGGGCGCCATCCGTACCATTAAAAGTGGGTATAACTAAAACCTATAACTGGATAGCAGAGCAGGTTTCAAAAAATTCTAAATAAAAACCAACTGAAAAAATGAATTTGTTGGTGGTAGATTCAGTTGATTTTCCCTTTGGCGGAGCCCATAGCGCACATGTAAGTTTGCTGATGCAGGGATTAAGAAAAAGCGCTGGAATTGGTTTTCTTGTTATTCCTTATGGCCGTAAAAGAGAAGCCTTGTCTGCAGCAAAAAAAAAGTATGGACATTTCGAAAGTATTCCATATTTTTTTGTAAGAGATAGTAAAGAGATAAAAAAAGGTTTTCGTTTTCTTGATAATTTTATTGCAGTAATAAAAACTGCGGCATTAATTTATAAAAGAAAAAAACAGAAAAAACTAGATGCTGTTATCCTTGGTGGAATTGTTGATATTATAAGGGATCTTCCAATAATTATTTCATGTACTTTATTTAGAATACCGATTTATTTCTGGCTTGTAGAAAAAGCGTCATTAAATGAAGATTACAGAGGTATACCAGGATATTTTAATTATAAAAGCCAGCAACTTTCAGAGAAAATTTTACCAAAAATTTCTTCAGGGGTAATAGTTATTTCTGAAAGTTTAAAAAAACATTACCTGAGGTATTTATCCGAAAGTAAAATTTTAATCAGCCCAATTCTTGTTTCAGAAGAAAGTTATAAAAGTGTAAGCAGGCAATCTTTTGAAACAGTAAAAGAAAAAATTAAAAAAAGCCTCGAGGGCAAACGATTACTGGTGTACAGCGGTTCGTTTGGGGAAAAAGATGGCATTTTTTATTTGATTGATGCATTTGCAGAAGTAGTAAAAAAATATCCTGATACTGTTTTTGTAATGACGGGTAAAAGCTATGATGAAGTTTTAATGGATAGGATAACCAGCGCTATAAAGAATCATGAACTTGATGATAAAATAAGGTTGGTGGGCTTTGTAAATTCTGATGAACTGTTATGCTATAATACTATGGCGGATCTTCTGTTTGTGTGCAGATCAAATAGTCCTTACGCCAATCATGGATTTCCATGGAAACTAGGAGAGTATTGTATGACGGGTAAACCAATTATTGCAACCAGGGTAAGTGATATAGAAACTTATTTTACTGATAACGAAACCCTTTTTATTGTTGAACCCAACAGCCCTAAAGCAATTGAAGAAAAAGTGGACAGTATTTTCAGCAACTATGATAAAGCACTTGAAGTTGGAAAAAAAAGCAGGGAGACTGCAATTAAATGTTTTGGAAATATTGAAAAGGCAAAAGAAATTATTGAATTTGTAGAAAGAAACAACCCGGTTAAAAAATAAGATAAGTAATATTTAAATTTTAGTACTGGATATTTAAGATTAAAAGCTGATTGCCATATAAGCTTTTAATACATAGAATGAAAAAGAAAAAAGTAGTTTTAATTGGACCTCTACCACCGCCAGCCGGAGGTATAAGTATACACATAAAACGGCTTTCTATACTTCTTGAAAATGATTATGACATTGATTTTATAGATGAAGCTAACCCTGCAAAGGCGGGCTATTTTAATATAAGAAGCTTAAACCTGTTTAAGTACCTGAAAAAAATAATTAATGCAGAGGTAATATATATTCATAGTGGTAACCATATTTTAAGGATGGCTCATGTAATAGCAGGCAAGCTGTTTTTTAAAAAAGTAATTTTAACCCTGCATGCATATCCATTTGACAAAAAAAAAGCAGTAAGATATTTAGAAGAAACCATTTATAAAATGGCCGACAAAATTATACTGGTAAATGCAAACCTGTTTGATAAAATTAATTTACCCAAACAAAAATGCATGGTGCAAAATGCATTTCTTCCACCGGTAATGGAAACAGAACCAGAGCTGCCTGCAGCTGTTATTGAATGGATAAATAGAAGTAAAAACAAAGGCAAAGTGATTTTGTGTGCTAATGCGTGGCAATTGGAAATTTTTAAAAATGAAGATTTGTACGGCTTGGATATTTGTATTGATGCGGTAAATAAGTTAAAAAAAGAGGGTTATCCGGTAAGTTTTATTTTTAACGTAGCCAGTACTGATAAATTAAAAGAGCTGTACCTAAATTATCAGTTAAAGATAAATGAGTTTGGATTAACAGATGATTTTTTATTAATTAATGAAAAATTATCTTTTGTAAAGCTTATAGAAAGAACAGATATAGTTTTAAGGCCAACCAATACCGATGGCGATGCATTAACAGTAAGGGAAGCTTTGTTTTTAGGTAAACCCGTTGTTGCATCGGATATTGTTGAAAGACCGGCCGGTACAACTCTTTTTAGTACACGTAATGCAGATGATATGGTTATCAAACTTAAATTAATAATAAAAGATAACACAAAGGCCGGCAGCGAACGCAATAACGAATCGAAAGCAGACTATCATGAATTTTATAAAAATTTAATTGATACTGTGATATACACTACTTGAATTTAACTGACTTATTATTTTGAATAAGCATTTGATGAATTGAAAATAATTTAAAAATAAAATAGTTTTAAATGTGTGGTATAGCGGGAATTTTTTTTAAAAAAAATACAGATGACGGGCTATTAAATAAGTTTCAAGAACTTGTTAAAGTAAAGCAGCATCAACGTGGGCCTGATGAATTTGGTAAGCTGGAAGTTGTACCCAACCTGTATTTTTTTCATAACATGCTTTCTATAATTGATATAGGTAATGCACAGCAGCCCATGCAGGATGACAGAGGGGCTATTACTTATAACGGAGAAGTATATAATTACCGGGATCTTAAATTCAGTTCAGAAACTTATATAAAAAAATCCGACACAGAAGTATTACTAAAAGGCCTGAATGTTGAGTATATAGAATTTCTTAAAAAAACAAACTCGATGTTTGGGTTTGGATATTTTAATAAACAAAACAAGGTTTTAACTTTATGCAGAGACAGAATTGGTATTAAGCCATTATATTTTATAAATACTCCGGAAGTTTTTGCTTTTGCATCTACAATTACACCATTAGCAATTTTTTCAAACAAAAAATTAAATCATAAATGCCTTTGGCAGTTTTATCTTAACAGGGCATTTAAAGCACCCGATACTATTTTTGATGATATTTTTGAATTGCCATCGGGATCTTTTTTAGAATTTAATACACTAACTTCTCAACCGGCTGATATTAAAAAGTGGTGGCAAAGGCAACCGGTTCAGGAGTTATACACTAACGAAAATGAAACTATAGAATCAATAGAGCAATTATTAAAAGACTCTATTAAAAATCGTTTAGTTGCAGATGTTCCGGTGGGGCTTTTCCTTAGTGGAGGTGTAGATTCTTCTTTGGTAGCAGCACTTACATCACAGCAAACAAATAACTTAAATGCTTTTACAGTAGCTTTTCACGATGAGAAATATGATGAGTCGGCGTACGCAAAAATGGTTTGTAAAAAATTTGATATCAGTTATAATGAAATAAAAGTAGATGCTGGCGATTTTCTTAACAGTATTAATGACTGGATAGCAATTCAGGATGATATTGTTGCAGACCCTTCTGCTTTGTTATTGTATAAAATATCTGAGTATGCAAGCAGTATGAATTACAGGGCATTGCTTGCAGGAGAGGGAAGCGATGAACTTTTTGGCGGATACAATTCTTATAAATATTTTAATTGGTCGCAGGACATATATAAAAAGGGAGGAAAAGCAGTACCGTTTAAAAAAAGTGTATTGTCTTTTTTTAAAAATGACTCTAAGCGGTATAATTTTCTTTATAATGCTTTACATAAGCCGGTTTTTTATGGTACCGCAATGATATTTGAACCGCATCTGTTACATCAATTATTACCATCTTTTAATAAGGATAAAGCATCAATGGTTTTTGATTTAAAGCATGCTATGGATTTAGATATTAAAGACAGAATTCCCAATGATGTGCTTACAAGGTCAGACAGATCTACAAGTGGTACAGCCATTGAATTAAGGGTGCCGTTTTTGGCGCACCAGTTAGTAGATTATTCTGCAGGAATAAGTAAAAACCTTTTAATGAAAGACGGTACGCCTAAATACCTTATAAAAAAACTGGCTGCAAAATATTTAGACCACGATTTGATATACCGAAAGAAAGTGGGTTTTGATTTGCCCATTAAAAATTGGATATCGAACGAGCTGAAAGATCTGTTTGAACATACCATTGATAATTCTGTTCAAAAAGAGTTCATAGATATTAATGTGATTAAAAAATGTTTTCAGTTACATGTAGAAAAAGATATTGATCATTCATCAAAACTGTGGGCTTTTTTGTGTTTAGAATTAAGTTACAAGTACCTGTCTGGAATTGAATAAATAATGATATTTAATTTAACGATAAATTTTAATTATAAAAAATGAGCAGCATATTAAAAAATATTGCAAGCCTGCTCCCCGATAATATTGTTTTTGGTGAGTCGTTTCGTACTGCACAAAAAATACTTACAAGTTTTAATGAATCAAAAGATAAAATTGATTTTGTACAATCTTATCAAAATGAAAAGCTCAGTAATATTTTTGAAATAGCTGCTAAAACATCTTTCTATAATCATTTAAATAATTCTACTGCCACAATTGATAAACTCCCTTTTATAAATAAAGAAACTGTGCTGGCATCTTTTAATGAAATGCTGGTATCAAAATCAGGTGCAGATTATGTTACAACAGGGGGTACGTC
>JAYUTC010000145.1:0-2043 GCA_043755395.1 Ferruginibacter sp.
TGTCTCATGCAGGCCAGGATAATATAAGTACAGTTTTGATAGATTTGAGTGCAGATAATAATGAAGTATTGAAAAATGTATTGCAGCAAATGGAAGGTATAACAGCAATAGATTTAGTAGATAATTATTTACAAATTTCCTGTAATGAAAATATTACTGCAACTGCAATAAATAAATTTTGTTTCGATAATGGTATTATACTTAATAAACTAAATGAAAAACGTAAATCACTCGAAACCAGATTTTTGGAAATTACAGGTAAACAAAGCGATAAATAAAATATATTTTAAAAAATGATTAATCTTTTAAAAATAGAATGGCTTAAAATTAAAAGCTATACTGCATTTATATTACTCACCTCTTTTTTTGCATTAGGTGTATTTGCTACTAACTATATAGTTTATGCTTTTAAAAAAAATGTGATAGATAAAGTTGAGGGGTCTAAATTATTATTCTCCGGATCTCCCTTTGATTTTGATATGGTTTGGAAAACAGTAAGCTATTACAGCAGCTTTTTTTTAATGCTGCCTGCTCTTTTAATAGTTATACTTATATCAAACGAATTTACTTTTAAAACACACAGGCAAAATATTATTGATGGATGGAGCCGGTTTGAATTTTTAAAAGTAAAAATAGCATTGGCTGTTCTTTTAGCTGTTGCCAGTACAGCAGTGGTAATAATTACTGCAGTAATATTTGGATCATTTTCCGGTACTTCTTTCTCTTTAAATGGTTTTGAAAACGTTGGTTACTTTTTATTAAAGGCAGTAACGTATAATATGTTGGCCATATTAATTTCCCTGCTTACTAAAAGATCGGGTGTGGCAATAACAGTGTTTTTTATTTATACCATTTTTGAAAACGGAGTTTCACTTATGCTGTTTTTTCTGGCAATTAAATTAAAAAAAGATGCCAGCCTTGATTTTGGAAATTTAGGCAACTATTTACCAATGAATGCATCTGATGGATTACTTACCTCTCCATTGGAAAAATTTACAGGAATGGCCGCTAAATTTTTACCAACCGATTTTAACTGGATTGTTTTATCCTTTGCCGTAGCCTACCTTATTCTATTTTACTGGTGGAGCCGGAAAAAAATGCTTCAATCAGATTTGTAGAATCATTATTTAGTTAAATCCTCTATTGTTTTATTAATATCCGGGTATTTAAAAGCGAAGCCAGCTTCAATAATTTTTTTACAACTTACTGCACTGCTTTTTAATATTTCTATGCTGCGCCCCCCCAGCATTATTTTTAAAATAAAAGAAGGTACATAAAATGGAAGGTAAAAAAGTAGTTTCATCTTTTTTGCAAGTGTTAGGGTTAATGTTTTATTAGTTACCGGCTGAGGTGCCACCGCATTGTAAACACCATTCAATTGCTCATTTTCAACCGCAAATAAAAACATGCGGCATAAATCATTGATGTGTATCCAGCTTATCATTTGTTTACCATTGCCTAAAATGGCAGCAATGCCAAATTTTAGCGGACTCATAAATTCTTTTAATGCCCCACCTTTATTACTTAGTACAATGCCAATTCTTAATTTTACTAATCTTTTGCCTGATGCAGTTACAGCATCTATACTTTCTTCCCAAAGCCTGCAGGTAGTACCTAAAAAACTTTCATCTGCTGCTTCCTCCTCTGTATGAATTGCATTGCCCGGTTTATACCAACCAATTGCGCTGGCACTAATTACAGCTTTTACTTTATTATCAGTATTTTTTAAAAAGGCGGTTATTAATTTAGCACTTTCAACACGGCTGCTTACAATTTCATTCCTGTAATTGGCTGTCCATTTTTTTTCCATAACGCCCGCCCCGGCCAGGTGAATGATAAAATCTGCCTTTTGTAATGCAGTAATATCAATTTTCCCATTTTTAACATTCCAAAGTGCAAAACTTAAATTACTGCTTAACAATTGCTCCTTACCTGCTGGTAACTGCCTGCTGAGTATAATAACCTGATATCCATTCTCAGTAAATAACTCCCCTAAGGCTTTGCCCACTAACCCGGTTCCACCAGTAATTAAAACTGTTTGCA
>JAYUTC010000146.1:0-2038 GCA_043755395.1 Ferruginibacter sp.
ATGTTTACAGGAATTCTTATTGGTTAAGTATGGTGCGTACAACCTAATTTCAGAAAAAAAACCTCCTACTTAATAGTAGTTTAAAATTTACCCGCATACATTAAATTGCTTTTCAATTATCATCAATCTTTTTCTTAACTTGTAAGATGAAAAAATATTTACTGATTAGTCTGCCGTTAGCCGTTCTTATTTGTGGGTTTAGCATAAAAACACTGCTACCCAAAAAAGATACCTCACTTAACCATGTTGCTTTACATGTATACGATCTACAAAAAAGTACATCATTTTACCAGCACATAATAGAATTGGATACAGTACCCGAACCATTTCATGATGGCAAACACACCTGGATGAATGTAAGCAGTACAAGTAAACTACATCTTATAAGTGGGGCAGAAAAAGAAACTACACACGATAAATTTGTACATCTTTGTTTTAGCGTACCATCACTCAATGATTTTATCAACAAACTTGACAAGGAACACATTCCTTACGAAAGCTGGCTAGGTGCAAAAATATCTGTAACCACGAGGGTAGATGGCATCAAGCAAATTTTCTTTCAGGATCCTGATGGTTACTGGATTGAAGTAAATGATGATAATAAGTAAATAGAAGTATGTTGTAAATTTGATGGGAGAAACCAATTGCATCATCATGCTTTCATAAATCTTAGAAATCCACAATCAAATAATATCAATATCACTTGAATGCATTGATTATGGTAATAAGGAATGTAGTATTTTGCCTCTTGGCATTCTTATTGAGAAGTATAGTTTTGTGCAGACCTATCACTTAACTAATTATAAACGGTATTCATTAAATTATCTTATTTATCTAAACCTTACATCATGAACAAAATATTAATTGCTTTAGATTATGAACCATCTGCAGAAAAAATAGCTGAGACTGGTAATACAATAGCAAAAGCACTTAAGGCAGAAATTGTATTGCTGCATGTAATAGCAGAACCCGCCTATTACTCCTCTATGGAATATTCGCCCATTATGGGGTATAGTGGATTTATGGACACTTTTAACGTAGAAATTTCAGATGCTGTAAAAAATAATATTACCAGTTTGTCTCAGGAATTTTTAGATAAATCAAAAAACCATTTGGGGAATGAAAATATTAAAACACTTGTTACTGAAGGAAGTTTTGCTGAGTCCATTGTGAAATGTGCGGAAAACGAACATGCCGATTTGATTGTAATGGGATCTCACGGCCGCAGGGGCCTGGATAAACTATTAATGGAAAATGTTGCTGAAAAAGTTTTGCAATTAAGCAAGGTGCCGGTATTAGTAATACCAATAAAAGCCTCTTAAACTGTGTAAAGAAATACACACTTAAATTAGCATTTCGAAATGACTGTTGCTATTTTTTAATTTTAAAATACTTAGAATGAATAATTTTTTTAAAACAATTATTGCAGGCTACGGTGCAAAAAAATTAGGCGGAGGCTGCGTAAGTACTGTAATAATATTTATGATAATTTGGTGGGCTTTAGGGCATTGCAATTAGCAGGCTAATTAGTTAAATTTTAATATCCTGCTATTTTTTTAAAATACAGCTATATCCGTAAATGATATTTAATAATTACCGAGAGTTTTATTGCTGCCGGGATGTGATAAAACATTTCATCCTTTATATGAGGCACATTTTACTACTTCAATTAAAGAACAATGTAATCAGTATAGTTACCGTAGAAATTATTAGCAACAAAAACTGCCGTTAATAAAAAATACGGTTAATAAATTATTGTTGGGAAATGATTGTTTCCTGATGCACACTTATAGAAGTTTTAATTATTGAAATGCTGGTGCCAAAATCAGTTTTTACATTTTGTATATCTTGTTCAGTTATTGTATCTGTAATATCAGTGACATGTTTATGGATTTTTTTTCTTGTCACTTTATCTAAAAATTTTTCCTGGTTATAATATTCAGCGTTTAGTTGCTGGTATTTTTCTTTTTGTTCCATAGCATCTTTTTTGTAAAACTACACGAACATTTGTATAAACAATCTACCTGTTTTTAACAAT
>JAYUTC010000147.1:0-2033 GCA_043755395.1 Ferruginibacter sp.
ATTTACTAAAATCTTAACCCCTGTGAGTTAATAACGTAAAAAATAATAATTCCCAACTGAATAAAAACAGTTGGGAATTGATACTATTACATAGTGGAATAATTTATTTACGAAGGCCTAATTTTTCAATTAAAGCTCTGTACCCTGTAAGGTCGTGTCTGCTTAGATAGGTTAATAAGCGCTTACGCTGACCAACCATTTTCATTAAACCTCTTTGAGAAGAAAAATCTTTTCTGTTAAGTTTAAGATGTTCAGATATTTCGTTGATACGCACTGTTAGTAATGCTATCTGACCCTCAATTGAACCTGTGTTAGTGGCTTTGCCACCATAAGTTGAAAAAATAGTTGCTCTTTTTTCTGTTGTTAAATACGGCATCTCAATGTTTTTTTAATAACGTCTTTGTTATAGTTTTTTTATAATTAGCTGCAAAAGTATATAAAAAAAATGGCTTTTACGAGGTGAATTGAGGATTTTTTTTGAATATTGCCATTATATGAGCCCAACATTTGCAATTATAGGTTGCGGAAGGATAGCGAAAAGACATGCAGAACAAATTGTTAAGTATGGCATTTTGGCTGCTGTTTGCGATATAGTACCAGAAAAAGCAAATGAAATGGCGGCAAATTTTCATGCTAAAGCTTATTATTCCATTGAGGATATGCTATTGAATGAGAAGAATTTAAATATTGTAAGTATTTGCACACCAAATGGTTTACATGCCATTCATTCTATAAAAGTGCTGGAAGCCTGTATTAATGTTTTGTGTGAAAAACCTTTATGCATAAATACAAAAGATGGATTAAAGATGATTGCAGCGGCTAAAAATGCCAATAAAAAACTCTTTGTAGTAAAACAAAATCGCTATAACCCCCCGGTTGCTTTTTTAAAAGAATTAATTACAGCAGGCAAATTGGGTAAAATTTTAAGTTTTCAAATCAATTGTTTTTGGAACAGGCCAACTGAATATTATACCGGATGGAAAGGCAAAAAACATTTGGATGGTGGAACCCTTTTTACACAATTTAGCCATTTCATTGATTTGCTTTATTGGCTTTTGGGTGATGTGGCATTAGTGAAAACAATTACAAGAAATTTTTTACATGAAACCATTGAATTTGAAGATACAGGCGTCGTAATTTTTGAAATGAAAAGTGGCGCTATTGGATCACTAAATTATACAGTAAACAGTTTTAATAACAATATGGAAGGATCTATAACAGTTTTTGCCGAAAATGGAACTATAAAAGTTGGTGGGCAATATTTAAACGAACTGGAATATTATAACGTTGCCGGATTAAACAGGCCCGAGTTACCAAAAGGCAATCCTGCAAATGGCTATGGCTTTTACCAGGGCAGCATGAGTAACCATGATAAGGTTTATGAAAATTTAATTATTGCATTAAAAAATGATGGCCATGAATTTGCAAGCGCTGAGGATGGATTAAAAACTGTGGAGATTATTGAAAGGATATACAATGCCCCATCTGCATAATGGAGTGGGAACTTTCCATTCAGCAATTTGATAAATTTTTCACTTTCCTGAAACAAATAAATTTAGATCGATAACATTATTCAGAAACCTAAATGGCTGATTTTATAAAAACAGGTCCTGATTACTCTGACTCCAAAATGCCCCAAACCAATGGCAGAAGGAGCATTTCAGTTATTTTTACTGTAACCACCGACCTAACCTATGACCAGAGAATGATACGCATTTGCACATCACTTGCCCATGCTGGATATACGATTACACTTGTTGGCAGAAAAATGAAAGCCTCTCTCCCGCTTTCGTCACAACCTTTTTTACAAAAGAGGCTTTTCTGCTTTTTTGAGAAAGGAAAATTATTTTATGCAGAATATAATATCCGGTTATTTTTTTACCTGCTTTTTAAAAAAATGGATTGCATTGGCCTCATTGACTTAGATACCATTTTACCGGGTTATTTTATTTCTAAGATAAAAAAAATAAAAAGAGTTTACGATGCTCATGAACTTTTTTGCGAAATGAAAGAAATTGCCACCCGTCCATTTA
>JAYUTC010000148.1:0-5118 GCA_043755395.1 Ferruginibacter sp.
TTTTGAACCCTTTTTCCGCTTCTTCTTTTCTTACAAAACCATTGATATCACAGAATTTTTTATTGACGTGTAATATTCTACCAGCGCCGTCAAATATTATTACAATAGCAGACTGGTCCAATGCGAATTTGTAATCGGCCACTTCTTTGTATAATGACTCAATAGCTATTTCTTTTTCTTTCCTGTTGGTAACATCACTCTTAATTGCGATATAACTGGTAACCTCGCCAGTATCATCATGAATCGGCTTGATGCTTACCATTGCCCAATAAGCAGTTTCATCTTTTCTGTAGCACACCAGTTCCTCCACAACAGACTCTCCTTTAAATAAATTTTCTTCAATGTTTTTTACAATTTCATTATCCGAAAGCGGCCCTAAAAAAATATTGTCTGGTGTTTTACCAAATACATCTTCCAATGTGTAGCCGGTAATATCTGTAAAGCCTTCATTTACCCATTGTATATACCCTGCTTTATCACTTATAATTACAGCTTCATTAATTTGAGATACAATCTTAGCCAATAGCTTTGCCTGGCCATCCGACACAGAACTATGAATTTGTTCCTGCGACAAATTGTATTTAATATGTTCATTAAAAGATAGCAGTTGCTGCCACCGGATTCCAATAAAACAAAATAGTAAACCTAAAATAAGAGGAGACAAAGAGATGATAATAAAATCAGGAGAGTATTCAAAGATATGAAACCATGGTCCATTAAAACCTGCTTTACGGTTCAATAACCATGCATTAATTACGAGCATCAAACCAAGCAATACACCTAGTATTGTGTATTTTATTACTCCTTTGTAATTGTAATTTTTCATAGTAACAGGGCGTTGTGTATTGATAGAAATATTCTACCAAAAACATTCTTGACTAATTGCTGCAACCATTATTTTAATAATTATTTTCTGGTTAATAAATCCTTCAAAATTTAATTGAATACAAACAATCAGTTCTCTATGAAGATTAGATTGCAATCGATCAATAAACTTTAACGGTTAAAAGCAACTTTTATTGATGCCTATAGAAATTATACTTGTTAACACAACTAGGATAATCTATTGCCAAATCAATATTCTAACCATTAAAAACGATCTTAATATAAAAAAATTGCATTCATATTATTTTTTTATAACTCCTGTATATAATTGATTTGGATGGTCAGTTTAAATGTAAGATTGACATTTACTACAATATCGATTGGGGTATCGCATATAATTGAGTTTAAATAAAAGGCCAGTATTTCTTAACTCTGGCCTGGATTAGATAAACGATTAGCCCACTTCCAAATACAACAAAAAATGATAGCTGGATAGCAAGACCTGTAGCATAGAAAATAAATAACCACATACAAATGGCCAGTATAACCGGTACAGGATAAAAGGGCATTTTATAAGGAAGCTTTGTACTACCATTTTTTTTACGTAATAAGAATATGCCTATTGCCTGGCCTATAAACTGAAGCAGGATACGCATGGCCAGTATTGCATCTATTACATGTTTCATTTTAAATATCATACTAAATAGAAATGCAAATGCCGCAAGGAATAACAGAGAAACATAAGGGAAATTTTTTACAGGATGAAGCCTTGCAAAAATTTTAAAAAAAGCACCGTCTGCAGCTGCTGCATAAGGAATTCTTGAGTAGCCAAGCATCACAGCAAATAATGAAGCAATGGCTACCCATAATATCATTACGGTAGCAATTTTAGCAGCCGTGTTTCCATATAACCGTTCAATAAATGTACTTACTACAAATGGATTAGTACCTGAGTTTTGCCAGCCTTGAATTTCCTTTAAAGATATTACACTGCTTACACTCATATTCATGGCCATGTATAAAATACCAATGCCAATGATTGAAATAAACATACTTCGGGGTATATTTTTTTCAGGATTTTTAATTTCGCCGCCGAGGTGACAAACATTATAGTATCCTAAATAGCTATAGATCGTTTTTACACAAGCCTGGCCAAATACAAAAGAGAAAAGATGCCCCCAACTAAAATCTGTATTGATCTCTTTTAATGGTTGTAGAAAATTACCGTGTGCAATTCCGCCAATTATGATCCAGCCCAACGTTAGCAGTACGCCACTCCATAACAGTACGCCGATCTTTCCCACGCCATCAATTTTTCTATAAAGGAGAAATGTAACAAAAATTATTACTGCACCTGAAACAGCCTTTTGTTGCCAGTCATTTAAATAAACGAGATAGCCGAGGTATTGAGAAAAACCAATTGCAGCAGAAGCTGCTACTAATGGAGCCTGTATAACAGTTTGCCATACATACAAGAAACTCATCATCTTGCCCAGCTTATTTTTTCCATAGGCTTCTTTCAAAAAATTATAGCTGCCGCCAGCCATTGGGTAAGCAGCTCCCAATTCACTCCATATCATTGCATCTACCAATGATAGCAATGCCCCTGCAATCCATGCATACAGAAACTGTCCGCCAATTAATCCTATAACTATTGGTAATGTAACAAAAGGACCGATGCCAATCATATCAATCATGTTCAAAACTGTAGATTGGAATAAGCCCAGGTTGCGTTGAAGTTTTGGTTGAGTACCTGCCATTAATATTTTTATCCTTCTAATTTACAATTAATGGCTTATAATCGCCTGTTTCCTTTATAGTCTTTATCTTAATAAGAATAAGGAAACATGGTAATAAAAAATTTAGAGAGGATATTGGTTATTGGAAGTTGGTATTTATTTTCTTTACCTAAAAATAAACTAAGTTTATTACCAGCTACTGCTGAAAGTCTTCATAAATTCCGGAAATGTTTTGCTTTTGTATTCCCCATCACCAAAGAATTTTAATGGTGATTCAAGTTCTTTTGGTTTAAGAAAACCGGCCAGTGGAGCAGGTTGTGCATTGATTGCAGAAAGGAAAACAGTGGTTGGATAACTCATTTGTCCGTATAATAAATAAACAGCCAGTTCATTTGATTTGTACTCCGGGTTGTATCCATATTTTTTACCGCCCCATTCCAATGTATCTTTTGATTCTGCATTTAATTTAACTGCATAATAATGTTCATTGATATAGTTTACTACGGCCTCTTTATCGTATGTTTCCCTGTCCATTACCTTGCACCAGCCACACCAGTCAGTATAAACATCCACTAAAATAGGTTTTGGTGTTTTACTATAAGCCACCTGTAGTTCAGCAGTACCCAGCCATCTGATCTTTTCTTTAGTTGGCCTGGCAAAAGAGAAAGCTATTGTAAATAATAAGATGTAAATAATAAATTTTGTAACCTTTTTCATAAAGCTTTTGTTTAGTAGCTTAGATAAATATTTTAACGATAAGGTAATGCATAAAATTGTTGTTGCTATCACCGGAGCCAGCGGCTCTGTTTACTCAAAGGTACTGTTAGACAAATTATTTGCCATAAAAGATCAATGGGATGACCTTTCAGTTGTTTTAACTGAAAATGCCAAAACAGTATGGAAAACGGAGCTGGAAGAAGAAAGCTATAAAGATTACCCGGTAAAATTTTATTCGCAACAGGATTTTTATGCCCCATTCGCTTCAGGTTCCGGTCAGTATAATGTTATGATAATAGTTCCCTGCAGTATGGGCACTTTGGGCAGGATCGCTGCAGGAATAAGTAATGACCTGATAACAAGGGCTGCAGATGTTATTTTAAAAGAAAGGAGAAAGCTTATTTGTGTAGTGAGGGATACTCCTTACAATCTTATACATATAAAAAATATGGAGACGGTAACACTATCCGGAGGAATCATTTGCCCGGCAACCCCATCATTTTACAGTAAACCAAAAACTATAGAAGATGTTGCTGCAACAGTTATAGACAGGGTAATAGATGTTGCAGGATTAAAAAATAAAACTTATCGCTGGGGTTCTGATAGTGCAGGGCGATGATCCCGAGAATATTTCTTTTCCGTCATTTTATTTCTTTGCCTTTCAGCTTTAACAGATATACTGTCTAAAAGAATCCTCATATCATTGCTATGGCTGCTGTAAAAATCGTACGACTTATAAAAATCTTCTTTGCTTATCTGATGTATTAAAAATATTTTTTTCTGCAGGGCTGCGTTTTGGAGAAATATATTTTTGGTGCTATCTTTCTTTAAATAAAAATCTGTGTAAGCTTCTGCCTGTATAATATCCCACATAACGGCCTGCATTTTATCACTGCTTAAAACCTTGCCTTCCGGTACTTGTTTGCTGCCACATGAAAATAGCAATACAATTATACAGAACCATATAACCGGCATCTTCATTTCAATTCATTTTTATACCGGGTAGCATTCGTGATATCCATTTTCTGTAATAATTCAGATGCCCTCATTTTATCTTGTTGCGGTGCCTTTGAAAATATCCTGATAAATTCATTTGATTTCCCCTGGAAAAAAAACTGGTTGATCATTGTATTAGGATTATCACTATTAAAATTGCTAAGAAGATTCAGCACATTCATTGTTTGTGTTCTTGCAGTATTTTCATCTTCGTACATTTTGTCCAATGACAACCTGTAATAATTATAGACAATATCATGCATAATAGCATACCTGCTGTTAAGCATATTTTCTACCAGCCAATACCTATTTCTAATGCCGTCAAAAGCTTTCCATCCACTAATACCTCTTGCTTCGGGAGCATTGTTTACAATGTTCTGTGCTTTTTGAAAATATGGATTGCCACCCTTTAAAGAATAGGAATCATAATCAAATCCAAGAATCATATACGCATAGTATGCAAATACAGCAGTTAGATTGGATGCCTGTGCATCCGTACCACTTACCCGGTTTTCATTAAAATCAAATTGTTTAAATTCTATGTATTTAAATAAGATATCCTCATCCTGGTAATTTACCATCGGGGATAAATAGCTGGTGCTAAATACGGGCCTGGCAGCTTGTATAGTTAATGATGCAGAATATACATTGGCTTCCTCCGTAGCTTGAAGATTTAATAAAAAATTACAATCAATTTTTTCGTTGGGAAGAAAATTATCTGAAGTCCACTTTCGGTTATTTAAAAAAGTGGTAATTGCATTTTGCAAGGTTTGAAAAACACTCTTGTTTACTGTAGTTCCCACTCTGCTGCTATTCACAGTTACTCTTGCATTGAGTTCCT
>JAYUTC010000149.1:0-13051 GCA_043755395.1 Ferruginibacter sp.
GTAAGTGCCGTAAGATACCCCCGACCAGGTATATTGCTGATCGCCATAATAGGCATAGTTGCAGGCATAAAACTGGTTCCAGCGCTGCGTAGGACTAAACGGACTTTGATAGATGTCAGATAAAACGCCATTTAATATAAGGTTTGCAGGCACGCTGGTTGCCCTGTTGGGATCCTTCTGTAATGAGTCGAATTCTTTTTTACAGGATGTTGTAAAAAGAAATACAGTAACTGAAAGTATTGAAATAATTTTTTTCATTTTTTTCATTTTTATTTTGATTAAAAAACAACATTTAGGTTAATACCATAGCTTCTGGTAGTAGGTGTTTGTAAATTGGTACCGCTTTGGCTGCCTGCATACTGATCAATGTCAACATCTTTAAACTTATTATCTTTCATAAAGTATAAAATGTTACGGGCTACAAATGATATGCTGGCATTCTTTATAAATGATTTACCTAAAAATTTATTTGGTAAACTATATCCTAAAACTATTTCTCTTAACTTAAGATAACTTTTGCTCATCATGTTGGGTTCTGGAATACCATGTACACGGCTAACATAATCCTGGGCATACGTTTTTGTAGCATTAGCCGCAAATTGTAATGCAGAATAGTTGGTGATTACGCCAGTTAGCGGATCATAATTTATGGCAACAGCATTTGATACCTGCATGCCTTCACCTAAATAAGATTTTATACCTTTTGTATCATCATACCTGGCAGTGCCTAAAGCGCCTTCAATGGTTTCAATATGGCGGCCACCCTGAAAGGTTTTCTTTCTTACATAATCTTCCATTACACCGCCTACACGGCCGTCAAACTGAAAGCTTAAAGAAATATTTTTGTAGT
The DNA here is from genome assembly GCA_043755395.1 of Ferruginibacter sp. GTDB lineage: Bacteria > Bacteroidota > Bacteroidia > Chitinophagales > Chitinophagaceae > Ferruginibacter. Next base: position 851 of record JAYUTC010000149.1, read on the forward strand.
TGAATCTGTTATTAAATCCCCAAACAAATTTTGGACTGGCATAACCAGCAAATTGTGCTACAGGTAATACTATAGGCCTGCCACCGCCATCGTTAATAATTTGTCCATCTTGTGTACGTGCAAATTTTCTGATGTACACTTCATCCACACGGCTGCCTACTTTAAAGAAGGTGCCAATAGCTGTAACACCGGGAGGTAATTCTTTATATACTTCTTTAAAAGTACTCCAGTTCAACTGTACATCCCAACTAAAGCCATTAGTTGTTTTTACCGGCGTACCGCTAAGCGAAATTTCTAGACCTGTTTTTTTAGTTTTTGTAGCATTAATGGTATAATTAGAATAACCAGATGATGCAGAAATTTGTTTGTTAAATATTTGCGGCCCATCAGTATAACTAAAGTAAGCTACATCTAACCCAAACCTGTTTTTTAAAAACTTCATATCCATGCCTATTTCTGTACTGGTTCTGTTATCAGGTTTCACATTTTCATCAACAAGATTGCTGGTAAACTTTGCTTCAGTGGTATTATTGTAGCCTACACCCGTATTATAAACATTATTGAAAGCGTAAGTAGGGCCACCATAAGTTGAAGAGTATTCTGAACCATAACCTAAAGGGTAACTATTGTTGGGAGTTGCCCCAATTGTGCTGGATACAAACGAACCACCTCCTCTTACCTGTGCATAAGAGCCTCTAAATTTTAAGAAAGAAATTACAGAAGGAATGGTAACATAATCAGAAACAACAGTACTAATATTTACTGAAGGATAAAAGAAAGTATTGTTTTTAGAATTTAATGCAGACAGCTTATCTACTCTTCCGGTAGTATTGATATTGGCATATTTTCCTAATGCAAAATCAACAGAATAAAAAGCACTGGGCACCCTCATTTCCGAAGCAAAACTGTAAGCTTTTACAGGATTACGGCTATTAGAAAATGCATATACATTAGGTACATTTAAATAATCAGTGGTAACAAAACTAGAGGTATAATTAAATGAGCGCATGTTAGCTCCGGCAAAACCATTAATACCTAAAAAATTGGCGATCTTTGGAGATTTAAAACGTAGCATCACTTCTGTATTGTTCTCAAATAAAGAACGCTTGTCTTCTCTGTAATCTCCCAATCCACCTTCACGGCCATAAGGGTGAGCAGAAAAAGGCATTTTTTCTGTTCTGGTTAAATCGTAAGTGGTTATTGATGTTCTGCCCATTAACTCCAGGTAATTATTGAATTTATAGCTTAATGTGGCGTAACCATAAATATCATTTTTATGATGACCACGTAGCCACTCATAACTCATAAAGTAGGGATTGTGGTAACGTTGGTATTCTGCATAATTACTTTGTACACCTTCTTTACCCGGCTGCCAGTAGTTATGCATATCATCAATATTCCAATCTGCACCACCCCAAATGGTAATATTGTATATAACACTATTTGGCCCGTAGTTTACATCAGGTATATTTTCAGTATATTGTTTATTAAAATTGATATTAGCATCCAGTGTAAGTTTTTTGCTGAATTTTAATGTTGATGCTAAATTAAAATTGGTAGTATTTAAATTAGTGTTTGGCACTAAACCTCTTTGGTAAGTTTGCCCAACAGAAAAACGCAGGTCGTATTTTTCCCCACTTGCAGATACTGATAAATTGTTGGTGGATAAAATACCAGCCTGTATAAATCTTTTCAAATTATCTTTTCCTCTTGCCGTCCAGGGAGTTTTAGAGCGAATGCCTGTAACAGGATCAACAGGGCTATCATATTGTTCAATTAACTGGCCATCAAAACGTGGTCCCCAAATATCATAATCATTGTCGTTTATACCAGCACCTTTACCATCTACAAATTTGTATTGTCCATGATCGCCGGGGCCATAAAGGTCTTGTGTTTTAGGTAAAGCAATAAAACCTTTATTAACCATGGTGCTGCTGTTAAATTCTACAGAGTATCCACGTTTATCTTTAGTGCCTTTTTTTGTATTGATGATGATGGCACCGTTTTGGCCACGGTAACCATATAATGCAGAAGCAACAGGGCCTTTAAGAACTGTGTAACTTTCAATATCATCCGGGCTAATGTTCCAGGTATCCGAATTAATGGGAATACCATCTACCACATATAAATTAATTGCGCCACCACGTAATAAAACCTGTGGGTTGCCTAATAGCTCTGCAGAGGCACCAACCGTTAAGCCAGATACTTTGCCCACTAATGAGTTGATGGGGTTCGACTCTCTTGCTTTAATTAAGTCTGCACCTTTTACTTCCTGCGAAGAATAACCAATAATTCTTTTGTCTTTCTTTACACCTAATGCGGTTACTACCACATCTTCCAGTTGTTTGGCATCTTGTGTAAGTTTAATACTTAAAAAATTGTCGGTGGCAGATATTGTCTGTTGCAGATAGCCACTAAAACTAATAATAATTTTTTCGCCTTTTAATACAGTAATTTTAAAATCGCCCTGGTTATCGGTTGATGTACCGGCACCGGAGCTTTTTATAGTGATGCTGACACTTTCAATACCTTTATTGGTAGCAGCATCGGTTACTCTTCCTTTTACCTGCACATTTTGTTGTGCCTGTAATAAAACAGGAGCATAAATTAGTGTAAAAACCAGTAAAAGAAACCTGGTTAGTTGTTTTGTTTGCTTCATAAACAATTATTTTAGTGTTGAGGAGCAAAAGTATCAGGCCAGTATTACGAAATAATTTCCCTGCAGTTAAATAAATACAAACAAAACGTTAAGAAAAAAATATGCCGGTAATGGTAACAATTTTGTAACGGTTACAAAAGGTATATTTTGTATAACAGCTACTTTTTCCATTGGTACAAATAAAAAAGCAGGACTTGTAATGTCCTGCTCAGCACATGAGAAAACTTGCTATATACTATTACCAAAACAAACTGCAGTTATAACTTTAATAAGCTAAAATCGTATAGAAATAGTCTATTGTAGTGCAGTATTTTATGTTGATGCAAAGGTGCACCTGAAGTGTTAACTAAACTACACAGGCCTGTTAACTAATAAGCAATAAATTGTTAAGCAAATATTACCGTAGTAAAATTAAAACCTGAACTGCAACCTGCAGGTAAGTACATTATCTTTTATATCTTTTGTATAGTTGGCTAATTGCGTTTTTTCGTTTATTACATTGGCATAATATAAAACCAGTTTAACATTTTCAGTTAAGTAGTTTACATAACCAAAACTTATGGTGCTGTATTTAATATTTGCAGCGGAAAAGTTACTACCGGCTGCACCTATTTCATTACCGCTTACCTTAGTGTTAGGATCGTACCAATCGTATTTAACGATGAGTTGATTTCTTACATTGAAAATCTGTTGCAATAAATAAAAGTAAGCGCCATTAAAGTTACGGATATAAAAACCATCAATCCCTGAGACCAGCGCCACAGGCGTCTCTGAACTATTAGTTGTTCCGGTTTGTTTACCAGCGATAAATTCTCCTCTTAACTCTGTGGTAAGCCCCTTACTACTTTTAAATTTAAGTTGCGCATTGGTACCATAATAATGCCTTGGAGAGGTTTGGGTTAAATTGCTGACAGAAGAATCTACTGTAACTTTTTTTACACCCAAAAAATTGCTGGTGTTATATACATACTTTGTGTTCTGCATCAGGCCGCCATATAATACTGATGCACCAACTGCCAATGTGATTTGCTTATTGAGATGATATGGTTTTATGGATATGTTGCCAATCAGATCTTTGGAATTATCAAAATCACCGGCAGCATTAATCCCTTGCCCATTAAAAAAACCAATATCAGCCCTTAGGTATTTAAGTTTGTTGTCTTTTCTTCTGGAGTCTAAGCTTATCATCGCTCCCAAATCTCTTTCGCTTTTCATCAGAGTTTGGCTCATCCTTCCTCTTTCAGGGGTTTCTCTGTCGCTGCTGCTCAGGTTAACTTCGTAACCAAATGGGCGGGCAAACATACCGGTGGTAAATGAAAATAATTTGTATTTATTTTCAAAAATGCGGCCCCAAACATCCCTTACAGTAAAAGCTCTTTCATTGGCATCAAATTGAAAAACTATTTGTACACTGGGTTTTTTCCCTTCAGAAAAATGTACATAATCTATTCGCACCCTGCTTCTGCGCAGCATAAAACGGTTGCTTACATTTGCAGCAAAATCCCCTCCTTCAAAAGCCTTTGCACCTTTACTTTCTGCTATCTGAAACTGCGGCTGGATATAACCGCCTATTTTAAGATGGTCGAATTTTTTATATAATGCTAAAAGACCCCGGCCGGTCTCTTTACTGGTATCCACCATATCCATCAAATATTGGGCCTGTAATAGTTGGCATAACAGCATAGCTAACGCCAGTATTAGTAGTTGTTTCTTAAGCATCAAACAAATTTAGCCGCAAAGGAATAACAATTTAATGTTACCTCTATGTTAACAAATCATTACCATTTTAAAAGCGCTTTCTTATTTTAAGCTAATAAATAACCTTTGCCGCAAAAATTATAAATATGGCTGGCTTAAATTCAATTTTAAAGATCTTTTTACCTAAGGACAGGGTATTCTTTCAACTATTTGAAAGTGTGGTTGATGTATTGGTAAAAATGGGAGAAAAACTTAAGGAAATTGTTAATGAGCCTGACTTTGATGAAAGGGCAAAGTTGATAAAGGAAATTGAGGATATGGAGCATACTAATGATGATTATACCCATCAGATATTTACTGAATTAGGAAAAAATTTTATTACTCCTTTTGACAGGGAAGATATTCACTACCTGGCTTCTGCTTTGGATGATATTGCAGATTATATGTATGCTTCCGCAAAAAAAATAAATTTTTACAGGGTTAATCCCAATGATACCGGCATCCATAAAATGGCTGATATTATTGCGCAGGGTTGCGTAGCAGTACATGATGCCGTTAAAGAATTACGCAATATGAAAAATATGCGCCAGATTACTGATGCCTTGGTAATGATTAATAGTATAGAAAACCAGGGTGATGATATTTTTGACATGAGCATTGAAAAATTATTTGCCGAAGAGCCTGATGCAAAAGAAGTAATTAAAAAAAGAGAGATTTACCAGGTAATGGAAATTGTTACTGATAAATGTGAGGATGCGGCTAATGTGATTGAAAGTATAATTGTAAAATATGCATAGTTGATAGCTTTAGTTGATAGTAATCACTATTAACCATTAACTATTAACCATAACCAATACCAACATGACTTTAGTAATAGTAATAATAGCCCTTGCTTTAATATTCGATTATATTAATGGTTTTCATGATGCAGCAAACTCCATTGCAACCGTAGTTTCTACAAAAGTGCTTACTCCTTTTCAGGCTGTGGTTTGGGCTGCTTTTTTTAATTGCGTGGCTTTTTTTATTTTTAAAGACCATGCTGTTGCCAACACTATCAGTAAAACGGTTAATAAAGAATTTATTACACTTCCGGTAATTTTAGCGGGCCTCATTGCAGCTATTTTCTGGAATTTGTTAACCTGGTGGTATGGCATCCCTTCATCTTCCTCTCATACATTGATTGGTGGTTTTGCAGGTGCTGCCATTGCTCATGCTTTATCTCAAAAAGGTATAAATTACAGTTGGGGCAAAATTGTAGAATCGGACATTATTTTAAGCACAGTGCTCTTTATTTTCCTGGCCCCAATAATTGGTATGGGGATTTCAATTTTTATTACCATTGTTACCATAATGCGGAACGTTTGGGCCCGGCTGGGGATTATTGCAGTAGTCACTTTTTTAACTGTTTTGTTGTTTGATAATTTTGAAAGCAGCAAAATGGATGAAAACCTGCAAAAGTTTTTAAAGGTGGATAAGTATAAAAAAGAAGTAAAAGAAACCCTTGCCAAAAAGGAAGCTAACCCTAACGATACGGTTGTTTTAAAAGCATATAATACAGCGAAAGAAAAATTAGATAAAGCTTTACCCAATTATAATAAGATAAATGCTTTAGTAAGCGATTTTGATAAATTGGGAGCCAAAGAAATTGCTAAGCAGGCGGCCGACAGCGGTTGGTTAAAAGATATTGAAGCCAGCAGATTAAAAGATGATATACGCAATGCCAACGATTTTTTGGTGCTGGAAGCAAAAGCCACCAGTGATGAAAAAATAAATGCACAATACAATATTGCCAAAGACGTTACCGAAAAATATAAAGACCCTTTAAAAAAATATTTTAAAAAGGAATTATCCATCGACAGTACGATAGTTGCTTTAAATGCGATCTATCCGATTGCCGATGCCAATAAGGATAAAGTAAAAAAGAAAATTGAAGGGTTCAGTATTGAAAAAGCACTGGCAAAAGATGTGGATAAAGCGGATAACAGCATGATAGTTTGGGGTATAATTTTCACTTCTATATTATTTAGCCTGGTGTATATATATGTTGAAAAAATAAGAACACCTACAGCATTTAAAGTGGCCAATATGTTTAAAAAATTGCAGCTGTTTAGTTCAGCAGCATTTAGTATTGGGCATGGTGGTAACGATGCGCAAAAAGTAATGGGTATCATTGGTGCAGCATTAATAGCCAATGGTAATATGCAGAATTTCTCCGATTTACCTAACTGGGTTCCTGCAGCCTGTTATTTAGCAATTGGATTGGGTACCATGAGTGGAGGTTGGAAAATAATTAAAACTATGGGCACAAAAATTACAAAAGTTACTCCGCTGGAAGGTGTGGCTGCCGAAACTGCCGGTGCCTTTACTTTATTTTTTACCGGTCAAATGGGAATTCCGGTTTCCACCACACATACTATTACCGGTAGCATTATCGGTGTGGGAGCAACCAAACGCTTGAGTGCTGTTCGCTGGGGTGTTACAGTAAATCTGTTGTGGGCATGGATTTTAACCATACCTGTAAGCGGATTGTTGGCAGCAGCGGCTTACTACATAGTTTCTATTTTTATTAAATAATCATAAAATATTGTATTCATATAAAATCACTCACGCAACTGAGTTATTTTTTTATTTTCTTTGCATATGAATAAAATTTTGGTAACAGGTGGTTGCGGCTACATTGGATCTCACACAATAGTTGATCTGGTACAAAATGGTTATGAAGTTATTTGTGCAGATAATAATTCCAGAAGTAATGAAGCCATACTTAATGGCGTAGAAAAAATCATTGGCAAAAAAATAAAAAATTATAAAGTTGATCTTTGTATCTATGATGATACTTATGCTATTTTTCAGGAAAATACTGATATAAAAGGTATTATTCATTTTGCCGCTTACAAAGCAGTAGGGGAGTCGGTTGAAAAGCCGCTGCTCTATTTCGAAAATAATTTAAACTCGCTTATTAATATTTTAAAATGTGCCGCGGAATTTAATGTGCCTCATTTTGTTTTCTCTTCTTCCTGTACAGTTTATGGTAATCCCGATACAATGATTGTAACAGAGGAAACACCACAAAAACCCGCCGAATCGCCTTATGGTGCTACCAAGCAAATGGGCGAGCAAATAGTTTCGGAAGTTGTAAAAAACAGTTCATTAAATGCTATCTTACTAAGATATTTTAATCCGGTTGGTTCGCATCCTTCTATTAATATTGGCGAACTACCCATTGGCAGGCCCGCAAATCTTGTTCCGGCAATAACTCAAACTGCTATAGGTAAATTACCCATGATGCAGGTTTATGGTACCGATTATGATACAAAAGATGGCAGTTGCGTTAGAGATTATATACATGTGTGTGATATAGCCCATGCCCATACATTGGCTTTAAATTATCTTATCAATAATAAAAACAGCACTAATTGCGAAGTATTTAATTTGGGAACCGGCAATGGATATACAGTGCTGGAAGCTATTGCAGCATTTGAAAAAGTAAGTGGAGTAAAATTAAATTACCATGTAGGGCCACGCCGTGCAGGTGACGTGGTTGCTATTTATGCAAATAATAATAGAGCCAAAACCAGCCTTGGCTGGTCGCCTGCCTATAACCTCCATGATATGATGGATACCGCCTGGAAATGGGAATTGAAGCTTAAAAATGCAGACAATCTTTTTAAAAACCAAAATGCAGGATTAAATTAATTTTCTATTATCTTCGCAAACTTCTGCAATCCTCAACCCACTACATTATCCTGTTAAAAAGCGCCAGATAAAATACTATTTATGGCCAAAAAAAATATTGTGGCATTTTGTGCCTTTATAATTATTATTTGCTCATTTTCAGGGTGTAAAAAATTTGTAAAACAAGGGCACATAAAAGACCCGGGTATTGTACTAACCTTTGATGATAACCGGGTAGATAATTGGTTTTCTTATTTACCAATGCTTGATAGTTCGGGGGTAAAAGCTACTTTTTATATTTGTAAATACAATCGTTTTACTGCCGACCAAAAGAGAAAACTTTCAATTATCCAAAGCCATGGCCACGAGATAGCATTTCATACTTCCAACCATTACAATATGGAAGAGTATGTATATAAACAAAAACATACTATTGAGGAATTAATGCTTAATGAAGTGCAAACAGGGCTTAAATTGATGAACAAAGATGGGTTTTACCCTACAACATTTGCCTATCCTTTTGGGGCTCATAATGGGTTATTTGATAAAGAATTGATGCGTTATTTTAAAAGCGTAAGGGCACTTAATGGTACACAGGATTTTTCAAAAAGTATTGTGCCTACACAAAATAATGAAGTATTATACGGCTTGGGTATAGATAAAAGCAGCAATCGCAGCGATGCTGACATAATCAGTGTTTTACAATCTGCAAAAAATAACAATACCTGCGCAGTATTTGTAGCACATGATATAAATTCCAGGAGTAAGTTTAGCATAACTATTCAAAGGCTTTTAATGATTGTTACTTTTGTAAAAGCAAATAACCTAAAATTTTATACTGCATCTGAAATTTCTCATTAAAGGGTGATGCAATTATCTATTGCAAAACTTACTTAAATAATGTGGGCAACTTTTCAAGTTGTCATAATTTTCAATCAAATCTTTCTTTTACTTTGCAGCTTCAAACAAAAAATTAAAAAGTTTTTTTAATATGCTCAGTAAAATTATAGTTACAGGTAATAAAGATACACGAAGTGGTTTTGGTGATGGTATTGTAGAAGCAGCCAGAAAAAACGAAAATATTGTTGCACTAACTGCTGATCTTGCAGGGTCATTAAAGTTAAATGGATTTATAAAAGAATTTCCTCACCGTTTTGTACAGTGCGGTATAGCCGAAGCCAATATGATTGGTATTGCTGCAGGATTAACTATAGGAGGTAAAATACCTTTTACAACAACATTTGCAAATTTTTCAACCGGAAGAGTGTATGATCAAATTCGCCAGAGTGTTGCCTACAGTGGAAAAAATGTAAAAATCTGTGCATCTCATGCCGGCCTTACTTTAGGCGAAGATGGTGCTACACACCAGATATTAGAAGATATTGGCTTAATGAAAATGTTGCCGGGTATGACGGTAATTGTGCCTGCAGATTATAATCAAACAAAAGCTGCAACACAAGCTATTGCCGAATATGAAGGTCCGGTTTATTTGCGTTTTGGCCGTCCCGTTTGGCCCATATTTACTAAAGAAGAAGATTTTGTGATTGGCAAAGCCCAACAACTTTCTCTGGGTACAGATGTTTCCATTTTTGCCTGCGGCCACTTAGTTTGGAAAGCTGTAGAAGCCGGTAGAATTTTAGAAGAAAAAGGAATAAGTGTAGAAGTAATCAACATACATACTATTAAACCTTTAGATGTTGAAGCAGTTTTAGCATCTATTAAAAAAACAAAATGTGCAGTTACTGCAGAAGAGCATAATATTATTGGAGGATTAGGTGATAGTATTGCACAGGTTGCGGCTAAGCATTTCCCCATACCAATTGAATATATTGGCACAAACGATACTTTTGGCGAAAGTGGTAAGCCAACCGAATTGCTTACAAAATACGGCTTGGATACAGCTAACATTGTTGAAGCTGCTCACAAAGCAATTAACAGAAAAGGATAACTATTTTATCGTTTTGGCTCACTTTTTGTTCCGCAATAAGTATGAAAAGAATAGTTTATTTTCTCTGCCTGATAGGAGGTATTTTATTGTTCTCCTGTAAAAAAACAAGCAATATTGTAAACTGTCCCCAAGGCCCCGTAACTACCGGTTGCATTTGCCCCCTTTTTTACAAACCTGTATGTGGTTGCAATAATAAAACTTATGATAATGCCTGCTCGGCGGAATGTGACGGTATTACCATTTATACAGATGGTAAATGCCCTTAAATAATTTAAATTTTAAACCTTTTGTAAAAAAACCAATCTTACCATTGGTTTTTTTATTTTTGCTACCTCAAACCTTTTATGGCCGAACATTTAGACGATAAAGAACTGCTTTTGGAATTTAAAGACCCCTCTACAAAAGAAAGGGGCTATACCCGTATAATAAAAAAATACCAGGAAAAATTATACTGGCATATCCGTCGTATGGTGGTAGAGCATGAAGATGCCAATGATGTGTTACAAAATATGTTTATAAAAGTTTGGCGGGGCCTCGATAATTTTAGGGAAGACAGCCAGTTATATACCTGGTTGTATCGAATTGCCACTAATGAATCACTAAGTTTTATTGAGCAACAGAAAAAAAAGGCTGCTGTTTCTATGGGGGATGTGGAAAATGGATTAAGTAACAGGCTTAAGGCTGATGAACATTTTGATGCCAATAAATTAGAATGGAAATTACAGGTAGCCATTCAGCAATTGCCTGAAAAACAACGCGTTGTGTTTAATTTACGCTATTATGATGAAATGCCTTACGAAAAAATGAGCCGGGTTTTAGAAACCAGTGAAGGCGCCTTAAAAGCCAGCTATCATCATGCAGTAAAAAAAATAGAAGATTTTATATTAAATAATTAAACTTTTGGTAAAAGATATCGTCTTAAGATAGTAATGGAAAACAGGGATGACATATTAAATGAATTAAATGAGCTTAGCCCGCTAATTGCCGGTATGGAGAAAGTAAATGTATTTACAGTTCCTGCTGGGTATTTTGATAGAGTAAGTAATGATGTTTTAATTTGTATAAAAGAAGAATCAGGTGAGTTGTTAAGTTCAATTAATAGCAAACCTTTTATGCAGGTGCCACAGGGTTATTTTGATTCATTGGCTGATAATATTTTAAATAAAATAAAAGCAGCGGATGATGCTGCTACTGAGTTAAGGTCGCTATCTCCAATGTTATACAGCATTCAAAACGAAAATGTATTTACAGTACCAGAGGGTTATTTTGAATCATTGCCGGGTTCAATAATGCAAACAGTAAAACCACAGCAGGCTAAAGTGGTCTTTATGCATAAGCGTTCCTTTACTTTTATCTGGTATGCTGTGGCAGCAGTTTTTACAGCAGTTTTAGCATTGGGTGTTTATAAATTTACCGGCACTGTTACTGGTAATAAAAACAATTTACCCGGATATGTTACAGCGGGTTTAAAAATTCAAAATTTTGATGAAGAATTGTCAAAGATTTCTGACGAAGATATTATTAAATACCTGCAGGCAAATGGTAATGATGTTGATGCTGCTTTAGTGGCTAATACAATTGATGAAAACGAACTGCCATCACAGGAAGATTACTTTACAGATGATAAGGCATTAGATAAATACCTTGATAATATTAATATAAATGATTTAAAAAACTAAGGAGGATACCATGAAAAATTTATTACTCATATTAACCATTTTGTTTTGCAGCGTATTTGCTGTAAAAGCACAGGACGGCCAGCCGGGAGATGAAATTAAACGCCAGGAAAAAATACAGGCACTTTATGTGGCATATATTACACAGGAGCTGGCATTAAGTCCGGAGGAAGCGCAAAAATTCTGGCCGGTGCATACACAATTTACAAGCGAATTAAAAGGCGTGAAAACTGAAATGCCTGAACTGGAAAAACAACAAAATATTCTTAATATTAAAAAGCGGTACCAGGAAAATTTTAACCGTATTTTAGGAGCTAAGCGATGCGAAAGATTTTTTAGAATGGATGGCGAGTTTAAGCGTAAACTTTTAGAACGCATGCGTAAGCAAAGGCCCGAACAGCAAAGGCCACGTATAAGAAGAGGAGTTTAATACACCCTACTATGATCTATAAAAGAGGCCGTCTCATTATTAAATGAGGCGGTTTTTTATAAATTCTATTTTGGGGAAACGATTTACTGGGATTGACTATTTAGGGCAGCTCCAG
>JAYUTC010000150.1:0-2023 GCA_043755395.1 Ferruginibacter sp.
TATTGACGAAAAACTCAGTGCATGCTGCATTGATCTGTTTTTTTATAAGTAGCTGGATACTGTTTTTTGGGGCGATATTTGAATGGGTAAAAAGTATTCATATTTTATCCTGGATGCATGGCTACAGCATATTTATTCCTTTTATGCTGTGTACATTTATCCTGTTTATTTTATTTATCCGTAAAAAAATTACACTACAATATAAGTTGTGTTTATATCTAAATGTGTTGCTGCTAATTTATTGCCTGTATGATGCCGGTGCTTTAATTTTAAAATCAGTTCAACCAACTCCTTCAGCTTTTTCCGGTAACATTAATTTTGATACTACTGTTGTTAAAACAAAGCCCAATGTATATCTTTTGCTTTTTGATGAATACCCAGGATACAAAAGTTTACAAGATAGTTTTGGATTTGCCAATGATGACTTGTATCAATTTTTAGAAAAAAAAGAGTTTAAGTTGTTGCCTACTTTTTCCAATTATAATATGACTTTTTATTCGATGGCTTCCATGCTTAATATGGAATATATCAATACGCCTTACAACGCATTGCAAAACACGATGGATGATGACCAGATGCGAATTAAAGAAATTAAGAATGCAAGGGTGATTCAATATTTTAAATCGATGGGATACTCGTTTATCAACTATTCTATTTTTAATATTTTAGACCAGCCTTCCTATAAATCAAACTCATTTGTTATTTCGCAGGCACAGCTTTTAACGCACAAAATCTTTTTTAATAAAGCACTGGCAGATGTTGGGTGGAATTTTATTGATGGCAAATATGCTATTTCCTTCATTAAGTACATATACATGCAGGAAGATAGAAACAATAAATTTTTCGAAAAAAAATTAACTGAATCAGACAATCAAAAATCTTTTGGGCCACAATTTGTTTATGCGCATTTTAATATGCCTCACCCATTGGTATTTAATGACAGTGCAGGTAATTATTTATCCACTGCACAAATTTTTGATCCTCAAACCTATTACAACAAACCCGTTATTTTGTCTTACATCAAATACACCAACACTAAAATTAAAAAGCTGGTGGAAGTTATTTGTAAAAAAGATACCAGTGCTATTGTAATTGTAATGAGCGATCATGGATACAGGGGGTACAACAATAATAATTTACCTGTTGCGCTGGTTTTTGACAACATTTGTGCAGTTCGTTTCCCCGACAAAAAATATATAGCGTTTAAAGATAAATGGAGCAATGTAAATTTTTTTAGGTACCTGTTTAACAGCCAGTTTCATCAAAATATTCCCTATCTAAAAGATAGTTCAATTTTCTTAAAAGATATTCCTTTAGCTAATTAAACAGTCAATATCTGCACATCTTTTTTCAGTAATTTGAATATCAAATTATAATATAGTAACACAAAAAAGAACCCGTTAACAATTAAGTTAACGGGTTCTTTTATAATAAATTATTTATTTAATCAGGCACCTTTGGTAACAACAGCCTTATCCGTAGTTATGGCTACAGGCTCAGTTAAGGCTTTATCTTTTCCAAGATCAACCAACACCGGTGCAGCTACAAAAATAGAAGAGTAAGTACCGGTAATAACACCAATCAACATTGCAAAAGCAAAACCTCTTGTTACTTCACCACCAAAGATGAACAATATCAAAATGGTTAAGAACACTGTTAAGGATGTCATAATAGTACGGCTTAATGTATCGTTAATTGCACGGTTGATGATAGAACCTTTACTTTCACCTTTTTTAGCATTGTTACTGTATTCCCTGATACGGTCAAATACAATCACCGTATCATTCATACTAAATCCTATTACTGTTAAAACGGCTGCAATAAAATGCTGATCAATTTCCAACGGAAAGGGCACAATGTTTTTCAAGAATGAAAATACCGCCAATGTAACAAACACATCATGCAACAAAGCTACAATCGTTCCAACAGAATATCTCCAGTCGCGGAAACGGGCAAAAATGTATAAGAAGATAATCAACATCGCAAAGATGGTTGCTTTAATAGCGCCGCTCTTTAATTCTTC
>JAYUTC010000151.1:0-13017 GCA_043755395.1 Ferruginibacter sp.
ATGCATAAAAGAAATTTGCAAAACTGTTATAGTTAGTCAGCCTTGTAATTTGGTGGCTTATTTTAGCTGGTCAAATACAACTACTCATCCTTTAACAATTGCTTTCCAAAATTTAAGTACCCCCTTATCCCCAACAGATTCTGTAAAATGGACTTTTGGTGATGGCACTTCTTCACTTGATGTTAATCCAATTCATATTTACCAACAGGCAGGTGCTTATACTGTTTGTTTACGGGTAAAGAAAAATAGTAATGTGCCAGGTACTTCACCTTGTGTTAGAGAAATATGTAAAGTTGTTATTGTTCAAACACCACCCTGTAATATTCAGGTGAACTTTAGCATACATAGAGATTCACTTAATCCCCGTAAAGTATATTTTACCAATTTAACGATAACACCATCCGCAACTGCCACAGCAAAATGGAGCTTTGGTGATGGCACTTATGCAACGTCATGGAATGCAGTACATGAATATGCTCAACCTGGTACATACAAAGTATGCCTTGTTGTTGAAGCTGCACCAAATTGTATAAGAGATAAATGCGAGACTATTATTATTCCAGTGCCAGGCCCATCATGTCAGGATATATCTAAATTTAAATTTGAAAAATTCAGCAACGATAACCAAAAATATAAATTTACACCTGATTATTTAAGTACCGAAATTGTGTATACCTGGACTTTTGGAGACGGTACTGGCAGTCATGACCCAATTGCAATACATCGTTATGCGCAACCAGGTATTTATATCGCCTGCCTAACTGCATGGCGTGGTATAAATTGTATCAGCACAACATGTAAAGAAATAAGAGTATTACCACAAGTAAACTGCGATAGTATACATGTAACCTATAATTTCCAAAGAGACCCTTTGGTACCAAACAAAGTTTATTTCTATGCAAATTCTAATTGGCCAATACTGGATCAAACCTGGACGTTTACAAAATTATCACCAGCACCACAACCTCCAGTAGTATTACATCAGAATAATCCTGTGTATGTATTTCGTGATACAGGTTATTACAGGGTTTGTTTAAAAGCAATAACCCTGGGTGGTTGTGTAAAAGAGTATTGTAATGTTATCCGCATAGAACATGTTGTAAGTACTGTTTGTGAACTACAGGCTTATCCCAATCCTACAAGCAATCTTATAAATGTAAATGTGTTTTTAACCCAACCTGAAATGATTCATGCATATATTTATAATGCTTTAAATATTCAGGTAAGAGAGAAACACCAGCAGGGTAATTCCGGTAATAATTTGGTAACAATAAATGTAAATGATTTAGTACCCGGCTTATATACCATTAGAGTTATTTATGGCAATAAAACCTGTTATGCAAGGTTTAATAAATTATAATTCACTGGTTTCTTGATAATAAAAAAGCCCCTGCAGCGTAATTGTTGCAGGGTTTTTTTTAAAGATATATGCTGGATGTTATCACTGATTTTTAATTGGCCATATCAACTGCTTATTGTCATCGCGAATTTAAACAACAGGTAATTTTATGCAGCAAGCTGAAAATTAATAAATATATTTGCCACAAATTAATTTCCTCATGTCTGGTCTTGTATTATTACTTTCATTTACAGTTGCACTATTCGGAATAAAAAAGCCGGAAAATATTTACCCCCTACCAGTTCCACCTACTCATACCTCTTCAGAAAAAACATTTGCTCATAAACTGGGAGATAGAACTATATCACTTAAGGTAATACAATATGGTACATTGCTTACTACTTGCTGCATTAATTTACATGACGATGAAGTAACAGCCGTGGAAGCCGCACGTAATGTTCTGCAACAAACCGGTGGAATATTAATAAAGATTGAAAATAATTCTCACCGCCTCATTAGCTTTCCATATAAAGGTGTGACCTATTCATTTGATCCCAACAGGATATTTTCCCGAATAGGTATTAGCCAAACACTTAAGGCAAATGGGAAAAAAAATCCTCTCGCTGTAATTGAAGTAGAAAAATTTGCCGCACATCTTTTACAACTTATACCTGACAGTGTTGCCTGTATAATTGCATTGCACAATAATACCGATGGCGATTTCTCTGTAAAAACCTATCAGACTGGAGGCAAAAGACAAAATGATGCCAGGCTTGTATATGCAGATAGTTGGCAGGATATTGATGATATTACACTTACTACCGATGAAATATTATTTAATACAATGTCGGCCATGGGTTACAACAGTATTTTGCAGGATAATGTAAAAGTATACAAAGATGGGTCCTTAAGTGTGTATTATGGTGAACAAAACAAGCGATATATAAATATTGAAACTCAACATGGCAAAACTGTACAATACAAAGAAATGCTGGGGAAACTGCTGTTTTTTTTAGACGAAGAGAAAAAGCCCGTTGCCAACCTTACAGCTATTGAAGTTGATTAAATTACAAGAGGTATTAACTTTTGCTATAGATTAAAAAATATTGTTTAGGCTATTAAGATAATTACACTATTACCTTCCAAACATTTTATTCAGTTCCTCTTTTTTAAATTCTAAATAAGTTGGTTTACCATTTGGGGTAATATTGGGAATGGCGCAGTTAAACAGGTTATCAACCAATACTTTCATTTCTTTATCCGTTAAACTAATGCCTGCTTTAATGGATTGCTGCAATGCCAATGACCGTAATAATTTTTCTCTTTTACTGTATTTTAAATCGTTGCTGAAATGTTTGTATTGCTCCAGCATTTTTTCTACAGCAGTTTTTTCGTTTCCATCAACTACATCTGCAGGTGAGCCCTGAATTACAAATGTATTATTACCAAAGGGTTCTAATAAATATCCTAAATGATTTAAGTCGGGCAGTAACTCATTTAGCAAAACTGCATCGGTTACTGAAAGCTCTAAAGTTGCAGGAAATAAACTCCTTTGTGCGGCAATGGGTTTACCATCAACAGCTGTAACAAACTGTTCGTACAAAATACGTTCGTGAGCATTTTGCTGGTGAACAAGATTATACCCTTTGTAGGTTTGAAGAACAATATAACAATTATGCAACTGAAATAAATTATCGGTAACAGGTAATTGATCGTTGATTGTATGCAAATTTTGTTGTGATTTAACAATCTCACCATCGGTAAATTTTTTCTCCTGTTCATAAAAATCTTTCCAGTGTTTTAACTCACTTTTGCTTTCAATAAAATGCGATTGATTTTTTTTAGTAAACGTACTATATAAAGAGGATGAGGTTGCTGATGACTTTTTTTCTTCAGTAAAAGGTTTGCTTACAGCATCTAACTGTTGTATTGAAACATCCAGTTCAAAATCTAATGTAGGTGTAATACTGAATTGCGCCAACGCATGTTTTACTGCCGATTTTACAAAAGCATATACAATTTTCTCGTCTTCAAATTTTATTTCCTGTTTTGTAGGATGTACATTAATATCCAATTGTGATGGATCTAAATCAATAAATAATGCATACATCGGAAAGCTGTCTTTTGCAATCATTGCATCAAAAGCATTCATTACAGCATGATTTAAATAAGCACTTTTGATAAACCTGTTGTTTACAAAAAAATACTGGTCGCCCCTGGTTTTCTTTGCTGTTTCGGGTTTGCCAACAAAACCATAAATATTCATGTAATCAGTTTGCTCATGTACGCTTACTATTTTTGCATTATAATTGTTCCCCAATATTTGTACTACTCTTTGTTTTAATGTACCCTTTTCTAAATGAAAAACTTCCTGTCCATTACTTGTTAGTGAAAAGAAAATCTCTGGAAAAGCCATTGATACTCTAATAAACTCATCCACAATATGTCTTAATTCAGCTGCATTGCTTTTCAAAAAATTCCTTCGTGCAGGAACATTAAAAAAAAGATTTTTCATCGCTATGCTTGTACCAACAGACGCTGCAACAGGTTCTTGTTTTTTTACGATACTGTTTTCTATTTCAAGATAAACACCGGTTTCATCTTCCAACCGTTTTGTTTTTAACTCTACCTGTGCTACAGCGGCAATACTGGCCAAAGCCTCACCCCTAAAACCCATCGTTTTTATCCTGAAAAGGTCTTCTATATTACTTATTTTGGAAGTTGCATGGCGCTCAAAAGCCATACGGGCATCAGTTTCACTCATACCTTTGCCATTATCAATAACCTGAATTAATGATTTACCGGCATCATTAATAATTAGTTTAATTTCATCAGCACCTGCATCAACAGCATTTTCCAAAAGTTCTTTTACTGCACTTGCCGGGCGTTGAATAACTTCACCTGCTGCAATTTGATTAGCAATGTTATCGGGCAATAATTGAATGATATCGGGCAAATTTCTGTAATTTAGAACTTCAAAAATAACATATACTTTTCACTAAAAATTATTTACAGCAACATGCGAAAAATCTTAATATTATTGCTGCTTTTTATATCTGTAAAATCATTTACACAAACTAATCCTGCACAAATTTGGGCCGACAGCGTTTATAGTACTTTATCTGAGGATGAGCGTATTGCACAACTAATGGTGGTGCGTTTATCAACCATTGATTCCAAAACCAAAGTGGTCACATTTTTTGATAAGCAGGTGGCCAATTTAGTTAAGCAATATAATATTGGAGGTATTTGTTTGTTTCAGGGAAGCCCGGTTAAGCAGGCTACTATCATCAATACACTACAGGCGCAGGCCAAAACTCCCATCCTAATGTGTATTGATGCTGAATGGGGAGTTGGCATGCGTATGATTGACAGTGTGCTGCCATTACCCAGACAAATGATGTTGGGTGCAGTATCTGATGCCAACATTGCTTATCAATATGGGAAAATAGTTGCAGACCAATGTAAACGTGTAGGCATTCAGGTAAATTATGCACCGGTGGTAGATATAAATAACAACCCTAACAACCCCGTTATAAACGACAGAAGTTTTGGTGAGGATAAATTTAAAGTAGCCTTATTTGGCATACAATATATGAAGGGCATGCAGGATAATGGTGTGATGGCCTGTGCAAAACATTTTCCGGGCCATGGTGATGTAGCAGTCGATTCTCATTTAGATCTTCCAGAAATAAATAAATCGATGGCTCAATTGGATTCATTGGAATTATATCCATTTAAAGAGATTTTTAAAGCAGGTATTGGAAGTGTAATGATTGCTCATTTATTTATTCCGGCAATTGATAATACAGCTAACAGGGCAACATCTATCTCAAAAAATAATGTAACAGAGTTGATGAGGAACCAGTTAGGATATCAGGGCTTAACATTTACTGATGCTTTGGAAATGCAGGGTGTAAAAAAGTTTTTCCCTGATGGGGCAGCTTCTGTAGAATCTTTAATAGCAGGTAATGATATGTTGTGTTTACCCGGTGATGTACCCTTAGCAATTATAAAAATTAAAGAAGCTATTCTTAATAAAAAACTAAGCTGGGGCGAAATTGAAGTGCACTGTAAAAAAGTATTACTATCAAAATATCAATATGGTTTGTCAAATCTTAAACCAATTAATACAACAAACCTTACCAATGATTTAAACAGTAAGGTGAAGGGTATGAGAAAATTAATTGCTGAGAATGCCTTAACTGTTTTAAGAAAAACTGATGACCTTTTTTTTCCAATGCCTGCACCTGCCAAGCCTGTTGAAAACGATGTAGCCTATATAAGTATAGGTAATAGCAGCGATAATACATTTGCAACCCGTATGCGAAATGATTACAAAGCAGCTATTTTTTATTTTAATTACCTGCAGGATTCTTCAAGAATTTTATCTACAGTTGAATTAATAAAGAAAAGATATAAAAAAGTTGTAATAGGCATACATAACTACAACCGTGTACCTGCAAATAATTTTGGTATATCAAATGCTTCGGTTGATTTAGTAACACAATTACAAAAACAAACTAATGCTGTTACTTTTGTTTTTGGCAACCCATACGCAATTAAAAACTGGTGCACAGCTAAAAATATTATAGCCTGTTACGAAGATGATGAGATAATACAAAATGCAGCAATTGATTTATTACAGGGGAAAATTACAGCAAAAGGAAAATTACCCGTAACCGTTTGTGAGGAATTTAAGTATGGCGACGGTTTAATTGCATCTGGTTTTTTTTTGCCCCGAACAAACCCGGACGATGCAGGCCTTGATCCGGTAAAATTAAATGCTATTGATTCAATTGTTACGGATGCTATTGAAAAAGGTGCTGCGCCAGGCGGAGTAGTTTTGGTGGTTAAAGATGGCAAAATTGCCTACCATAAAGCTTTTGGAAATTTTACATATGATAAGGCAGAACCTGTTCAGCTAGAGTCTATTTTTGATATGGCTTCTGTTACAAAAATTTGTGCCACTACTATCAGTCTGATGAAATTGTATGATGAAGGAAAGATAGACCTTAATAAAAAATTAGGTGATTATCTGCCTTGGGTAAAAGGAAGCAATAAAGAAAATTTAGTGCTCACAAATATTTTATTGCACCAGGCTGGCCTGGTTTCATATATTCCTTTTTATAAGGAAACAATTGATACAGAAGGCAAGCCAATAGCTAAATATTATTCCACCCTACAAAATGATTCTTTCAACATTCGTGTAGCAGAAAATTTATTTATGCGTAACGACTGGAGAGATACTTTATACAAAAGAATTTTAGAAAGTCCGTTGGGAGAAACAGGTAAATACATTTACAGCGATAATGATTTTATTTTTTTAGGTAAAATTGTAGAATCTGTTAGCGGGCAAACATTAGATGAATATGCAAAAAAAGAATTTTACACTCCATTGGGTTTAACTACTTCCGGTTTTAAACCAAGAGAGCATTTTGCTCTTAACAGAGTAATTCCTACCGAACACGAAAAAACTTTCCGCCTGCAATTAATACGTGGGGATGTACACGACCCTGGTGCTGCCATGTTTGGCGGTGTGGCAGGGCATGCAGGGCTTTTTAGCAATGCTTATGATTTAGCTGTAATAATGCAGATGCTTTTGAATGGTGGCACTTTCAATGGTAAAAAATATTTGAATAAGGAGACTGTAGAATTATTTACAGGTTACCACAGCAGTAGCAGCCGCCGAGGCTATGGTTTTGATAAGCCTGAAAAAGATAATGCCACAAGGCAGGAACCATATCCCTGTTTATCAGCATCACCACAAACCTTTGGCCATACGGGTTATACAGGCACTTGCGTGTGGACCGACCCTGCTAAAAAACTCATCTTTATTTTTTTAAGTAACCGGGTTAATCCCGATGGGGGAGACGTAAATAAGATATTTTTAAAAATGAATGTACGCCCCAAAATTTATGAAGCAATTTATAAAGCAATGAGATTTTAAGAAAATTAGTACAGATTGTATAAAATATTTTTTACATCTTTTTCTCTTTTCCAGGGTATCATGTGATCGGCCCCTGGCAGGGTATCTGATTGAAAACTTTTTGCATGTACCATTTTTTTCATACCGAATTTTACATTTTCTATTGGCACCCAGGTATCTTTATCGCCATGCACAAAAACTACATTTGTATTAATATTCACTAATTCTTTCTCCAATTGAAATAAATCTTTTTTAAACAATAATATTTCTGTGTTGCTGGGTGCAAATGCACCTGGTAAGAAAGTACGCATTACGCTGTTATTCATCAAATGCCGCCAAGTTTCTTTTTTTTCTAAATAGGGAGAAATTGATCCGGACATAATAATAATTTTTTCAAAACTCCCCGGACTCAAAGCTGCCATTTGAGCCACAACCGGCCCTCCAATGGAATGCCCAGCCAGATAAATTGGCTTTCCGTTTTGATTAGCCGCAACTACTCTTAATAATATTTCACTCTGTTCTTTTAAATGCATTGGGCTGCCAAATTCACTGTAACCAAATCCTGGCCTATCTATACTAATGAAACGGAATTTTTTTTTTAAATTATCATCCCACATAAATTTCATGTAATGCACCCAACTGCCAGGTGAACCATGTATAAAAACTATTGTGGGCAAACTGTTAATACCGCTAACTGCATAATGAATATTGTGACCCTCTATAATTGTATCAAAAATTTGTAAAGAAGTTTTATGATTTGCAAAAATTTTACTGGCTTTACCATCATTAAAACGAAAACGCATACAACACTGGCAAAATATTACATAGGCAATAAGAATACAAAAAACTATATACATTCTTTTCATAAAAGTTACTTCATATTAAATCTCCTCCGAACTTTTTGGCAATTTATCATACTCACCTTTTAATGCGTAAAAACCAAATATCATTAATCCAAAAGCAATAGGTGTAAATATTGTAATGATGATTATCCATGGTATTGGTTTATTGATATCTTTTACACCATTACCAATATTATGCACTGCGCCAGTTACTAAAACATAAATTACAACAGGTGCAATTATCATCCATATAAAACCCATTACTCTTTTAAGCATGTTCATACTAAATTATTTTAATCGTTTATGGTTGTATCAATTTTATTATTTAAATACAATGCTCCAATTACAAAACATAATGCCGCTACACCTATTGGATACCACAACCCAACCAAAGGATCAGTTGTAAATGTTGTAGACAATAAAGTTGCAATAAAGGGTACTAAACCACCAAATACACCATTACCAATATGATAGGGCAAACTCATAGAGGTATACCTTATTTTAGTAGGGAATAATTCTACCAGAAATGCTGCTATTGGGCCATATACCATTGTTACAAAGATTATCATAATCCAAACGAGAAAGATGAATTTGACATAGGTCTCAAAGTTTACTTTTTTATTAATATAAATGGGGTTTGCATCAGTGATATAAAGAGTTTTAAATGCAGCCACATCTTTTAAAGCAGTATCTGTTGAAACTTTAGTAAAATGTACACCATAATAAGTTTTAAAATGGATGGTTGTTTCAACAAGTGAATCAGTTTTATAACTTTTATATTTTACATCTGTTTTAATGGTAATTAAATCCTGCTTCAACCATTCCTTTGCATCTGCATCTTTCAACATGGTATTAAATATCGGCCGGTAAAATATTACTCCCAACAACATCCCGATAAGCATGATCCATTTTCTGCCAATTTTATCGCTCAATGCACCAAATACTAAAAAGAAAGGTGTAGCCAAACCTATTGCCCACAATAATATTTCCCGGTTTTGCATAAACTCAATTTTCACTGTATTCTCCAGAAATGATTGAGCATAAAATTGACCCGTGTACCAAATAACCCCCTGCCCCATTACCGCACCAAATAAAGCAAGCAATACCATTTTAAAATTTCCTTTGTGTCCAAAACTTTCTTTTAAAGGATTTACCGATGTTTTGCCTTCTTTTTTTAATGCAGCATACAAAGGAGATTCGTGCATCTTTAAACGTATATAAATTGAAACCCCTACTAATAAAATGGATAGCCAGAAAGGGTAACGCCAGCCTCCCCACTCAGATACAAATGCTGCTTCACTCATATTTGATTTTACAGCCATAATAATTCCCAGAGCCACAAATAAACCAAGCGTAGCCGTAGTTTGTATCCATGCAGTGTAATATCCACGGCGGTGAGCAGGCGCATGCTCGGCAACATAAGTTGCAGCACCACCATATTCTCCTCCCAATGCAAGGCCTTGTATCAAACGCAGCAATAAAACTAATAATGGGGCTGCAATACCAATTGATTTGTAAGATGGCACCAATCCAATTAAAAAAGTTGACCCTCCCATTAACACCAGGGTAAGTAAAAAAGTGTATTTCCTTCCAATTAAATCTCCCAGTCTGCCAAAAACCAACGCACCAAATGGACGAACCAAAAAACCTGCTGCAAAAATAGCCAGTGTACTAAGTAATGCAGCAGTCTCGTTCCCTTCAGGAAAAAATTGTACAGAAATAGTTTTGGCTAACATGCCAAAAATGTAAAAATCGTACCATTCAATTAATGTACCGAGTGAGGAAGAGAAAATTACTTTACCAATGCCTTTGGCTGTATTTTTATTTGTCATTTATAAAATAAATATAGGGAAAGATACATAGTTTTTAAATTTAAATATTCAGTAATGCCTGCATTATAAAATATTGATATAATTTTATTTTTTATGCAAATAGTGATTGGGTATGTATAATTTTGGAGAAGATAAAATATTAACTATGTCATATCCTTATCAAATTAAATCTTTAGAACAATATTATACTGAATATAAAAGAAGTGTTGATGATCCTGAAGATTTTTGGGCTGCTGTTGCTGAAAATTTTCTTTGGAAAAAAAAGTGGGATCGTATTTTGAACTGGAATTTTACGGAGCCGAAAATAGAATGGTTTAAAGGGGCCAAACTGAACATTACTGAAAATTGTATTGATCGTCACTTGTCAACAATGGCAAATAAACCTGCTATAATCTGGGAACCCAATAACCCTGAAGAAAGAACCAGGATAGTTACCTATGCCCGTTTACATAAAAGAGTTTGCCAGTTTGCGCAGGTATTAAAAAATAATGGTGTAAAAAAAGGCGACCGGGTTTGTATTTACATGGGCATGGTACCGGAACTGGCTTATGCAGTTTTAGGCTGTGCCAGAATTGGTGCCATTCACAGTGTAATCTTTGGCGGTTTTAGCGCTCAAAGTATAGCAGACAGATTATATGACGCACAGGCAGAATTTATTGTTACCTGCGATGGTGCTTATCGTGGCGGAAAAGATATCCCTTTAAAAAGTGTAATTGATGATGCATTGATTGGAAACAGAACAGTAAAAAAAGTAATTGTTTATACAAGAACAAGAACACCAGTATCAATGCTTAAAGGAAGAGATGTTTGGTGGGAAGATGAGATGGAACACGCTGAAGCTCAAATTGAAAAAGAAGGTATTGTTTCATTCCCGGCAGAAGAAATGGATGCAGAAGACCCATTATTTATTTTATATACTTCAGGCTCTACGGGTAAACCAAAAGGCGTAGTACATAGTTGTGCCGGTTATATGGTATGGACAAACTATACTTTTGTAAATGTGTTTCAGTACCAACAGGGTGAAATTCATTTTTGCACGGCTGATATTGGATGGATCACCGGACATAGTTATATTGTTTATGGCCCATTAAGCGCAGGGGCAACTTCTTTAATGTTTGAAGGAATTCCCACATTTCCCGACGCAGGAAGATTTTGGGATATTGTGGAGAAGCATAAAGTAAATATTTTGTATACCGCACCTACGGCTATACGCAGTTTAATGAGTTTTGGAACCGACCCATTGAAAAACAAAGATTTATCTTCATTAAAAATATTAGGAACAGTTGGCGAACCAATAAATGAGGAAGCATGGCATTGGTATAATGAAAATATTGGCAGAAAAAAATGTCCTGTAGTAGATACCTGGTGGCAAACGGAAACAGGCGCATGTTTAATAAGTAACCTGGCTGGCGTAACGCCATCCAAACCAAGCTGGGCAACATTGCCCTTGCCCGGTGTGCAACCGGTTTTGGTAGATGAGAATGGAAATGAGGCCTCCCCAATCACCTCCGAAGGAGGGGCCTTAACTGCTTCAGGAAATTTATGCATTAAATTTCCCTGGCCAGGAATATTGCGTACAACATGGGGTGACCACGAACGTTGCCGTACTAATTATTTTTCTACTTACCCTAATTTGTATTTTACCGGCGATGGTGCATTAAAAGATGAAAATGGTTTTTACAGAATTACAGGACGGGTTGATGATGTGTTAAATATTAGCGGCCACCGTATTGGCACTGCAGAAGTGGAGAATGCCATTAATATGCATGCCGGAGTTATAGAAAGTGCTGTTGTTGGTTATCCCCATGATATAAAGGGACAGGGAATTTATGCTTATGTTATTTATGGGCATATGCATAACGATGAAGAACTTACCAAAAAAGATATTTTACAAACCGTAACAAGAGTAATTGGCGCCATTGCCAAACCAGATAAAATTCAATTTGTATCAGGCCTGCCAAAAACCCGTAGTGGAAAAATTATGCGTCGGATATTAAGAAAAATAGCAGAGGGGGAAACAGAGAATTTAGGTGATACATCTACTTTACTTGATCCAGGCGTTGTGGAGGAAATTAAGAAAGGAAAAGTTTAATCCAGATATTTTCAGGCTCCAATTATTGGTTTACCTTTATAACCCTAAATAATAATACATTTCATGTATGAAATACCATAATTTTTTTACAGCTTTTATCCTATTGGTCTTTATAGGTAACCCATTTGCAATTAATGCACAAATGAAAAGTTGCTGTGAGCCCGATGGAATTAAATTGATTTCATCTGTAAAACAATCTGCAGGCACATTAAAAATGATAAAAATACTTGACAGTATCAGCAGAAATGCAAACCCAGAGGATTTTTATCTGATGAATACAGCCCGTGCAGAATTATTTAAAAAAAAATTGGGTATTGAAAAAGATCCAAATAAAAGAGTAAACCTTTACTTTCAGTATTGTATAGAATCTTTAAATGCAGGAAATACGGATGAAGCTATTAATGTGCTGAAGCAGGTTATGTCTGCAATGGGAATTACGGGCGAAAATCTAACTGCACAATTCAGATTATTCTTTGATCAATTGGCAATCGCTTATATGAGAAAAGGCGAATTGGATAATTGCGCTGCCAATCATACCCCGCAAAGTTGTATCATACCCATAGAGGGAGGAGGTATACATAAATTAACTTCTGGTTCCGAAGAAGCAATTGAAATTTACAAAATCATACTTAATAAATTCCCCGAAGACCTACAATCGAGGTATTTATTAAACATTGCTTACATGACACTTGGTAAATACCCGGCAGAAGTGCCAAAACAATGGCTTATTGAACCAACCATTTTCTCCCAGAATACAGGCAATATTGTATTGAAAGATATTGGGGGAAATAAAGGAGTTGATATGAATGGAATATCTGGAAGCTGTGTAGTTGAAGATCTTGATAATGACGGATTGCTTGATATAATGGCATCATCATATGGACTAAATGACCAGATAAGATTTATGCATCAAATGAAAGACGGTAGTTTTAAAAATGAAACAATATCATCTGGATTGGTTGGAATAACAGGTGGACTAAATC
>JAYUTC010000152.1:0-5090 GCA_043755395.1 Ferruginibacter sp.
ACACCACAAACGATACACTGCTGCGAAGCAGCCAAAGTAATAGACGCATCTTCTGTAGTGGAAAAAACAATATTACTTACATAAACAAAAAATGCAAAGCCTGTCAGTGAGCATACAAGAAGAATTAATTTATTCCTTTTACTTGCCTGTACAAAAAAATAAACTAAAGCAGGAAAAAGAAATAAAATACCTAAAGGTCTTGATAAGATGACAAGCAGCAGTGAAAGTAATATCAATAAAAAATTCTTTTTGTTTTTCTTATCCTTGTATCTTAAAACGAAAGTTGTCAACAACAGGATATTGCTAAAAAATATCGACTCAGTATATAAATAAACTATCCAGTTGCTGTAAGGTAAAAAAATGATTAAGAGAAACGTTATAATAAAAGGATACAGGTGGCCCTTAAAATAACCTTGAAGTGTTTTATAGAAAAATAAAGTCACAAATAAATTATAGAGCGCCTGTAAAATAAATGCACCATACAAACCGGCTTTTAATTTAATTGAAAAAAAAATGAGTAGTATAGTAGGCGAGTAGAAAATAAATCTTTTGGCAGATAGCCCTTTTTGTTCAACCAGCCTGTTTGCTTCCCGAATATATTTATCGGCTTCAAGTTTTGTAAACAGCCCTGTGAAATAAAGATGTTGTGATGTTACCGTTAACCAAATAATCACAAGAATAAGGAGCCCATATTTTTTTGCAACTAAACTATATTGATATGTTTTCAAAAAAATAGTTGTTATTATTTAAGAGATAATTTTTTTCTTACAAATACTGCCAGGGGCTGTTCTACTAATTTGTGAAATATCAATGAAACCAATATCATACAAACAAAAGCAATAAAAATATTAGTACTTATAAATTTAAAAATGTAAGACAGAACAAAAGTTGTATGCAGTAAGTAAAAAGAGTAAGTGGCATTGCCCAACTGAACCATTATTTTACTTCCTAAAAAATATTGCAGCATACTTTTATGGTATACTAAACTGTAAAACAAGAGTACAATACCAATCGGCATTAAAATATTATTTACAACAATGCCGGCCCACACATCCGTTGCATGGGGCAACCGGTAGTAAGAAGCTATGGAAAATAATAAAAAGACAGACAGCGTTATGATAAATAAACCGAAATACAATGTTGATTTTCCGAGTTTGTGGATGATAAAGTTGGGGTATTTTCCACTTACTAAAAAGCCTAAAAATATGCCACAGGCAAATTCAAATATCCGGCCAAAAAAAGTGCCTGATGCTGTAAAAATATAACTGCTGAAAAAACCATCAAAAGGATAAACAGAAAAGGCAAAAGTTATCAGTATGCCCAATACATAAAAAAGGATTACAAGCCTGGCTAAGTTTGAAAAATTTTTCCCATACAGGAACAGAACGGGTGATAGCAAATAAAAGAGTTCTTCTACTGACATACTCCAGCTTGGTCCAATACCTGTAAGGAAATAATTTGATGAAAATCCTTTAATCAGAAGCACGTTGATAAAGTACAGGTGGATTGTTTCCTTGGCAGAATAAATACCATGATAATAATCCAGGAAAAAAGTAATGCTCACAAGAATTATCAGTATGGGTAAAACCCGGGCAATACGGTTGATAAAATAATTATGTAATTTTTTTTTATCAAGGCCACTTATCTCATGATACCTGTGATAAATTAAAAAACCACTGAGAACAAAAAAAAAAGTAAGAAAGGTATAAAACTGATTTACAAATAAATATAAATGGGGGTGTGTTGCTGCAGAGAAAAAATTCAGGTGTTTAAAAAAAATAAAATAAACGCAAACAGCCCTGATTCCTGTGAGCGCCGGTATATTTTTTTTATCTGTCATTTAGAAAAATTAGTACGGGTAAATATAAAGAATTTTTATCCTGCTATATGCCGTTTATATTTTAATTTGATAAATTTTTTTTCTATACAGTACCATGAAGCAATAGCAAATGGTAATGTGAGCGCAAGACTCTTTAACAAAAAAAATAGCGGGCTGTTATTATCTGAGAACATGAAAATTGTTTGCTGCACAGGAAAGGCGTAAATATATAAACCATAAGAAATATCAGTGTTTAAATGAACCTGGACTTTTTTTGTAAAGCCGGTAAAAAAAACAAGCATACACATGCTTACCAGGCATAAAGGAAATGGATTGAATTGTTGAATATTAAATACAGAAAAAATAACGAAGAAAATGAAAGAAGCCAGGAATATCGATTGAACGGCTCTGTTAGATAAGGATGCGGAATAAGTAAAAGCGCCGAGATAAAAAATGCCAATAAGATTTAAATGCCTTTTTAAATTAAATGATAGTTCCTGGTTGAAAGCTACCGTAATAAAGCAAACAAATATTACCAGTAAACAAATGACTATAGATAGTTTCTTACTTTTAAATATTCCTAGTCCAAGCAGTATACCTAAAGAAAAATAGAGCTTAATTTCTAACGCAACGGTCCATAAGGATGCATTAAAAGCATCAATAAAAAAATGGGAAGAAGAAAAAACACCAGGCAAATTCATCCTGATACGTAAACCGGAAGCAGTGAATAAATACAGCCAGCTTTCTTTGCTGGAAAAATATTGTTGTATAGAAAAAGTTGACAATAGTGGGCCTGCAAAAAAAACACTAACTATTACAAGAACAATCAATGCCGGGTAAATTCTGAAGATGCGTTTTTTAACAAATTGTTGGATGTTAACAGAATCTCTTGCACTTTTTGTTACAAAATAACCACTGATAAAGAAAAAAATAGTTAAGCCTACCCCTGATAATTCCAGTTTGCCATTGGTGATTTTTGATAAGGGCTCAATACTGCTTTTATTCAGAATAGCATACGAGTGAGAGATTATCACTAACACAGCTCCTGTTAACCTTAAAAAATTAAAGTTATTGTTGTTTTTGTGACCAGTGTTTTGCAAAAGCGATAATTTATATAGCTATAATTATTAGTTCCGTAATTTCAATAACCGGTTAACATACTTGCCAATTATATCAAACTCAATATTCACTTTATCTGGAACCTTCAGGTATTGCATGTTAGTGTAATTATAAGTATAAGGAATGATCGCCACACTAAAGCCTGCATCGGTTACATTAAAAATGGTCAGGCTGATACCATTTAATGAAATAGATCCTTTTTCTATTATCAATCCGGCAAATTGTTGATCAGTTTCAAAACTGTATTCCCAACTGCCGTCTTTTTCAATAACAGCAGTACAAACAGCGGTTGTATCCACATGTCCCTGAACAATGTGTCCATCCAGTCTTCCATTCATTTGCATACAACGCTCCAGGTTGATGGGGCTTCTTTCTTTCCATGATCCAAGATTGGTTTTATGCAGGGTTTCCTCAATGCCCGTTACCCGGTGCATTCCATCTTTAATTTCTTCCACCGTAAGGCAAACACCATTATGTGATACACTCTGGTCAATAGTTAGCTGATTTGAAATGGGGGAGAGCACCCAAAATGTTCTATTGGTACCCTCTGCAATGATTGACTGAACCTGTCCGGTAGCTTCTATAATTCCTGTAAACATTGCTCAAATATCATTCACTATACCACAAATTCCAAATCGGCGGTTAAGGGGAATTATTTAAGTGAAAATAAAATTGTAAATTATTTATTAATCCCCTTATCTTTGCGCTTCAAAAAAAATTACCAAAGGAGGTATATTATATGTTAATTATTGATTCTAAAGACTGCGAAAACATTGACAAAGCGCTGAAAAAGTACAAGAAGAAATTTGAAAAGAGTAAAGTATTGCTTGAATTAAGAGACAGGCAATCTTTCACAAAGCCTTCCATCAGACGCCGTACACAAGTGTTGAAAGCTGTTTACAAGCAGAACATCGCTATTGGCAAAATTGATTCTTAAGCTTTAAGTATATAAAAATATATTTTAAACTGATAACCGGTTAATGTAAATTCGGTTATCAGTTTTTTTATGCCTTCTACGC
Organism: Ferruginibacter sp.; assembly: GCA_043755395.1. GTDB lineage: Bacteria > Bacteroidota > Bacteroidia > Chitinophagales > Chitinophagaceae > Ferruginibacter. The sequence goes on from JAYUTC010000152.1 coordinate 3,958, forward strand.
TCCATATTTCTATCCGGTTTTTCCTGGATTACCTGCAGTTTCAAAAGAGGTATTCTCAGCATACTATAATATCTTATCAAAACGATCTTTCTTCATTTGCTCATTTTATGGAAACCACTTATACCGAAGTGGAAGCTAAACAAATTGGCCCATCAATGATCAGAAGCTGGCTCGCAAGCCTAAAGGAAGGTGGAATGGAATCAAAGTCTATTAACCGAAAAATTTCTGCGCTAAAGTCTTTCTTTAAGTTCCAGATAAGGGAGGGGGCTTTTACAGCAAGCCCAATGGTAACAATTGTATCTCCTAAAAATAAAAAACGCTTACCGCAATTTGTTGATGAAAAGGATGTAAGTACCCTGTTTAATCATGTGGAATTTCCTGATGATTGGGAGGGGAAAACCGACCGGTTGATCTTACAATTATTGTATAATACAGGTATGCGGCAGGCTGAATTAGGAGCCTTAAAGGAAAGGCTGGTGGATAAAAGTAACCGGGTAATAAAAGTGCTGGGAAAAGGAAATAAAGAAAGGGTAATTCCTGTAAGTATTGAATTAATGAATTCAATACTGAGTTATATAAATGATAAAAGGGTGAGTTTTGAAAAATTTGATGATGAACATGTTTTGATAAATGCAAAAGGAAAAAAACTTTATCCTAAATATGTGTACAACAAAGTAAGGCTGTACCTGGGCCTTGTTACCACCATTGATAAAAAAAGTCCGCATGTACTCCGCCACACATTTGCCACACATTTACTCAATAATGGCGCAGAATTAAATGCCGTGAAGGAACTGCTTGGGCATAGCAGTCTTGCTGCCACACAGGTTTACACCCACAATACCATTGAGAAATTGAAGGATGTTTATAAAAAGGCCCACCCAAAAGCTTAATATCAGAACAAGTACAATAAAAATCAGCTTTGATAGTTTTATTGGTACGAATTATTTTTGGAATTACAACCCGTATGTGCTACCTTGAATTATGATTTTATACCAAACAAAATCGAAAACCTTTGAGCCTATGATTTGAAATCTCCTCGTAATTTAAACATTTGTTCACTCCTTAAAAATTAGATTGCTATGAACGTAAACATTCAGACTGTGCATTTTGATGCGGACTCAAAATTGGTGTCT
>JAYUTC010000153.1:0-2017 GCA_043755395.1 Ferruginibacter sp.
CTATATGGTATTATTTCATAGTCCTTTTGTAAATCCTGTGTTAGTTCGGCTGTAATGCTTATGCTCTTTGGTCGCTTGGTTTTGCTATCCTTCTTTAAACTGGCTTTAATAACTATTTTACCGCAACCTAATTCAGCTTTTTCTTTTTTGGTTTGTTCAATTATGGTGTCTTTATCAGCATCGTAGTAGTAGCTTGTATCTTTTGTGAATACAGTTAGGTTTTTTTCTTTGTAATCAAGCTCTGCCAATAGCGGCTTAATGCCTGTTTCAAAATAATTTTCTAAACTGCTGTACTTGGTTTTATCAAAAGTGGTAATATCAAAATCAGTTATTTCTACATTACCTTCTTCTGCAACCTGGGTAATCTTTGTAGGTGTTAGTTTGATTGATTTTTCTTCCTTCTCTTCACCGTCTTTACTGGTTTTGGTAGGTATTTCAATAGCTTTACCATTTTCATCAATATTGGTAAGCATTATACTTTGTTTGTTATAATAGAAATGCCATTTGTCAAAGACTTTGGCAAAATCATTGTCCTTAAAATCGGTAAGAGTTTGCACAATTTTAATACGGTTGGGCAAGTCCATTTCTTTACGTTTCTTACCCTTACTTTTCTTTAATGGTATGTTTAATTCACTGGCATTAATTAGTATTACTTCATTTTCTCTATCGGCTGGCTTATTCTTATTAAAAATCCATAAGTAGGTGTAGATACCAGTATTAAAAAATTCATCGGTAGGCATTTGTATAACAGCCTCTACCCAGTCCTTTTCAAAGAAGTGTTTACGGATATTACTTTCTCCACTCCCTGCATCACCACTAAATAAAGTAGAACCATTATGTACTACAATGCTTAAACCATCATCAGCTAATTTGTGTAAGATGTGTTGGGTAAAAAGAAACTGTCCATCACTTATAGAAGGTAAAGCCACAAACCTTTCGGTGGTATCATTCTTAATGTCTTTTTCATAGCCTTTCCAGTCCACACCGTAAGGTGGATTGGCTACAATTACATTAAAGGTTTTATCCCAAAATTTACCAATGTCCGTAAGGGTGTTACCGTATTCAATTTGGGTGTCTTTTCTAAATCTACTTTCAATTTTGGCTAAGGCATACAAAGTACCGTTCCACTCTTGGCCATAAGTGGCTGTTGGTCGGTTGGGGTGTATTTCCTGTATTTTATCTTCAGTACCAAATAATAAGTTGCCACCGCCACAAGTGGGGTCGTAAAGGGTTAAGAATTTGCCGTTGTCCTCAATTTTGGTAGCAATGATTTCAGAAATTAAAGAAATAATATCATCGGGGGTGTATTGCTCTCCTGCTGTTTCTGCACTTATATCAGCCCACTTTCGTTTTATGTGTTCTTCCAGTGTTGTTATTTCGGAGTTGTTGAATGGTGTTAAATCTATTTCACTCCAAGCCTTTAGGGTGGCAAATAAAATTCCCTTTTTCATTAGTTGCCCTGCAATGCCAGTAATATCCAAAAACTTTTCTTCCTCTGTACCTTTTTCAACACCTAATAAGTATCTGGTTTCAGGGTCAAAAGCATTTAAGTAAGCTGTAAAATCTTGTCTAAAATTTTTATCATTTTGAACTATATTTTTGAGTGATTTTTTATTTCTAATCATATAATCATTGTAGCCCAAACCTTCTAAGCTGAACATTTCTATAAAATCGTCTATGTCTTCTCTGCCTACTTTTTTTTCTAATCTGTCGGCTTCTCTAATCAACCTACTTTCTACCATTAACAAAGCAAAAAATGGCATCATATATTTTGGAAAATCGCTTTGCTTTATTCCTGCACCTATCAGCAAGTCGGCTGTTTTCCAAACTTCACTTTCGTATTTTAGTATGTTGATGCTCATTTGTCTTTCTTAATTTTTTTAGTTACTGATTTTAATGCTTCGTCTGCCATTGGTTCGCCTTGAACCATATTATACAATTGGTCGGCAAGCCAAAGGGTTTGCAATTCTTTAATATCAGCTTTAAGTATTTGGGCTACAATGATTATATGATTAGA
>JAYUTC010000154.1:0-2015 GCA_043755395.1 Ferruginibacter sp.
ATAAAATGTGATACGAATTTTGCAGCGGGATATCAAAGACTTTCTGCTCTTTATTCCCGTGCAAAGTATGAAGACAGTGCTTTGTTTATTTTACAAAAATGTGTAGAGATTAATCCGACAAATACTGAGGGTTTGCGAAACCTTGGCGCTTTTTATCTGAAAACCAAGAGTGCTTTAAAAGATGAAGTTAAAGCAGAAGATATTTTTAAAAAAGCGATTAAAATAGATCCATTAACTGATAAAAATTACTATTCCCTTGCAAGACTGTATAAAAAACAAAATAATAAAGAGAAAGCTATTACAGTTTATAATGAAGCATGGAATAATATTGGTGATAATAAAGATTTATTTAATGATATAGCAAATACTTATTTAGATAAGTCATATCAACTTGACAGCGCAATCACTTATTATTACAAAGCACTTAAAATTGACAGCACTTTGGATTATGTGTATTATAATCTTGCATTAGTATACAATGCAAAAAACTTAAATATAGATAGTATTAATTATTATTACTTTAAAGCAGCTTCTTATAACCCAAACCGCTGGCTAAAGATAAATCAGGGAATTGCGGATTATTATTATGACATGAAGAATTATAGCCAGGCAAAAAAATATTTATTTAATGCCATTAAAGTTAAAGCAGGGCCTTCTTTTATTATTAATATCAAACGACTGATAGATATTTTAATTGAAGAAAAGAATTTTGCAGAAGCAGAAAATACCGTTAACAAATACCTGGACGAAAAAATGGATAAAATATTTTATAAAAGTATAAAAGAAAAAATTATGAAAGCCAATGGTTATTTTGAATATAAATTGGGTACTTTAAATTTAAGTAAAGAAGCGTTTCTTAAAAGTGCCTGTAAAATTGCAGTTCCATTTATTTTGCAAATGATTTTATAGGATGACAAAACTTTCTGTAAACATAAATAAACTTGCCACTTTACGAAACAGCCGTGGTGGTAACAATCCCGATTTAATACAAGCAGCAAAAGATATAGAGCGTTTTGGTGCAGATGGTATTACTGTACACCCCAGGCCGGATGAAAGACATATCCGATATAGTGATGTATTTGATTTAAAAAAAATTGTAACAACAGAATTTAATATTGAAGGCAATTGTACTGAACAAAGTTTTGTTGATTTGGTATTGGCCAATAAACCCACACAGATTACACTGGTACCCGACACCCTAAACCAGTTAACCAGTAACCATGGCTGGAATACTATTTCACATAAGGAATACCTGACCGGAATGATTACCACTTTTAAAAATGCCGGTATCCGTGTTTCTATTTTTGTTGACCCCGTTATTAAAATGATTGAAGGTGCAAAAGCCACCGGTACCGACAGGATTGAATTATACACCGAAGGTTTTGCCAGTGAGTACGCCAAAGGCAATAAAGAAGAAGCTATTACACCCTATATAGCCGCTGCAAATAAAGCCAATGAATTAGGCCTTGGTATAAATGCGGGCCATGATTTAGATTTAAACAACTTAAAATATTTTGCAGATAATATTCCCGGCTTATTAGAAGTGTCTATTGGCCATGCGTTGATATGTGATGCTATTTATTTGGGGCTGGAGAATACTGTGCAATTGTATAAGCGGTGTTTGAAATAAACTTTTATTTCAATTAAACAAACTTCATTATTTAAAAGTTATAGTTTAATAAATTGTTGAGCAACAGACTCCTTATCCCCATCAATTATAATGAGTGTATAGCTTCCTTTATTGAGTTTTTGTAAATCTAGATGCAGTATATTATGACCTGCTAAAACTTTTTTAAATTCAGTAATTACCTCTTGTCCTTTTGCATTCAGTATTTTTAAGTTGATTTCATTAGCTTTTTCTATATAATAATCAATATTTATTTTATCTATTGCAGGTACAGGATAAATGGAAATCCCTGATTTTTTTGAATTTATCCTTACTGATTTTAAATCGCTATATTGAAAATTGCCATTTATATCAACCTGTTTAATGCGGTAATAAGTTATTGCATTTA
>JAYUTC010000155.1:0-37164 GCA_043755395.1 Ferruginibacter sp.
TAAAATTTGCCCTGCATAGTTGGCACATAAATAAATAAACTTGTTAAATGCTGCAAGGTTGGTAATGTTTCTTAGCAGCCTCACATCTCTTTGCACATATGTTTGTACATAACTATTAAGCCATGTAGCAGGTAACAGTTTTTCTTGCCATATTTCGGGATAGCCACCTGTGAGTATATGCTTGTTTACATCATTAGAAGCCAGCTTTGCATTTACTAATTCGGCGTAGCTGAATGGTAATAGCGATAAATAACCAGCCCTGCCTGCCAGCGATTGTGAAACCTGCTCCTGCAATAAAAAATTATTGGAGCCTGTAAGTATAAATTGCCCCCGTTTGGTATTTTTGTCTAATATTTCCTGCAGGTAACGAAAAATATGGGGTACTCGTTGCACTTCATCAAACACAGCACCAGCTTTGTATTTTTTTATAAAGGCTTCAGGGTTTATTTCTGCCTCATGTTGTACAGATGGGTTTTCAAAATTAATATACGGCTTTCCTTTAAATAATTGTTTACTTAAAGTGGTTTTACCACTTTGCCTTGGGCCAGTAATACACAACGCCCTAAACTGAGTAAGTGCCAATTTTGCCTCATTTAATATTTGCCTGCTAACCATAGTAATTCCATTTTTGTAAAATTAGGTAAAATATGGAATTCAATTCCATATTTTACTAAAAATGTAAAAAATGGAACCGGCAGGTTTGCCGGATATTATCTTGCTTCTCTGAATCCTCAATCGTTGCTTAGCACCGGTCACCCGTATTTACCTATTTAACCCTGTTATATTTTTTCAACACATCCATTACTAATTTATGCGGTAGCCCATAAGCTTTGTTACCATTTATCCCTTCCATCGTTTCGGCAGCCACCATCGCATTTATGATGGCTTCTTCCACAGCCTGAACGGTTCCGTTAAATAATGGATTAATCATATCATTGGGTAGCTCATCCACTTTTGTAAAATCTGTTCTTTGAAAAGCATTTGGATTTGCGGTAGAGAAAGCTATAAAAATATCACCGGAACCATTTTCTCCCCTTCCACCAACTTTGCCTACACCTAATGCAATTCTTGCTGCAATTCTTTTTAATTGATGCGGCAACAAAGGAGCATCGGTTGCCAGTACCACAATAATAGAACCGTCACCCGGTTGATAGGATGGCGGTGCTTTAAATTCATAATTCATCGTGTCCTTCAATTCTCTACCAACCGGTACACCGGCAATGGTAAAATTATTTTTGCCTCCAAAGTTTGATTGTACCAATACGCCAACAGTATAGGAGGAGTCTTTAATTTTTATAACTCTTGATGCGGTGCCGGTGCCACCTTTAAATCCGAGGCACATCATACCGGTACCACCACCAACATTACCTTCTTTTAAAAGACCACTCTTTGCACTATCCAATGCTTCGTACGCATTTTCTTCTTTTACGTGAAAACCATAAATGTCATTTAAAAAACCATCATAAGTTTCTGCAACCACCGGGTAAGTGTACCAGAAATCTTCTTTGTACCAACCTTTCTTCACATACCATTTTAAAACGGCATCTCTAACTGTGCCTACACTGTTTGTATTGGTGATCATAACGGGGCCTTCTAAAAAACCAGATTCGGTCATCCATGTTGTTCCGGTCATTTCACCATTGCCATTGAGTGTATACCAGTTTGCATAAACAGGATTATTGTTTTTTCCTCTTGGTAAAATGGCAGTAACACCGGTACGCACCGGGCCCTTTCCTCTTATATTTTTTCCAGTACCTGATATGATGGTGCTGTAACCCACTTCCACACCTTTAACATCAGTGATGGCATTGAACTTGCCGGGTGTGCCGTCAAAAGGAATTCCGATATCTCTTGCACGGGGTTTTTGTGCAATAGTGAAGGAATGAATATAAATGAGTAAAAGTATAACAGTTATTTTTTTCATGTTTCTTTATGTTGATTGTGTTAGTGTAATGTATGGAGGTTGTTTTTTAACTTCTTTTGATCAATGTTGAATGCAAGTGATTTACTTTCCATTGTTTTTTTGCTTTAGTCAAAACTACTGTTTCCAGCCATTTTGAGGTTACCTGTTTGCCATCTCTGGTTATCAATGACTGAAGACGATACGTAACCCATGCAGTAGTTTTATCAGATGAGGTATTAATGAAATCAAATCTATTGGTACGTTTAAAATCTGTTGCCTGGTTTTGGGTAATGGCTTTTAAAATAAGTGTATCCATATTCCACACCTGTCCATATTCGAATAACTGGATATCGGCAGTACAATAATTTTTTAAATCAACTGAATCCCGGTTGGATAATGCATCGAACATTTGAATAACCGTTTGCTGCACTGCCTGCTGATCTTTTGTTAAGGGTAGCTGTGCCTGTACAGTAATGGTATACAGGCTTATAAAAAGAAGCAGGAGTTTATTATACATGATGTTGTTTTTTGGGAATGTTTTTTTGAATGTTGCCACAAAAAAAGTGTATTAATTTTTTCATGTTCAGTTAATTCGTACAACCTAATATTTTTTTTTCTTTACCAGCATGATCAATAAATAGATACCTGAAAATACTCCAATAAAAATGGTAATACCAATTAGTTCGACTTTGGTTAAACTGCATAGCAGCCAGATAATACCTGCCGATGCCAGCAAAGGAACTAGAATACCACCCCGAACACGGAAAGTTTTTTCAGTTGAACCCGTATCTTTTTTCCGTAGTTTAATGGCTGCAAGCACCACACCCAGGTAAATGATTAAAACCGATGCGCTGGCAATGGTGGCCAGTTGTTTAAAACCACCAGAAATGGATAATAGAAAACCGGATGCTGCATAAAAGGCAATAGCTATATGTGGTGTAAAAAAACGGGGATGCAATTTGGCCAATGGTTTTGGTAGAAAACCATCTCTGGCACCAGCAAAAAGTATTCGGGGAATGGAAAGTATTTCGCCACCCAGTGATCCAAGAATGGCAAGCGCAGTAACTGCTATAATAATAACAGTACCTGATTTACCAAAAGCAATATCGGCAACGGCTGCTAGTGGCGCATCTTTATGTGCGGCAATGGTATTCCCTAAAACGCCTTGTGTTACCAATTGAATGCCCATATATAAAATCAGTACACTTGCTACACCCAAAAAGATACCCATTGGTACAGTTCGTTTGGGTTCCTTAATTTCGCCGCCGTTGCTTAAAGGCCCTTCCAGGCCGAGGAAAGCAAAAAATAAAAGTAAGGAAGCTGCTCCAATATTGCCAATGGTTGGAGCTGTAACCCAATGCAGGTTTTGGGTTGATACAAAATGGGTACCTACAATAACCAGTACAACCAGCGGAATTAATTTTGCCAGACTGGTAAATTCAATGAACCGAATGCCGTTTTTTACACTGCGGATATTGAGTAAGGCAAGCAAACCGAAAACAATAAATAAAAACAGTCCCCGGAATAGTTCATTTTCTAAAAAAGGGAAAAAATATTTCAAAGTATCTGCCAAAGCATTAGCAATAGCAGCGTCTGAAAAAATACAGCCGCCTATCCAATAAATATTGTTAGCTAAAAATCCGGCAAATGGGCCAAAGGCAGTTTCAATATAGATGTAGGGTCCACCGCTTACCGTTGTTTTGCTGCCTACATCGGCAAAGCAGAGTGCAATTAAGAAAATAAGCAAACCACAAACAAAGTAAGCTGCAATAGCCGTGGCGCCCAGTCCTTCTGCAATAATTGCAGGAATAACAAAAATACCAGAACCTATCGTAATATTTATGATGGCCAGGGCAAGGGAACGTACGCCAATTTCACGTTTTAATCCTTCATCTGTTTTTTCATTTGCCATGTAAAGTTGGGTTTGAGTATGTATAAAAATGTTTTTATTATTTTGCTTCATTAGCTTTTAATACCCTTAAAAAATTACCCCCTAAAATTTTGATTATATCTTTCTTACTATAACCTTTTTCTACCAAAGCTTTTGTAATTAATGGATAAGTTGTAACATTATCCAATTGTTGAGGCGTAATATTAATGCCATCAAAATCGGAGCCGAGCCCTACATAATCTACACCCACTAATTTTATGATGTATGCTATATGGTCAATAACCATCGACAGTGGCGGCCGCATCGTGTTTGCTTCTGCTGCATATTTTTTATAGATGAAATCCATCATGTACCATTCATCCATACCCGCTTTAGTGAGTGAATCACTTTCTGCGGCATGCTTTTTAAAAAAGGCAGTTTCTTTCGCTCCAAAACTGCTATCGATAAACCCTGGATTAAAATTGATTTGAATTACGCCGGCATTTTTCGCAATAGCTTTTATTTGTTCATCTTTTAAATTTCGCCGGTGCGGCACAAGGCTATATACTGAACTGTGTGAGGCAACGATTGGTTTACTGGTTAATTTAATAACATCCCAAAAAGTTTGATCACCGGCGTGGCTAACATCTATCAACATTCCTAGCTGGTTCATACGTTGTACAACCTGTTTGCCAAAATCTGTAAGTCCTTTGTGTAACAAATTCGGGTTCGATGTTTCATCAGCTGCACTGGTAGCCCAGGAAGGCGATGTGTTATGCGTTAAAGTCAAATATCTTGTACCACGTTTATAAAATGCATCTAATTTATTAAGGTCATCTTCAATCATATGGCCGCCCTCTACACCAAACATAGCAGCAATCTTATGCTGCTTTACTGCTTTTATTAATTCAGCATAACTGAATACTTTTACAATTTTATCCGGATTGCGATCCGCTACAGCATCAAGGCTGTCCATTTCCCTGTTGGCATAGGCATACGAGTTTTTCAGGGCTCCATCACAATACACTGAAAACAGTTGTACATCCAACCCCCCTTTTTTCCACCGGGCCAGGTCAGTATGTGTTTTGCCAGTCAGATCCTGGTCAAACACAATTCCAATATCCGCAGCCTGCATCAATATATCGTTGTGTGTATCTACTACAATGGCTTTTGCATGAATTTTTTTATAGGATTGGGCCATGATGTGTTGCGACAAAACAAGGCAGATGAAAAATGATTTTATTTTCATGTTGTTTGTTTAATGATAATTATTGAGCCTTGATTAATTTGCTTTACGTACTTCCATATCTATTTCAATCAACTGCCCCACCAATGCCAATCCTTTCACTTCTAGCCAGGTACCTGTGGGAAACTGTTTTTTATAAACCGTGTTACGGTAAGTTGATACTTTAATGAATTCTGCCATGTTGGTGGTGAATACATTTTCCACCACTACATCATCAAAAGTGCAGCCATAGTGTTTTAAAATTTTATCCAGATCGCTGTAGCAGTTTTTCATTTGCTGGTCCAGGTTGCCGGGAGCAGTTAAATTTCCTTTATCATCCATACTTACTGCGCCCGAAATTTTTATATCTTTGCCAATTTTTACCGCATGGCTGTAGCCATATGCTTTTTCAACTTCGGGACGTAACAGAAAATACTCCGGCACTTCTGTTACTGCAGGTTTAATTTCATTTAGGGTAGTTTCTTTAGAACGATCTGCCGTGTTGCATCCTGTAAAAAGAAAAAAGTTACAACTGATTAAGATTGCCAATGAAAAAATATTTTTCATGATTTTGATTTTAATATGAAGAAATTGATTGTATTTATAAATAACTCAGCCACCATTTTTCCTTGTGGTTGGTTTTATATTTATCGTACCATTTGCATAAAGGATATAAGGCAATTACAACGCCCGCCCAAACTGCATATACAATTCCAAGTCCATACCCTTCACCGGGAATAACAAACAGGAATGGGAGGTTTTGCATAGAAGCATATGCTTCCTGTACCGTATGATTTCCCCTGATAAAAAAGGCCACCACGGCCAGCAGGTGTATCAGGTAAAGGTGAATGATGTAATAGAAAAAGGCAGTTCTTCCAAAAACAATCATGATGTTGGTAAAGGCATTTTTTATTTTTTCCATAAATGACAACAGCAATAAGGCAGGCCCTAATAAAATACACAGGTAAAGTAAGGAGGATACTTGGTTACTTTCATGAAAGAAAAGAAAGTATATAGGTTATTTTTTTGTGTGGACCAAGCCCAGGGGTCGCCATAAATATTAATGAAACGCACAACAACAAATAACACGATAAGCCCGAGCCCCAACCACCTTAATGTTTTACGTCGCTGCTCTTCCGTATATTTTAGAGAGAAAAAGATGCCTGCACAATAGCCCAGCATCATTACACCCGTCCATGCCACAAATGGATACACCATCATTACAAAATGGTTTGGTGCATAGGAGTATAGTTTGAAAAATCCGGAGTGAAACAGGTCCCACCAGAAACCGGCTTTAAAGCCAGGTGCCGATTCGGGAATATCAAGGAGGTTGTGGCCAAATACGATGATCAACCCCAATATTAAAATGGCACGATAGGGCAGGTGTATGGCAAGCCCCAATATCACCATGCTGATACCAATTGCCCAGATCACTTGCATGGGATGAACATGATACATGGGATCAAATGTCCAGGCCAGTGAAATGATGAAAAGCTCTGCAAAAATCAGCCATAGTCCACGTTTAATTAAAAAGGCACTCAGTTCTTTTTTTGTTTTGCGTAAACTCTGCAGGTAAATGGAAGTACCCGAAAGAAAAACAAAGATGGGTGCACAAAAATGGGTGATCCACCGGGTGAAGTACAATAATGGGGTTGTTGTAGCTAAATTCAACGGGTCATCAATATTGGCAGCAATGTGAAAATAATCCCTGGTATGATCCAGCGCCATGATGACCATTGCGAGCCCGCGGAGGACATCGATGGACTCAATTCTTTTTGGTGCAGTTAGTGTTTGTTGCATGTTGGTTGTATTTATTTTTTCAGGATATTTATTATTTCATCATCATTACCGGTCATTTGCCAGCGAACCAGGGATACGGGTAGTATCCCTGCGCCATAAAAGCCATCGAAAAAATTATAGAGTTTAAAATCATTACCCTGATTTCTGCCCATATCCATCATCAACCGTTCTATAAAATATTTACCGGTTACATAACTGGTACCATAACCCGGCTGGCGTAAATACAAATGTTGTTCAAACCCTACCAGGCTTTCATCACCCGTCCAGCCTTTGGGCGTCCATTTTACCTGGAACTTTCTTGCGGCTTCATAATTAATCATATTGGCCTGTGCATACAAAGAAGCTAAGCCACGGGCACAGCGCTGTGCCAGCATGATCCAAACTAATTCCCTTGCTCTGGGATTATCATCCCACAAACCGGCATGCATAAACGTTTCTTCCATACAGGTAGCCAATCCTTCTGAACGTTGCATCCACATATTATAAGGCAAAGCCTCTTTGCGTAAAACATCGGCATGTGGCTCCAGTGTTAACCTTACAATTTCAAACCAATGCGTGGAATGAGAATATAAAACCCCAGGCTCACTGTGACTGATATTGGCAAAGAAATTCCGTTCGTTTTCTGGAATAAAATTACCAATATGGCTACGCAATGCAGGCTCCATATAATCTTCTATTGGTAAAATTTCTTTTTGCTTTAAAAAGTTCATTATTTTTTTTACAGAAGCAATTGTTCCTGTTTTGAACTCAGTAACATCGGCGAATGCTTTCAATTCGGGGATATTGCGGTTTCTTGTTCTTTCTAACTGTAAAGAAGCATAAGCTCTTGTAAGTTCGCGGTTTAATAAAGTTACTTCTTCTTCCCAGGAAAACGGAACAAGCAATACATTGCGCAAATGCCAGGTGTAATTTTCTTTGCCAATACCCGATGGCCCATTTTTAGCTGGTAATTTATTTTCAAGCCATGCAGTCAATTGTGTAACGGCAGTTTTTGCTTTTGCCACAGCTTCTTTTAATGCGGCACTATTGTTTGCTGTTTTCTTTTCCAGATCGTTCAAGAGCAGTAACTGGTCTTTTATATTTCCGGTACCTGCACTCCATAGATCCTTAGCATTACCAATAAGATTTATTTTTGCCTGCTCATACAGTGGCGGTATGATCTTAAGTTGTTCCGTTAATTGTTTTTCGGCTTCGTCAGATAAGGGAAAAGTATATTTCCATAATTCAATAGCGGCAAAACCGGTTGGACCTTCATGATCGGGCGTATCACTCTGTTCATCAAAGAGGATGGCATAAAAAGCAGGGTCACGAACCCAGGGCTTTAATATGCGGCAGTTATAATCCAATGCATTCATCTCGGCCAGCAACAATACATAATCCACCCTTTGCTCAACGGACCAACCTGTCGTATCCATTCTTGCATGAATTGCTTTGTATTTCTTCAATGATTGCTGAATTTTTATGATCGTTTGGCTGCGGTAATCAGGTACACCATTGGGCAGGCTGCTTCGCTCCAGCAGGCGTAGTTCTTTACCTAATTGCACTAAAGTTGAATAGTTAGCAGAACTGGTTTGTGCGATGACATGCAGGAAAAATAAGATCGTAAAAACAGTAGTCAATATCTTTTTCATAAGCAAATAATTATTTCAGATGATATTCTTTTTGTAAATATTCAATCAATTCAGCTCCAATTCTCTTTAAAGCTTCATCATTTGCAACTATTCCTTTTTTTGTGCCGTGCATATACACTGCAAAAATGGAAAGTTCCTGTAATAATTCATTATCCGATGTGCGTAAGGAAGGATTGTAATTTAATCTTCTTATCTCGTCATTTTTTCCTTCCGAACTCAGAAACAGTAACGGGTCAAAAATTTTTGCTGCTACTTTTTTATATTCTGTAAATTCTGTTTCATTTACTGATTCCAGCAGGCGTGTGAGGGGAAATTTTTCATAATAGGTCATAATCTTATTTGAAGTGTTGAGATTTCTGATGAGCCTGAAATTGCCTGAGTTTTTCAGTTGTTCAAAAGTCCGGTTGTTATTTAATAGTGGATACAGCCTTGGCGCAAGTCTTGCCCAAAAATATAAGTTACCGGTATTGATGTTAAGTTGAGCAGGCGTATTCAATATAATAATCATGCTGTCCATCATTGAAAGACCTGTTTTCACATTCACAATATGTTTTGTTAAAACTTCCTGATCGCTTTTCAGATCAGCTACAAGTGATTGTATGTATTGCTTTTCCCGTTGATGTTCTATTACATGCTCCAACTGATACTCTGCTAAAAATCCGCAGAACACAGCAAGGAACAACATTGAAAATTCCCAGAAATAAGATTTCCAATTTTTTTTTCCATGGCTATCGTGTGTGTGATGATGTACTTCCATGTTATCGTTTAATTCGTTTAAAGGTTGTTCCTCAGATTCAGGCACTGTTATTTCTTCAGAAGAAATTATATCTCCCTGGATAATTTCTGCCGGCTGTTCTTCTATATTTTTATTTTGGTCAATCATATTATTTGGGGTGATATTCTTTTTTAATAAGCGAATCAAGGCTTACGGCCATTTTTACTGCACTCTGAACATTTTGTAAAAACCAGTAATTAGCTATTGCATATTTACTTAACAGGTTAATATAGGTCTCAACTTGTTTTCTGTCTGTTGATAAAAAATAAGGTGCCTGAGGTAATTGAATTGTACTTATATTTTTTTCAAAACCGGCCTTCATCCAATTTTCAAAAATATCTGATTTAAAAATACCGGCCCTGCTATCATCTGCTTTTCTGTAATAATATAAAATAGCCTCATCCTGCATATTGAGTACATAATTTCTGACATATCCATCATATTTAATAATGGCATCAGAAACGAGATTATTCCTGATAAAACGGAAATTGCCTGAATTTTTTAATTGCTCGATCGTCCGGTCGGTATAGATTAGTTTATAATAAAGATTTACCCAAACTTCTTGTTGATAGATTTCAGTCGCTCTTTTATCAATGTCATTGTTGTTGGATAAAAGAGGTATCAATGAGTCTATATGTGCATTGATGAGAGAAATACCTCGTATTGCTCCGGCAAAAAACGTTGTATCTGCCTGCAAGTCTTTCAACATGCTTTTCATCAATACTTTTTCCCGTTGATGTTCTACATAATGCTCCCGTTGGTTCTCTGCCAGAAACCCGCAGAACACAGCGAGGAACAACATGAGAAATTCCCAGAAATAATCTTTCCAGGTTTTCTTTCCATGTGTGGCGTGGGTGTGGTGGTGTACTTCCATATCTGTTTCGGTTTCTGGTTTCTGATTACTGGTTTCTGGTTGGGGTTCAGCTTGTGAATTTATTTCAGCAGGTGCAATGGGTTCATCTGTTGAAGTTGTGTTCAACGGTTCATTTTGCAGTTGAGTATCGTCTGTTAACGGCGGATTGTTTTTATTTTTTTCCATTATTTTTTCTTAGTCTTTACAGGTATTAATTTTTTTGCATTCTGGCTGCTCACTACTTTCTTTCCTGTTTTTGCTTCAATGGCCTTTCTTGTATTACCTGCAATGGTACCTCCTTGTTTCGCAATCATTTTATTTTCAGTAAGATTCTTGGGCTTTTTCTCTTTGCTTATTTCTTTTGTAGTAGCTTCTGCAAGCATGTTTAGTACCAATTCTAAATTGGTCATATTATCTCGCAGGTTTTCTTTCTTTAAATTCTTATGTTGTTTGTATTGCTTAATTGTTTTGCCACTCCATGCTTTCGTTATGGTATCTGTAAGTGTTGCAAATTCTTCTCCTTTTTTTACACCACGGCTTTCCCACTCATCCGTTAATTCTTTTCTTACTTCTATACTTTTTAAGCGTTGGTTAATCCACTCTTTACTGTAACCAAGTCTTGTATAATTTTCCATGGCCCTGTCAATACTTAATTCAGGGTCCTGACTTTCTTCAATTCTTTCATAGCCTGTTTTAGCCAGCCATTGTTTAAATGGTTCTGCCTTGGGTGAGGGAATAGATTGTATGAGGCGGAAGAGCTGTTCAGTATCGGCTACATCAGTTGCATACATTTTACCATCTTCAGATTGCATTTTCAGTTGTCCCATATTTTGGGACAACTGAGTTCCTTCCTGTTTAAGCTTTGTTTTTAATGCATTCCAGTACTTTCTTGGTCGAGGGCTGTCAGTCAAAACTTCAATTACATCTACCACAGAGAAATACCATTTCTCTTCCTCTGCATTCCAATGGCTGCGTATTTTTTTTTGTTCAAAGAGTTTAATATTGCTCATATTTTTTATTTTTTCATTTGCCTGTATATAAATGCACATGCAAAACCTATAACAATATAAATTAAAAACCGAAGGGCTTTTGAAGTAAGCGGTGAGTGGGACTTATATTCTTGCATAAATTATTTAAGGCGATATTCATTTATAATCAGGAAAATTAAATTCGAGGCCAGGCTCTTTAACTCCCTTGCTTTTTTTATTTGGTTCATGTCAACTTTTTTCAGGTATTGCGCATTGTTGATTAATTCATTTATAGCGGCTGCATCTGTATTAAATAATGGCGGAGTATTGACAGGTTTCTTTATTTCATCATAATTATCAATCATACTATTAAAAACGGTGCCGTTAAAAATAGTACTCGCAATTTTTCTGTACTCCATTCTTTGTTGCTGTTCCTGGGTGAGCAGAAAAACAAGCGATCTCATTTTCTGATCATAATTCATAATGCTGTTTGATACTGCTGTATTATGAACAAGGCGTAGCCCTCCCGAATTTTTTAATTGCAGAATAGTGCGGTCGTTTGGAAAAAAGTCAATATTCAGCGACAAACTGCGCCCAAAAAAATAAATATCATTAAGATTAAATAGTTTATCAGGAGTTGAAAGCAAGAGGATTAACGAATCAATCATTTCAACACGTTTACTTCTTAAAAGACTATTTACGGATAGTTGTGAAGTGTCGGATTTCAGATCCTCAAGCATGCTATACATGTATGCTTTTTCTCTGTCCCGTTCAATCTTATGCTCTAACTGATACTCTGCCAAAAAACCGCAGAACACTGCCAGGAACAACATTAAAAATTCCCAGAAATATTCTTTCCAGGTTTTCTTACCATGGGATGGATGGGTGTGGTGGTGTACTTCCATGTCTTGTTCAGTTGAAAATTGAGTATTGATGGTTGAAGGTTGTTCATTTAGGGTAACAGCTGTAGTTACTGATTCAGGCATAGTATTTTCATTAGCAGGATTTATTTGCTCAGGAATATTTTCTGCCGGATGTTCCGCTGGTATGCCTTCCTGATCGGCAGACAGGTTTTTATTTTCTTCCATTTTATTTTTTCAATAACCCGTAAATAAATGCACAGGCAAAACCTACCAACAGGTAAAGTAAAAATTTCAGGAGCCTGTTTTTCCAGACTGTTTTTTGTATTGCCATATTGTTTGTCATTTTATTCCAGTTGATAATCTTTTTTTAATGCTTCAATTAACCGGTCCCCTATTTTCAACTGTTCTTCATACTCCTGTAAAGAACGTATTCGGAAATTTTTATTCATCACCAACAGATTAATATATTTATTTGTAGTGGCTTTGTCCATAATGTTGATGAACAGTTCATGAGTAATCGGCCTGTTGAAACGGATATCACCAAGGACTTCCATATTCATGATATCAAGATTAAAAGTGCCAAGCATCCATATACCTTTATCTTCTACTTCATCCCTGTATTTTGTTTTCTTTGATTGAACATCATATGCATTCATTTGGTTAACGAGAAGTTGGTTGAAATAACGTAATGAGCCCGAAGCTTTCATTTGTGAATAAGTACCGTCGGTAGATATAAAAGGAACTGATGTGAACATGAGCGCCATACTCTTATAAAAGTTAGTATCATTCCATTGGTTACGCGGACTGTTAAGCATCGCAAGGCTGCTTTCGGCTGAATTTAATTTTTTATTGCTTAAAACAATGGTACCATGTATTGCAGCTGTATCTTTTTTAAGATCTTCAAACATGGACTGGGCCAGTACTTGTGCCCGCTTTTTTTCAATAACATGTTCCCGTATATTTTCTGCCAGGAATCCGCAGAACACAGCAAGGAACAGCATTAAGAATTCATAGAAATAGTGCCAGAATTTTTTTCCGGGTGCATGGTGCAGGTGATGGGCGTGTGTTTCCATATTATTGGTTTGTGTTTGTTCAGTTTCGGGCATATTTGTTTCAGCAGAAGAGATTATTTCTCCCGGGATATTTTCTGCAGGTTGTTCCGGTTCTGTACCTGCCTGTCCGGTAGACTGGTTTTTATTTTCTTCACTCATATTTTCTTCATGATAATTTTTTTTAAAAGGCTGCCATTTTTTATAAGTAGCACTTCGCCAAAACCGCTCAACCGGCCCATAGTTAAAATATTTTAGCCAGATAGTGCTTAGGATGATTTGAATAATAAAAAAACAAATGCCGAACAGTGTATTTAATAAAAGGGAAGATTAGAGGGAAATTGCATGGAAGTGGATAAGGCTAGTAAGATAATTAAAAAAATCATTTTTTTCGTTATTCGTAAAAAATTACCTGCCTTTATTTTCTTTATTTTTTTTAAAAACCACTTTTATACCAGCATTACTTTAATTCCTTAACTTAGAGAATCTAAAAAATTATTACAATATGAAAAATGCACTAAAACTTCTTTTAATTATATGGATTATGCCCGCTGGTTTTTGCGTTGCCCAATCAAAAGATTCTATTACTGTTGCTGCAATTATAAAAGAAGCTACAGAAAACTCTCAGCTCGAAAACCTGGCCAATGAATTATTTAATACTATCGGGCCAAGATTAGTTGGCACACCAAAAATGCAACAGGCTCATAACTGGGCATTGGCTAATTACAATAGCTGGGGTATTACAGCCCGTAACGAAAAATGGGGCGAATGGCGTGGATGGGAAAGAGGAATATCACATATAGATATGGTATCTCCATGGGTAAAATCATTGGAAGGCACGCAACTTGCCTGGAGCCCTAACACAGGCGGTAAAACGATAACAGCAGAGTTGATTATTATACCTGATCTGGCAGATTCAATGGCTTTTCAACAATGGCTGCCTAATGCAAAAGGTAAGTTTGTAATGATATCTATGAAGCAGCCAACAGGCAGGCCTGATTATAACTGGGAAGAATTTGGGACTAAGGAGTCATTTGAAAAAATGAAAAAAGACCGTACCGAACAAACAGATGCCTGGCGCAAACGTATTAGTAAAACAGGGTTGAGTAGTAAAAATCTTGCTTTGGCTCTGGAAAAAGCAGGAGCTGTTGGTATTGTTGGCTCCAATTGGTCATCAGGGTTTGGTGTAAATAAAATTTTTGATGCTAAAACAACCAGTATACCAACTGTAGATATTGCGCTGGAAGATTATGGATTATTATACAGATTAGCTGAAGCAGGAAAAAATCCTAAGATCAGTGTTCGTGCCGATTCAAAAGAATTGGGTATGATGCCAACATTTAATACTGTTGCTGAAATAAAAGGTACAGAAAAACCTGATGAGTATGTAATGTTGTCGGCACATTTTGATTCATGGGATGGTGCCACCGGCGCCACTGATAATGGTACCGGAACATTGGTGATGATGGAGGCTATGCGGATACTGAAAAAATTATATCCAAATCCAAAACGCACCATTCTGGTGGGACATTGGGGAAGTGAAGAACAGGGGCTCAATGGTTCAAGGGCATTTGTAGAAGATCATCCCGAAATTGTAAAAAATATTCAGGCTTTATTTAATCAGGATAACGGTACCGGACGGGTGGTAAATGTTTCTGGTGCAGGTTTTTTACATTCCTACGATTATTTAAGCAGATGGTTATCAAAAGTGCCAGCCGGTTATAAGCAGGCTTTAGAAACAAGGTTTCCCGGATCTCCGGCAGGTGGAGGATCTGATAATGCATCCTTTGTAGCAGCCGGCGTACCTGCATTTGGGTTAGGCTCTAACAGCTGGTTGTATTTTAGTTATACCTGGCATACCAACAGGGATACCTACGATAAAATTGTTTTTGATGATGTGCGAAACAATGCCATTCTTACAGCCATATTGGTTTATATGGCTTGCGAAGATCCCGTTAAAACATCCAGAGAAAAAATTGTTTTACCTGCTAACCCACGTACCAGCGAGCCCGGTAAATGGCCCGAGCAAAGGTCACCTACCAGAAAGGGAGGAGTGGAATAAAAGAAAATAATATAAAACATAAGGAGGATAATACTTTTTGTAAAATTGAAAGCAAACATTAATGCTTAAAAATTTATTTTGCAATGTTTCATTCTTTTTTAAATTGAAAGGAAAACAGCCTCAAGTTTTTCTTAACATCTTCTTTGTTTAATAAGGGTATTTTTAAAATAATATTTTTCTATTGCTGAGAAATTAAAAAAATTACAGGGAAAGTGATTTGAATTAATTTTTTTATTCATCCTTACCGCCTTTATCCCCCACAAACCACTGTTCTTTATTTTTAAACAGTACATTAAATGTGGTGAGCGATCCATAGCATCTGGTTATGTATTGCTGAATATTTACTTTTTCTTCGTCGCTTAGTTTTTTATTACTGTTGATGTTTTGTTCCAATACACGAAGGCGGTCACGCAGCATAACGATTTTGTGAAAAAAATCATCAATCGGAATCTCCTTCGGTTTCAAAGTTTTATCAGCAGTTTGTAACAACATGGTGCCACCAAACCATTTATCCCCTAATGGAACAGTTTCCGAAACATCGCTCCATTGCCTTAATATTTTTAATAAAGATTTTTCTACTGCCGAAACGGTTTCAACTTCAGCAGTTACATTCTCTGCAATAATTTCATCAAGGTTGGCATCTGTTTTATCAATTTCTTTTATGCCATGGTGTATAAAAGAAATTAAATAAGCAGCATACTTTACGCCAACTATTACACCCGGACCAAATTGGGTATGTTGTAACCTGGTGCCAATTCCTAAGTTCAATTGATTCTCTTCCATATCTGATTATTTTCAAATGAAAATTACGCTACTTTTTTATATTTTTTACTTTGCAGTTCCTTTTTGTAACAATTCAATTTTGTAGGCATAATAGCAGTTTAAAATATACTGATTAAACTCAAGTTCGGTAGCCATACTTGCAAATTCATGATTGGGCCGGTATTTTATAATAAACATATTTAACTGTTCCCCTTCTAAACGGGTAATTCTTTTTATTAAAGTTTTATTAAAACGGTAGTTTACATACTTTTCCTGCTCTTCTTCTTCCAGGCGTAACTGAAAAATTTTAAGTCTTTTATTTCTTTTAAAACGAAAAATATTTATTAGTTCATTTACATCTGCACCAACTGTACCCGATGGGGAAATTGATGATTTTATACCTGGTTTTTGATAATTAAATATGCTGGCATATTGCTGCCTGTTTTCAATAGAATCTTCTTTATAAGATTTTGCAAATACTATTACTTCTTTAAGGGTATTGTATTTGCCTTTATAATTTATTTTTAAAGAGATATCAAAATGTGAAAAATCGCTTATATTTTGTACTCCGAATTTTTGTGTAGATTTATTTCGAAAAATAAATACAACAGAATCTTTTTCCGCAACCGGCAGGCTGTATCTGCCAATTGAATCTGTTATTGTAAACTTTCCATCTTTATTTACCACTTTAACCTGAGGGATATAATTTATTTTAGAAGAATCGAAAACTGTTCCACTTAGTATTATTTGTGCAGTCAACTTTTTAGTTGCCAATTGAAAACACATTACCAATAAAAATATTTTTGTAAATAAATGCAATCGCAAATTTTTTTAGTGGTATAATATTACACCAACAAATTAATACATGTATTAATTGCTTTTGTTTTAACTGCGATTTTGCTTTTGTAAAACTGAAGCAATTACTTCAGGATAATATTTATGTTCCAGTAAATGTATCTTTTCTGCAAGAGTTTTAGAGGTGTCGGATTCATCTACCATACATTTTGCCTGAAAAATTATTTCGCCATGATCGTATAATTCATCAACATAATGAATACTAATACCGCTTTCTTTTTCCTTATTGCTGATAACAGCCTGATGCACATGCTGGCCAAACATTCCTTTACCTCCATATTTTGGTAATAGTGCAGGATGGATATTTATTATTTTTTTTGGATACGCTTTAATTAATGCATCCGGTATTTTCCATAGAAATCCTGCCAGCACAATAAAATTAATATTTCTCCTTTTTAATTCAGGTAAATAACTGTCACCATTAAAAAATTGATCTTTCTCTATTAGTAAAGTTGGAATACCTGATTTTTTAGCAATACTTAATACACCTGCATCAGGCTTATTACATACAATCAATGCAATTCTGTAAACTACCATCTCTTCCTCAATTTTCTCCTCATTCTTGTGCATCTTTTGTATATATGGAGGAGTTGTTGATTTAATTATCTTTTCCGCATTACTGCCGGCTCCGCTAGCAAAAATGGCAATATTAATTAAGCCAGCTTTATTATTATGCACAGTTGGTTTGCCGGTGAACCTTTTAATCACTTTGCCAATATACTTTTTAAAAAAGGGAAACTGGCCAAGTGGAATACTTACCAGTAAAACAGCCAATGGCCAAAGTAGAGTACATAACAGTACAAAAAGCAACACCTCTATCCATTTTGTTTCAACCGGAAGCCAATTTAATATCCAGGCACTTACTTTACCGCAAAGGCTTCCGCCCAAAGCAAAAGTTGTTACAATAAGTGCCAGATTAAGACCATTTACTTTCCAGTGCTGTTTAAGTTTTTCAAACATTTTGCAAAAGTGGCGTAAAATTTTGTGAAAAAATGAATCAAATTGAAAATTATTGCCTGATAAAGATTGTTTACAAATATGTGACAATAAGAGATCAAAGAATTTCACAAATCGCTGAAACACACGCCCAGCAAGAGAAAAAAAATTTTAACAATGTTGATATTATGTCAACATCCTGACTTAAATTTGCAGCCAAATCAGGATATTTTTTCCACATTAGCCCCGTAATAACTGTATGAGTAGGTATAGAGAAATCTTTAACAAAGCATTTACAGGCCTTTTTCTGTTTGTTATGCTTTCCTTTAATAATAATGTTTTTGCTGCTGATGGCGAAGCGCTTTTTAAAGCCAATTGTGCCAGTTGCCATAAACCGGATAAAGATTTTACAGGCCCAATGTTAAAGGGTGTAAGGGAAAGAACTCCAAATCCAGACTGGGTTTATAAATGGGTGAATAATGTAAATGTAATGCTGGAAACCGACCCTTATGCAAAAGCATTGAAGGCAAAATGGGGTTCGCCCATGCAGCAATTCAATCTTCCAAAAGATGATATAAAAGCAATATTAGATTGGGCAGATGCATATATGCCTCCAGTTCCAGGAGGAGGGAGTAAGCCAGGAGAACAGCCTGCAGATGATAGCAGTCTTTTATTTGGAATTCTCACATTGGTTTTAGCACTTATAGCATTTATATTATTACAGGTAAACAGTAACCTTCGCAAATTATCCGATGAAAAAGATGGTGTTCTCCGTCCGGAGCCCGTACCTGCATATAAAAACAAAACTTATTTAATGGCGGGCACTTTACTGCTTTTTGCAGTAGGGGGCTATTATACTATAAATGGGGCAATAGGATTAGGCCGGATGAAAAATTATCAGCCGGAACAACCCATTTATTACTCTCACCAGGTTCATGCCGGTACCAACCAAATCAGTTGTTTGTATTGCCACGGCGGCGCCCAGGACAGTAAGCAGGCAAGCATTCCATCGGTAAATGTTTGTATGAACTGCCATAAAGGGATTAACAAATACGAAGGCACTGATAAATTAGTAAGAGAAGATGGTTCTGCTGTAGATGGAACTGCAGAAATTCAAAAATTATATGATTATGCCGGATTTAATCCAACCACTAAAACGTATAATGCCGATAAAAATGGGGATGGCGTGCCTGATGGCGCCAGGCCAATTGAGTGGATAAAGATCCATAACCTGCCTGATCATGTTTATTTTAATCACAGTCAACATATAAAAGTTGGTAAACAACAATGTCAAACCTGCCATGGCAATATTCAGGAAATGCCAGAAGTATATCAGTTTGCCGATTTAAGCATGGGCTGGTGCATCAATTGCCATAGAGAAAGCAAAGTGGATTTTTATAATAAAGCAGATAGTACAGGTAACAAATTCTATAGTATTTACGAGAAATTCCATAAAGATTTAAAAAGTGGGAAAATGGATAGCGTAACTGTTGAAAACATTGGTGGTACTGAGTGTCAAAAATGTCACTATTAATATGTCGGCAAACTGCTTGCAGTTTGTAATTTTAATTCAAAATTGTACAATGATCAGGCTTTTGACCACTAATTTGTCAACCGCCAACTGTTAACTGAAAAATATGAGTAATAAAAAGTACTGGCAAAGTTTCGGAGAACTCAATCAAACAGAAAATTTTCAGCAATCTGCTAAAAATGAATTTAAAGAAGAATTACTGCCATTGGAGGATATTGACGATAAAGGAATTATGGATGCAAAAGCTCCACGCAGGGATTTTCTTAAATATTTAGGTTTTAGTACTGCTGCAGCTACGCTTGCTGCAAGTTGCGAAATGCCAGTTAGAAAAGCTGTTCCTTATTTACAAAGGCCCGATAATGTTATTCCCGGTATTGCTAATTATTATGCATCTACCTATGTAAATGGTGGAGATGTAATTTCTGTTGTTGTAAAGCAAAGAGATGGCCGACCAATTAAAATAGAAGGAAACGAATTATCCAGTATTACTAAAGGTGCTACAAGTGCTCAGTCTCAGGCATCTGTTTTAGATTTATATGATAACACCCGTCTTCGCTACCCAATGCAAAAGGATGGTAAAGATTTTAAAGAAGTTACTAGTTTTGATGCTTTTGATAAAATGACCGGGGTAGCTATAAGTGGCAAAACAGTTGTTTTATTAACATCAACAATTAATTCACCCACTACCCTTCAAATAATTAGTGAATTTTTAGCAAAATATCCTGGCAGTCGCCATGTGGAATATGATGCAGTTAGTTATAGTGGAATGCTATTGGCAAATGAAGCTACTTATGGCAAAAGGGCTATTCCTTCCTATCATTTTGATAATGCCAAAGTAATTGTTAGTTTAGGTGCCGATTTTTTAGGTACCTGGTTAAGTCCAACCGAATTTAGCAAGCAATATTCTGTTAATAGAAAAATTTCTGGCGAAAAACCAGAATTGAGCCGGCATATTCATTTTGAAAGTATGATGAGTATGACGGGTAGTAATGCGGATGACCGTTTTACACATAAACCATCTGAAACCGGAGCACTGGCTATTGCAATATTAAATGCATTAAATGGCACAGCTGCGTCTTTTGAAGATAAAAAATTAAATAGCGGTATAAAATTAGCAGCTCAAAAATTAGCAGCGGCTGGTGGCAATGCCCTGGTGGTTTGTGGCAGTAATGATGTTAACATACAAATCATTGTTAATGCTATTAATGAAGCAATAGGTGCAAATGGTAAAACAATCAATTGGTCCGTAACTTCTAATTACCGCAAAGGAATAGATGCAGATATGGAACAATTGGTTGCTGATTTAAACAGTAAAACTATTGGTGCATTATTGGTATATGGTGTTAACCCTGCCTATTCATTTCACGACAAGGATAAATTTATTGCAGGATTAAAAAACACCGTTGCCATTTCTTTTAATGGAACAATGGATGAAACAACCGAACAGTGTAAATACATAATACCTGCTCACCACTGGTTGGAAAGTTGGGGCGATGCTGAACCAAAAACAGGTTATATAAGTTTATTGCAACCCACAGTTAATCCATTATTTAAAACAAGGGCCTTTCAAACTTCATTATTAAAATGGAGCGAAAATGTTACACCTGATTACGAGACTTATTTTAAAAACTATTGGACTGCCAAATCAGGCAGTGCAGATAATTATAATAAAGCATTGCAGGATGGAGTTATTGAACCTGCAACTCCTTTAATTGGAAGTGGTGTTTTCAGCAGAGAAAAAATATTTGAGGCAACAGAAAAAATTTCCAGAATTAAAGGTGGTACCACGGAGGTTTTTTTATATCAAAAAATTTCAATTGGTAACGGCAGCCAGGCCAACAACCCATGGCTTCAGGAATTACCTGATCCTGTTACAAAAGTAACCTGGGATAATTATGCAATGATGAGCCCGGCTATGGCAAAATCATTATTGGGGATAGATGTTTTGAATCAGGAGTTTGGCAATCAAAGTAATTATGAAGTTCATCCTGAAAAGCCGGTTGTAAAAATTACAGCCAATGGCAAATCCATCGAAATTCCGGTGATTATTATTCCGGGTATGCACGCCTCAGTTATAGCAATTGCTGTAGGATATGGAAGAGAAAGCGAGGATAAAGGAAAAACTTCGGAATATATAGGTAAATCTGCTGTAGGAGCAGGGCAAAATGCTTACAAATTTGTAAGGTTTGATGGAACAACTCAATATCATTCAGTTGTAAAAATTGAGAAAACAGACAAGACTTTTCCTTTAGCACAAACTCAGGTACATGGTTTTACCGAAAGCCGTCCGGTTATATACGAAACCAACCTTACCAGTTTTATTGCAAACCCCGAAGCAGTTTTAGAAGAAATAACTAAAGAAAAATTAGAAATAACTGCCAACGAAAGTAAAGACTTTGTGAAAGATGCAACCATGTATCCTGATTATGAAAAGCCAGGTATCAAATGGGGAATGAGCATAGATCTTAATACCTGTACAGGTTGTAGTGCCTGTGTAGTTGCATGTACTGCTGAAAATAATGTAAGTGTTGTAGGTAAAATGCAGGTACAAAGAGCTCATGAAATGCATTGGTTGCGTATTGACCGTTATTTTACAGGTGATTTGGAAAACCCGGATGTGGTATTTCAACCAATGCTTTGTCAGCATTGTGATAATGCACCTTGCGAAAATGTTTGCCCTGTTGCAGCTACTAATCACAGCAGCGAAGGATTAAACCAAATGACTTATAACCGTTGTATTGGTACAAGGTATTGTGCTAACAACTGCCCTTATAAAGTTCGCCGTTTTAACTGGTTAGATTATACAGGTGCTGATAGCTTCCCGGATAATCAACAACCGATGATTGGAACATACATGGATGAATCTGTATTACAGATGAATGATGATTTAACAAGAATGGTGTTAAATCCTGATGTTACTGTTCGCAGCAGGGGTGTTATTGAAAAATGTTCTTTCTGTGTTCAACGTTTACAGGAAAATAAGTTGATTGCAAAGAAAGCCGGCGATGCCTCATTGGTTCGTAATGTTAAAGTGGCATGTATGCAGGCTTGTCCTACTAATGCCATTAATTTTGGAAACGTTAATGATAAAGAAAGTGATGTTTATAAAATAAGACACGAAGATCAAAAGCATCGTAATTTTTATGTTATGGAGCAACTGCACGTTTTACCAAACGTGAGTTATCTGGCTAAAGTAAGAAATACCGACAGGCATATAGGAGTGGAGGGATAGAAAAGTAAATAAAAACGTTGATATCAAAACCAAGTAAAAAATAAAAAGTAAAAAATAAAAAGAGAAGAATAAAAGATTCACCTTTTGAGTTTTCACTTTTGACTTCAATTATAGATATGTCATTACTAAAGTACGAGTCGCAACTAAGGGAACCACTGGTAGATGGTGATAAAGATTACCATCAGGTAACGGAAGATATAGTACGTCCAATTGAGATGAAACCAAGCCGCCTTTGGTATATTGGTTTTTTTATCAGTGTGGGGTTACTGTTATTTGGTGTGTACAGTGTTTATAGAGAGGTTACTTACGGTATAGGCCAGTGGAATGTAAACAAAACTATTGGATGGGGTTGGGATATTACCAACTTTGTTTGGTGGGTAGGTATTGGTCATGCAGGTACTTTAATTTCCGCAATCTTATTATTATTCCGTCAGGGATGGAGAACAGGTGTAAACCGTGCTGCAGAAGCTATGACAATTTTTGCCGTAATGTGTGCAGGACAGTTTCCAATTTGGCATATGGGTCGTGTATGGATGGCGTTTTTTGTGTTGCCTTATCCAAATACAAGAGGTCCTTTATGGGTTAATTTTAGCTCACCATTATTATGGGATGTTTTTGCCATTTCAACCTATTTCACAGTTTCATTATTATTCTGGTATTCTGGTTTGTTACCAGATTTGGCAACTGTAAGAGACAGAGCTAAAACAAAGTTTAGAAAAATGTTTTACGGTGTGGCTGCTTTTGGCTGGAGCGGAAGTACAAAACACTGGCAGCGTCATGAATCTTTATCATTAGTTTTAGCAGGTTTAAGTACTCCATTGGTACTTTCTGTACATACCATTGTATCTTTCGATTTTGCCACATCAATTGTACCTGGATGGCATACAACCATTTTCCCTCCTTACTTTGTTGCGGGTGCCATCTTTTCCGGATTTGCAATGGTGCAAACATTAATGATTGTAATTCGTAAAGTAATGAACTTACAGGATTATATTACCCTGGGTCACATTGAAGCAATGAATAAAATAATTGTACTTACTGGTAGTATTGTAGGTTGTGCCTATTTAACTGAATTATTTATTGCCTGGTATGGGCAAAATCCATACGAATGGTATGCATTTAAGGAGAATCGTGCCAATTTGTTTAGCCCTTATGGCTGGAGTTATTACATTATGATGTTCTGTAACGTGGTATCACCACAATTATTCTGGAGCCGAAAATTAAGAAGAAACATTACGGTTACATTTTTCATGAGTATTATTGTAAATATTGGAATGTGGTTTGAACGTTTTGTAATTATTGTTACATCAGTTTATAGAGATTATTTGCCATCCAGTTGGAGCACTTATTACAGTCCAAGTATTTATGAAATTGGTTTTTATCTGGGTACTTTTGGATTGTTCTTTACATGTTTTTTCCTTTTTGCAAAATACTTCCCTGTAATTGCTATTGCCGAAATTAAGGCAGTATTAAAAACCAGTGGAGAAAATTATAAAGCAAAAATGACAGACATAGAAAAAGCAGATGCAGAGAAATTTTACGTTGCAGAAGTGGAGCATGCTCATTAGAATTAATAATTGATAATTTATAATTAATAATTAATATGGCTGGAGGAATAAAAAAATTTGTAGTAGGCAGTTTTGAAGACGAAGCAGTATTGTTTCCTGCGGTGAAGAACGTTCGCCGTGCAGGATACAAAATACACGATGTTTTTACACCTTTTCCTGTTCATGGGCTAGATCATGCAATGGGATTAAGGGAAACAAGTATTCATACCGCTGGCTTTATTTATGCAATTACCGGAACTACAACAGCGCTTACTTTTATGAGTTGGGTATTTACTAAAGACTGGCCCTTAAATATAGGAGGTAAACCTCATTTTGCTTTACCTGCCTGGATACCTATTACGTTTGAACTTACAGTTTTATTTGCTGCTGTTGGCATGGTACTTACTTTTTGTTATTTGTGCAATCTTGCTCCCTTTGTAAAAAAGCATCATTTTCATCCAAGAGCAACAGATGATCTTTTTATTATGGCAATTGAATGCACTGATAAAACCAATGATGCGGAAGTACAGGCTTTTTTGCAAAATGCCGGTGCAAAAGAAATAAATATACAGGTAGCCGAAACCGGTTGGTGGATAGGCAGATATCATAAAGAACAAAAATTATATAAAGAAGAGAAAGGATATTAATATTGTTTAACCCACCTGCTACGGGCAGGTTGATAATTGATAAATGAAACGACTTACTTATTTAACTGTTATTATTAGTGCAACAATTATTGTAACAGTTAGCAGTTGCGATACCAAGCGTCAGCCTGGTAAAATTTATATGCCTGATATGGCTTACAGCAGGGCGTATGAAACATATGCTGTGCATGATTCTACAAAGTTTACTACAGACCCTTTTGA
This sequence comes from Ferruginibacter sp., assembly GCA_043755395.1. GTDB lineage: Bacteria > Bacteroidota > Bacteroidia > Chitinophagales > Chitinophagaceae > Ferruginibacter. The sequence goes on from JAYUTC010000155.1 coordinate 24,729, forward strand.
TGCCGGGCATAAAATATATTACAATAACCAACCTGTAAATGGTACAATTAAAAGAGGAGAACTTTTTCCTTATACAGTTCCAAACGATAGTAATGGTTTAATTAATTTGAGCAGCCTGGTATTAAATCCATTGCCTCCGTTAAGTACTGCAGATCTTGCCGAAGCAGGAAGATTATTTAATATTAATTGTGCAGTTTGCCATGGTGCCAAAGCAGAGGCAAATGGACCTGTTGCAGCTAAAATAGGCGGAGTAAAAAGTATTATTGCCACATCTCCGGGTTATAGTGATGGCAGACTTTTTCATGTTATGACTTACGGACAGAATAACATGGGTAGTTATGCATCACAGTTAGACAAAAAACAACGCTGGATGATTGTAAAGTATATAAGAACGCTTGAACCAAAAATTGCAGCCCCTGTTGCAGTGGCAATAAAAGCAGATAGTGCGGTAGTGAAAAAATAAAAGTATTAACACAAAATAAAGTTTAGATGAACCATCAATTTGAATTACCGGCAAGTTATAAAAAGTGGACCTATGGCCTGATTGGTGCCGGTATTATAGCATTGCTGTATGGGCTGATAGCATTTCACCCTTTTGCACCTGTTACTCATGGCGAAGGGCACGAAGCCAGCGTAAATGGAACAAGATTTTGGGCAGTTCTATTACAAAACAGTGTGTTTTTTTTATTGGTGGTAAATGCTGCAATGTTTTTTATTTGTGTTACTACAATGGCTATGGCTGGTTGGGTAGTGGCTTTTAGAAGAGTTTCGGAAGCTATTTCAAGTGTAGTGCCTATTTTAGGCATTATCACTTTTGCTATATTAATGGCAATCATTTGGGGAGGTAGAACTGATATATACCATTGGTTAGATAAAGGTGCTGTTGCAAAAGATCATATTTTATTAGGCAAAAGTGGTTTTTTAAACCCGATGTTTTTTACAATATGGTCGGCCATTACAATTTTTTTATGGTGGCTTTTAGGGAAGAAAATGCGCAGTATGAGTTTGGAAAGTGATAACAATGGCCATATGGATTATGAAACCGGTAAAAAATGGGTTTGGAAAAATACAGTTTATGCTTCTTTATTTTGTGTGGTATTTACATTAACCGTTGCTTCCACTATTCCCTGGCTTTGGTTAATGAGTATTGATGCACATTGGTATAGCACAATGTATAGCTGGTACACTTTTGCCAGTTCATTTGTATCAGGTATGTCGCTGGTAGCCTTATTTGTTATTTATCTCAAAAATCGTGGGCAACTTGAGTATGTAACTGATGAGCATTTACATGATCTGGGTAAATTTATGTTTGCATTTTCTGTATTCTGGACTTATCTATGGTTCTCTCAGTATATGTTAATTTGGTACAGTAATCAACCTGAGGAAACGAAGTATTTTGTTGAAAGAATTGGCACAGCTGAAAAATCGGGCCCGTATTTTGGTATTTTCTTTTTTAACCTTTTTGTAAACTTCCTTTGCCCTTTACTAATATTAATGAAACGTGGTACAAAAAGAAACTGGACAATGGTGACATTTATGGCGGGCCTTATCATTTTTGGTCACTGGATAGATTTTTATCAAATGGTAATGCCTGGTACATTACATGAAAAAGCAGAGCTAATGCCTTTTGAATTTGGTATTGGATGTTTATTTGTGGGATTAATTATGTGGGGCACAGGAAGATATTTAAGCAAGCATTCATTACTGGTAAAAAATCATCCTTTCTTAAAAGAGAGTATGATACATCATACTTAAATACAATAAAAAATAACAGAAGAAACAAGAATAATATTTACTGAATATAATTTTGAATTATGAAGGAGTTTTTACTGGTTGCTTTAGGTGTATTGGTTTTCGTAGTCATATTTCAGATTGCGAAAGCAAGTGAGTATGTAAGCGTTTTAAAAGGGGAAGAAAATACCCGCAGGCAAAACAATAAGATAAATGGATTTTTACTTTTAGGCTTTCTTATTTTTGGTTTAATTGGAGCATGGTACTGTAATGAATTGTATTATGGAAAAACATTGTTTCCACAGGGCTCTTCTTCTAAAGAAGGCGAGGACTTAGACAGGATGTTTATGATTACTACAGCTGTAACCGGATTTGTTTTTATACTTACTCAAATTTTACTTTTCTGGTTTGCTTTTAAATATCAGGAAAAGGATGGCACAAAAGCTTATTATTTTGCACATAGTACCAAGTTGGAATTAATTTGGACAACAATCCCTGCAATTGCACTTTGTGTGCTGGTTGTTTTTGGTTTAAAAGCATGGTTTAAAATTACAGGTGATGCTCCAAAGGATGCCATAGTTGTAGAAGTAACCGGTCATCAGTTTGGATGGGAATTCAGATATCCGGGATCTGATAAAATTTTAGGTAAAAAAAATTACAAGTTAACAAAAGGAGCCAATAGCCTTGGTGTTGATTTTGAAGATCCTGCCAGTTTAGATGATATACATGTTGCAGGCACTATGCACATTCCAGTAGGAAAACCTGTTAAAATGGTAATTAATGCACAGGATGTTATTCACGATGTGGGGTTACCTCATTTTAGATTAAAAATGGATGCGGTTCCGGGTATTCCAACAACGCAATGGTTTACTCCTTTATATACAACCGAAGAAATGAAAACAAAAACGGGCAATCCCAATTTTACTTATGAAATCAGTTGTGATCAAATGTGTGGTAAAAGCCATTTTTCTATGAGAGGAGTAATAATTGTAGAAAGTGATGCGGAGTACAGAAAATGGTTGGCTACTCAAAAAGCAGAATATTTTACAATTTATCCGGATAAAGAGCCAGGAAAAACGACAATTCCGGCAGATTCTGCAGTAAAACAATTATCACAGGTGTTACCCGTAAAAAAATAATTAAAAGGGTTTTGAAAAAACTATAAGAATATGAGTAGCGTAGACACTTTACATGGAGCAGATGTTAATACAGCGCATGATGCACATCACGAACATCACCACCACGAAACATTTATAACGAAATATGTTTTTAGCCAGGATCATAAAATGATTGCCAAACAATTTTTGGTAACAGGTATGATATGGGCAATAATAGGTGGTTTGTTTTCAGTAATCTTCCGTTTACAATTAGGTTATCCTGAATCTACATTTCCATGGCTGGAAGATTTTTTAGGTCATTGGGCTAAAGGTGGAAAATTAGATCCCGAATTTTATTATGCATTGGTAACAATGCATGGAACCATTCTTGTATTCTTTGTTTTAACTGCAGGATTGAGTGGCACTTTTGCTAATTTTTTAATTCCGTTTCAGGTTGGTGCAAGAGATATGGCATCACCATTTTTAAATATGCTGAGCTATTGGTTTTTCTTTATCTCTTCTATTATCATGTTTTCTTCTTTATTTGTACAAACAGGGCCTGCAAGTGGCGGCTGGACAATCTATCCCCCATTAAGTGCCTTGGGTGATGCATCATCCGGCAGTAAAATTGGAATGGATTTGTGGTTAGTAAGTATGGCAATGTTTATCATATCTGCGTTATTAGGGGGCTTAAATTATATAAGCACTATTTTAAACCTGCGTACAAAAGGAATGAGTATGACAAGGTTGCCTTTAACTATATGGTCATTATTTTTTACTGCCGTTTTAGGCGTATTAAGTTTCCCGGTTTTGTTATCAGGCGCTATTTTATTATTGTTTGACAGAAACCTTGGAACAAGCTTTTTCTTAAGTGATATAGTTGTAGCTGGGAAAATTTTGCCAAATGAAGGTGGTAGTGCCATTTTATTCCAACACTTATTCTGGTTCCTGGGACATCCGGAAGTATATATTATCCTTTTACCTGCAATGGGGATGAGTTCTGAAATAATAAGTGTTAACAGCCGTAAACCAATATTTGGTTACATGGCAATGGTAGGTTCGTTATTTGCTATAGCAATACTGGCATTTTTAGTATGGGCGCATCATATGTTTGTAACCGGGTTGAATCCATTCCTTGGTTCTGTATTTGTATTACTTACTTTATTAATTGCTGTTCCGTCGGCAATAAAAGTATTTAACTGGCTTACCACTTTATGGAGAGGGAGTATCCGCTTTACTCCCGGAATGTTATTTGCCATTGGTTTTGTAAGTTTATTTATTAGTGGTGGATTAACAGGTATTTTCTTAGGTAATTCTGCCCTGGATCTTCATTTACATGATACTTATTTTGTGGTTGCTCACTTCCATATTGTAATGGGTGTCGCTTCTTTCTTCGGAATGTTTGCAGGAATTTACCACTGGTTTCCTAAAATGTTTGGCCGTTATTTAAATAATACTATGGCATATATTCATTTTTGGGTAACAATAGTTGGTGCCTATTTAATATTTTGGCCAATGCACTACGAAGGGTTGGCGGGTATGCCACGCCGCTATTATGATTTTTCTAACTGGGAGTCATTTAAAATGTTTGGTGGTTTGAATGAATTTATAAGTTTTGTTGCAATGATAGTATTTGCAGTGCAGTTATTATTTGTGTTCAATTTCTTTTACAGCATGTACAAAGGAAGAAAAGTTACTGTAAAAAACCCATGGGGTTCAAATACATTAGAGTGGACAACACCTATAAATCCAGGGCATGGTAACTGGCCTGGCGAAATACCGGAAGTATATCGCGGGGCTTATGACTATGCAAAAGATGGTCATGAATTTATTCCACAAAATGTACCAATTGGTGACGATGAAACTCATCACTAAGCAATTGATATTGAAAAGTGAAAATGAAATTTTGCAGCGATTATTAAATAAAGATTTTTGAAAAGTACAGACCAGGAAGGAAAAAATATTACCAACTCAACTTCGTTTAAGTTGGTAAGTAAAGTGAAAGATTACTTTCAGTTAATTAAATTCACTTTAAGTTTTATGGTGGTGTTCAGCACGGTTGTTAGTTTTTTAATTGGATACCAGGGCCAGGTTCATAGTCAGGATAAAATAATATCAGTTCTTTTACTTTTTGTAGCAGGAATGCTAATAACCGGTTCGGCAAATGCTATTAACCAGGTATTGGAAAAAAATTCGGATGCTTTAATGATGCGCACAGCTAAAAGGCCGGTTGCCAGTGGTAGAATGAGCGTTAATGAAGCAACAGCATTTTCAGTAATAGCAGGAATATTGGGTGTTTTAGTAATGTGGAAGTTCTTTAATTTTCAAAGTGCTATGCTGGGTTTGTTCAGCCTGTTTACGTATGGGTTTATATACACACCACTAAAAAAAATTAATTCTATTTCAGTTTTAGTGGGTGCCATACCCGGAGCATTACCTTGTTTAATTGGATGGGTTGCAGCTACAGATAATTTTAGCACAGGGGGTTGGATTTTATTTGGTATTCAGTTTTTGTGGCAGTTTCCGCACTTTTGGGCAATAGCCTGGCTGGCACATAAAGATTATTCAGCAGCAGGATTTAAACTGTTACCGGGTGATAAAGGGCCAACAAAGTTTACCGCTTTGCAAACTGTTATTTACAGTGCATTAATGATACCGGTGGGTTTGTTGCCGTATGCATCAGGTATGAGTGGAATGGTGAGTATGTGGGTTTTATTAGTTTGTAACCTTTGGATGGTTTATATGAGTATTTTGTTATTCATCAGGATGGATGTAAAGAGTGCAAGAAAAGTGATGTTCAGTTCTTATTTTTATTTAATGATTGTTTTATTGGCATTATTTGCAAATAGAGTGAATGTGTTAAATTAATAGTATCGACAAAATGTATTAGTGTAAAAATATTTTTGAATGAGTACAGTGGTAATGGAACAAAGAAAAAAAGTTCATCCGCATAAGTTTACTCTGTGGGTAGGCATCGGAAGTATTTTGATGATGTTTGCAGGGCTTACCAGTGCATATATTGTTAAACGCAATCAGGCAAACTGGGTTACGTTTAACCTGCCACTTATATTCTGGTACAGCACAGCAATGATAATGTTAAGCAGTGTAACATTATTTTTTGCAGAACGATTTTTTAAGGAAAGGAAAATGACAAAGTTCCGGAGTATGATGCTGGTAACTGTTGTATTAGGAGTTCTTTTTATTTTGATGCAGGGTTTAGGATTTAAACAATTGTGGAATATTGGAATAACATTACAAAAAAATGTTTCTTTTTCATTTTTGTATGTTATTGTAGGGTTGCATGCAGCACATGTAATAGGGGGTTTAATTGCTTTGCTGATACTTCTTTTAAAAGCATTTAGTACAAAAATAAAAATTTATAATACAGTTCCGGTTGGAGTTACAAGTACGTACTGGCACTTTGTAGATATACTTTGGATTTATCTTATGTTTTTTTTATTAATGATAAAATAGAAGCAATAGGTTTTATGTAATAAGTTGTAAAAAAATACAGCGCTTAAAACCAAAACTTAAAACTTAGAACTTAATACTTTATATGTCAACAACAGCAATGCCAACAAATACCAAATGGTGGAACGGAGGACGAAGCCCGTTCAATGCAAACTATGGTAAAGTAATGATGTGGTACTTTTTAATGAGTGATGCCTTTACTTTTGGTGCGTTTTTAATAAGCTACGGAACGCTCCGGTTTAGCCAAAATCATTGGGTTGATCCTAATCATGTGTTTAATTCATTTCCATTTGCTGGCCATGCAAATTTGCCATTGGCATTTGTAAGTTTAATGACTTTTATATTAATCTTCAGTTCTGTAACAATGGTATTAGCAGTGCATGAAGGGCATAATATGAATAGAAAAGGAGTGGAAAAATATATGATTCTGACAATTTTAGGAGGTATTGCTTTCTTAAGTTGCCAGGCTTGGGAATGGACGCATTTACTAACAGGCCAACATGAAGTTTTAGTAAATGGCCAACTTGAATATTGGAATACTACAGTATCACATAATCCTTTTGGACCAGAAGTTATGTTTAATGGTAAAGAAGTTGCAACACCCGGGCCGATAGCTTTTGGTAGTTATTTCTTTGAGATTACAGGTTTTCATGGCTTTCACGTTTTTAGTGGTGTTATTATTAACATTGTGATGTACATTAAAACAAAACTTGGCCATTTTGATCAGCGTGGCCATTATGAAATGATTGAAAAAGCAGGATTATACTGGCACTTTGTAGATTTAGTTTGGGTATTTGTATTCCTTTGCTTTTATCTAATTTAATAATAACAGTATTACATTTTTTATAAATTAAAAAGAATTATGTTAGCAAATTTAGATCCTCAGGAAATAACTTTTCACCCAGAACACACAGGTGGTACAAAAAAAATATGGCGAACTTTTTGGCTACTTTCAATAATTACGGTTATTGAATTAGGGATAGGGTTATCCATTTATTCGATACATAAGGGAGAGCATCCAAATGAAACATTGGTATTAATGTTTAAAGGGATGGTTTGTATATTAACTCTTGCTAAAGCTTACTATATTGTATCTATTTTTATGCATTTAGGAGATGAAGTAAGAAATATGATCATGACAATTGTGGTACCTCTTTGCTTATTTATCTGGTTTATTATAGCTTTTTTATGGGATGGAAATAGCTGGAAAAATTTAAGGAATACAAATGCGGGTAGTAAAATCTATAAAACGGAACAGGTGGCAAAGCCTGCGGCTACAGAAAAAGGCGCTAAAGATTGATTTTAAAAATAATAATGATAAAATATTAATGTTAAAGCCATCGCACTTTGTGATGGCTTTTTTGTTATGCCATAATGGATTAAATATTTTTAGATATAAGTAAAAATATTTTTTATTTTGGTTAATGTAAATTTGCCTGGTTAGAAAAACACGTTATGAATAAAAATGCAATCCTTTCTTTAATGCTTGCAATACTGATGCCATTAACCGGCTATTTTCTGGTTAAACATTACAGTAAAGAAGCAGTACATATGCCAGGGAAATACTTTGTACCTGATAGTGTTATAGTTATAAAAAAAAATGGGAAAACAATTACTGATACAATCTGGCATAAAGTTAAAAACCTGACATTTACCAATCAATTAGGTAAACAGGTAAGCCTGGACGATTTGCATGGGAAAATAATTGTACTTGATTTCTTTTTTACCCGTTGCCCTTCTATTTGCCCTGGTCTTGCAAAAAGCATGAAAAGATTACAAGACTCATTTTTAAAAAACGACAGCATTGTACAATTCATTTCTATTAGCATTGATCCGGATCACGACTCTGTACCACAATTAAGAAAATTTGCCAACAGATATAACATTAATCACGATACCTGGTGGATGGTAACCGGCAATAAAAAAGAGATTTATGATTTTGCGATAAATGAAATAAAAGCAAATATCGCCGATCCGGGTGTGGATACTGCATTTATTCATACAGAAAATTTCTTTTTATTAGACAGTAACAGAATTGTACGGGGCTTTTATAATGGCTTTGATACCGTAAAACAGGCAAAGTTGGTTAGAGATATCCCATTGTTAATGCTGGAAAGAGATAAAAAATCACCTTCGGTATTAAGAGATTTTATCCCTATACTTCCTATAATATTTATTGCAATCGGGATTGTTTTTATAGTAACTATTTTATTAAACAGAAATAAAAATAAACAAGCATAAAATGCTACAACCTTCTTTACAGAAAAATGATAAAAAAGCAAAATGGCTTATTACCATTTTTTCGGTAATTGTATTTATTGCCATAACTATTTTGGGTAAATATAATTTGGCAGGTAAAGTTAGTTTACCTTTTGATGTACATGTTTTTGCTTTAATAAATGCCATTGCCAATTCTATGGTAGCAGTGTCACTAATTGGAGGCTTAATGGCAGTAAAAAAGAAAAACTACCAGTTGCATAAAAAAATTATGTTGTTTGCAATGGCATTATCGGTATTGTTTTTGGTATCCTATATCTGTCATCATTTATTGGCAGGCGAATCTATTTACGGCGATACTGATGGGGTAAAAGGATTATCTGATGCAGAAAGGATTGTAGCAGGGGGTATGCGTAGTATTTACCTGGCTATATTAATAACACATATCCCACTGGCAGGATTAGCATTACCATTTATTTTATTTGCAGCCTATCGTGCCTTAACCGGTGATTACGAAAAGCATAAAAAAATTGTGCGTATTATTTACCCGGTGTGGTTATATGTGGCAGTAACCGGTGTAATGGTTTACTTAATGATAAGCCCGTTTTATCACTAAAGTGCTTGTTCTGCAATTATTTTAGCCGGGCTTAAATAACTAATAACCACCATTATTTTATCTCCAGTTTTTATAACTTTTGTAAAGGCGCCTGTATCTTTATTTTTAGCAAGTGGAATTTTTGCCTGTATTTTATCTCCAATTATATTTATGTAAATGCCGTGTTCGGTAACTTTATATACTTCAGCTTCTATTGGCGTTCTTGCTTTGTGCAGTTTTACTGCGGCATAAAATTCTGGTATATAATTATTGTTATAAAGTTTAGCAGTCACTTTATCTTTATTCTCTAAATTTTCAAGAGAAAATGTTACCGCCTCATTTAGTTCTTGTTCAGTTGGTTTAATTCTCCACAGCGAAGTTGCCACAGGAAAAAAAAGATAACTGTCAATTTCTTTTACAAAAATTTTATCATCAGCCATTTTTAAATAGCCAATAAAATTATTTTCTGTTTTAGCTTTATTTATAAGTACATCTAATGCAGAATTATATAAGTATTTAACTTTTGAAGCTATCATTTTATCGCCCCTGTCGGCCAGTACAGCAGTAAAATTTACCAAATCGCCAATATGAAAAACATGAGTTTTTTTAATAACCCCTGTTTTTTTTAATTGCAATTGAGTTTTATCATCCACGTTTCCATTAATGGTTTTCTTTTTTCCGTTTGCTTCATATTCTATCATCACGTATTTTTTTTCGTGATTAACAAAAGAAACTTTTCCTTGCAAAATGGTATTGCTCATAAACTTAATGCTGTTGATGGATTCCAAAATACTTTTTCAAAATTAACTACTGTATCATTTTTTACAGTAACACCATCTTTTTTTAATAATTCTTCCATCAATGTGGCTGTGCCAAAATGATGCTTACCGGTTAACATTCCATTTCTGTTTACCACACGTTGTGCAGGTACTTTTGGTTTGGCAGTGTGTGCTGCATTCATTGCCCATCCAACCATACGTGCCGATAATTTTGTACCAAGATAGGCTGCAACAGCACCGTACGAAGTAACTTTTCCTTTTGGTATTTGCCTTACTACATCATATACATCTTCAAAAAAAGTAAATCCTTTTAAAGTGTTACGGGGTTTCTCTTCTACAACTTTATTTTTTTTAACCGGAGGTTTAATTATTTTTTTTGCCATTAGATATTAAAGATAGTAATTCACTACGTTTTAAATCACAAACATTCTCATAATTATAAGGGCAATGTTTACAACCATTACCACAACAGTTCCCTTTTTGTAAATGATATTTTTCAGTTAAAACTATAAAGCCTTGTTCATTAAAATAATAATCTTCTCCTTCAGTTAAGTTGTTCATTTTTTAACAGTTCCTGTAAATTGGCATCAATATTTTTTATAGTGGCAGGTAATTTAAACTTAAGGTAATGTATTTTATTACTTTTGGCAATATCCAGACATTCATAATGTGTTTTAATTTTCAATTCTTCTTTTATCATATTTTGTTTATACACATCACAGCAATCTTCAACAATTTTTAAACCGTAAAGTTCAATTACTTTTTTAGTAAAATGATAAAGTTCGGGCGAATCTGTTTTAAGATGAATAGTTCCATTAAGTTTTAATACCTGTTGATATAGCCGTAAAAACCGGGGATGAGTTAATCTTTTTTTAGCTTTGGAAATTCTTAATTGCGGGTCGGGAAAAGTAATCCAGATTTCATCAATTTCGCCCTTTTCAAAATATTCAGCCAGTTTTTCAATTTGTGTTCTTAAAAAAGCTGTATTATTTATTTTTTCTGACAGGCATTTTTTTGCACCTATGTACATTCGGTTGCCTTTTACGTCAACACCAATAAAATTTTGATGTGGAAATATTTTTGCCAGCCCAATAGTATATTCCCCTCTTCCGCAGGCAAGTTCTAAAATAATTTGGTTCTCATTCTTAAAGAAATTCCACCATTTCCCCTGCATTCCCTGGGGATATTCAAGCACATTTGAAAAGGTTTTTATATCAGCAAAGCGTTGTAGTTTTTTTTGAGCCATATCGGCAAAGATAAATAAAGCTTTGTTGAATAATTATGCAAAATGGCTGTAAATACATACAATGCCATAATATTGAAAATGATATTTTTATATTTTTAATTGAAAACCTGCCCCAATAATAGATTTTAATTGCAATGCGGGAGAGTTATTATTATCTCCAAAAATACGGGTGTCATCATCATAAATAATATCAAAACTCCAGTTAAAGGAAAGCATTTTAAAAACTTTAACAGCCAGTATATTTGTCATATAAATATCAATATTCCAGGGTTTCTTTTTATAATTAGAAAATAAATCCAAACGTGATTTATAGGATAAGTTTTTAGTAATTTCTTTTTGATAATTAATTGTTGCAAATGCGCCCAATTGATTTATTATATTTTTTCCGCTATCAACACCGTAAGATCCCTTATTGGCAAGGCTGTCGTTTTTTACTATAACCCAACGGGATGTAATTGGTGAAAAAAACAGTGACAGTTCTTTTTTAGGTTTATAATCGAAACCAAAACTTGTTAATACATATCCCGGCGACAGAAAACCTGAGGCATATACTTTTGCAGTTTTAGCTGAGTAAGAATAGCCATTAAAAAACTGGGTTCTAAAATTAAAAAGCGTACCAACAGTAATTTTTTTATTGATAGAATAATTTTGTTTTGAAACTAAATCAATTCTGTCATCATTTTTTCGAGAGCCAAGAGACGTCGTTTTTAAAAATCCCAACACAAGGTCAAGGGAATTATCCCAGTTAAAATTATTCTTTTTATAAGTTGCATAAAGGTTAAGTGTGGTATTGATATTAATAGAAAAAGCATCACCACCTGCAGACCAGTTACTTAAACTGCCCTGGCCAAGGTTTAAGCGGTATAAGCCACCTTTTTTCCAAGCCTTTTTTGATGTATCCGCAGCGGGAATTTTTGCAACAATTGCTCCCGATTCAGTTTGCAGTGTTCTTATAGTTTTATCCTGGGCATAAATAAAAAGTGGGAATAAAAATAATGCAACAAGTTTTATAAATCTCATTTTTTATGGGAATAAGGGTTTAGCTGAGTTGCAAAGAAAGCGATGTATTTGCAAATGTTATGTAAAAAATGATTGTAAAAGCATGATAAGCTAAAAATAAAAAAGCCCTGCATAAAATGCAAAGGCTTAAAAATATTAATGCTGTAGGGGGAGGGATCGAACCTCCACGAGGCAGTTAGCTACAGTACAAAGTTCGGTGGTCGACCCCGGTCGCATCAGTATTGCTACCAATACGGCTCTATGCTGCGTTTATCCTGTTATCCTCACCCTCGAGACAAGA
>JAYUTC010000156.1:0-2004 GCA_043755395.1 Ferruginibacter sp.
ATTTTTTTGTAAACCGCATCATAGCAATATCACCCATTATTAAATTGAGTGTATTGCCGTCTGTTACCGACCAGGCATTTATTTTTTTAATAGTTTCCAAAAACACATGCTCGCCATTGCCATCCATACACATCATTTTGGTTAAAGCCATTGGATCTGTAAAGCTAATTTTATTGCCATCAGCTTTTAAGGGACCGGTAAAGTTATTGCAACTGGTATTACCACTTACGCTATTTCCAACAATATCAAATGTAATGGTAGGTTTTTTGTTAGGATACAAACCATCAAAAGCAATACGTGGCCCCGAAATATAATTAAGTTCCCAGGTTCCTGCCAATGCTGAAGCATCTGCCATTGCGGTGGTTGTTTTTTTTGTATTGTTACAGGCTGCAAATAAACAGCAACTGATTAATACAGCCAGGATATTTTTTTTCATAGTACTTAATTATTAAAAAATATTTAATTAACGGCATTATTGCCAAATATGTAATTGTGATAAAAATACAATTATTCAATTGTTCTTTCCAAAAATCAGTTGTAAATTATTTCAGATGCATTATTATTTTTATTCTAAACAACTTTTACTTTATCAAATTGGCTTTTAATTCTTCCGCCCTTTTTCGGCCTGCTTTATAATATGGATCTAATGCTATTGATTTATCCAGATAACTCACTGCCTGCGTTCTATATTTTTTACTTTGCCGTTGTTTTGCCCAGGCCCAATAAGTAAAACTCATTATTTTCCAATTGGCAAAATCATTATTTCTTTCGTGTGTATCAATAATTGATTGAAAGTCCAGCTTGGCAAATTTTCTTTTTAAGAAGAAAAAACAGGGCAAATTTTCGGCTACACTTCCTCTTAAAAATTCAGGTAACCACGATACTGAAGCATAGTTTCTAACTGAAGCATCAAACAATACAAATGCTTCGCCTAACAATTTAAGCACTTTAGTTTCTGCACCAACCAACGACAATGCAGAAGCTCTGTAAGATGCCACAAATGGGAGTAGTTCTTTTGTAGTAAAGGGAGAATTGAATAATTCACTTAAAATAGCAAAGCTCTTTTTTGCATATCCTTTAAATTCAGTTTTAAAAAAGAACGACAGATTTAAAGCAGTTTCGTGATAAACAATACCAAGCCTAATCTTACTCAATTCATGCGGATCTTTCTTGAAATTATCCTCTGTCTCATTCAGTTTAATTTTCAATTCGGCTGTATCAATAATTTCCATTACATAACTAAAAGTTAAGCAATAAAGCTTTCATAAACCAACTACCCATAACGGTAGAATGGTAACAAGTTATAAATTAAATATCCTTCCACTTCAACATTTGCACAATAAAATAGATGCATTGATTTTATGTAGCTTCTTACTAATTTATTTTACTTACTGGTGCAAAAAGTAAAGAAGCAGCTGGCGTTGCCTTTCTTATTAAGTGTTGCCTGTTTGTATCTTATTTTACTGGGCAGTTTTTTATTTACAACCATAACCAATTATATTGACAATTACTTTACAGGCAAATGGTTCAATGGCTATGCAGATACAGGTATATTTTGCGTAGCTAAATTAAAGTAACGGATACTTATATCACCTCAGCAAAAAATTTTACATACTCCTATTTTGTCTTTATATAAAAGACGACGGGTTTGTTTAGACTGGCATTATTTGCTAAACATCTCCAGCAATGCAACAGCACCCAAACTTGTACAATAAGGGATCGCAGTAAGATCTACTTTAAAATCTCCATTGTGATTATAATAGGGAAACATTTTTCCTTCTTTATTTGCCGCCGCAACATCTTCAGGATTGGCAATACCCACGAGTAAATAATCATACACCACTTTTTTATTATTGATAACAAGGTGTTGAAAATCTTCGGAGCCCATAGTTGCAGGTACACCTTGCACATTTTTGCCAGGACCAACAAATTGCTCCAGTACGACGTTTACTTTAGTTACCATAGCTGCATCATTTACTAAAGGCGAAACCCTTCCTTTCATTA
>JAYUTC010000157.1:0-5015 GCA_043755395.1 Ferruginibacter sp.
AATTATTTTCTTTTGAAAAACGATAATTACAAATACCTGCAGCAAGCATTTTCTTACACAAACAGTTATCCTGATCATGTATATTGGGATGATTATTATAGAAGTTCTTTATCCCGTAAAAAAAGCAGTTCAAGTGAAGAAGACAAATCCTTTTCTTCATTAAATGAAATAATGAAACATCCACCTTTAGCAGCTGCATTTTGGTTAAGTTTGCTACTGTTATTGTTGTATATTCTTTTTGGAGGTAAGCGCAGGCAGCGTATAATAGAAAAAATTAAACCCAATGAAAATACCACAGTTACTTTTACAGAAACAATAGGGCGCTTATATCTTCAGAAAAAAGACAATAAAAATATTGCAGAAAAAATGAGCACCTATTTTAATGAGTATATCAGGAATAATTACTTTTTAAATACCAATGTTGTTAATGAAGATTTTATAACAACACTTAGCCGAAAAAGTAATGTGAAAAGAGATAAAGTTGAATCTTTGTACAGGGCTATTAATCATGTACATAATGCTTTAACAGTTGATGATTACCAATTATTATCTTTAAATGAACAAATACAAAATTTTTATAAAAAACAGTAATTAAGAAAACTAACAATTCGCTTAAATAACCCCCTGTAACTGATAAGTTTATTTCTGACTTAGAATGAAGGAGGTAAAAAAATAATTATGGAAGATAATATATTTCAACACAGAATAGATCTTAGCGGTTTAAATAAGGCAGTTTATGATATAAGAAATGAAATTGGCCGTGTTATAATTGGACAGCATAAAATGGTAGACCTCTTAATGATTGGATTACTTTGTGATGGACATATATTAATTGAAGGTGTACCAGGCGTTGCAAAAACTTTAACTGCAAAGTTAATTGCTAAAATTATTGATGTAAATTTTTCACGCTTGCAGTTTACACCCGACCTTATGCCAAGTGATGTTGTAGGAACATCAGTATTTAATCCAAAAGAGGGTGAGTTTCATTTTAAGTCTGGCCCTATTTTTAGCAATATTGTTTTAATTGATGAAATAAACAGAGCACCGGCAAAAACCCAGGCTGCCTTATTTGAAGTAATGGAGGAACGGCAGGTTACTGTTGATGGTTATACTCATTTAATGCAAATGCCTTTTATTGTTTTAGCAACTCAAAATCCAATAGAGCAGGAGGGCACCTATCGTTTGCCTGAAGCACAATTAGACCGTTTTCTTTTTAAAATAGAAGTTAAATACCCCACATTATCCGAAGAAATAAATATCTTAACTACTCAACAGGGAAAAACGCAATTTCAGATGCTGGATAAAATAAACAAGATTTTATCACCTGTAGATATACAGCATTTTCGCAGCCAGATACAAGAAGTTATAATTGAACCAAAACTTATTGAATTTATAGCCCGTATTGTAAATGAAACAAGAAACAATCCGGCATTGTATTTAGGTGCTTCCCCACGGGCATCACTTGCAATATTAAGGTCTGCAAAAGCCAATGCAGCTATTAAGGGAAGAGATTTTGTTACGCCGGAAGATATTGTGGAAATGGCACCTCATGTATTACGTCATCGCATTATTTTAACTGCCGAAAAGGAAATGGAAGGTATAACTGCTGATGATTTAATTGATAATATTTTAAAGTCAATTGAAGTTCCCAGATAATGAGCTCCTTAAAAAAATATATTGGTAATTTATACCTTACTACAAGATTTTATCTTGCAATAGGTTTGTGTATTGTATTATATATTGCTTCATTTATTTATAAACCTTTTATCCTACTTCCTAAAATATTTTTAGCATCCATTGTTGTATTAATAGCGATTGATTATATTTTTTTATTTGTAATTAGTAAAAGCCCTTTGGCAAAGCGATTAATGGCTGACCGATTAAGTAACAGCGATGAAAATAAAATTGAATTACAGGTTTTTAACCGTATGCCATTTACTGTAAAAATGGAAATCATTGACGAACTTCCTGTACAGTTTCAAAAAAGGGATTGGAGATTAACACACCGTTTTTTGGCTAATGAACAAAAAAATATTATTTACAAATTGAGACCTGTTGAAAGAGGGCAATATAATTTTGGAAATATTATCTTATATGTAAAATCATTACTGGGTTTACTTATGCGGCGGCATGATATTGAGGCAGAGGAAACTGTTTCTGTTTATCCTTCATTTTTACAATTGCGTAAATATGAATTACTATCACAAACCACCATACAAACTGAGCATGGCAATAAGCGTATGCGTAAAATTGGACATAGTATGGAGTTTGAACAAATAAAAGAATATGTACGGGGGGATGATATGAGAACCATTAACTGGAAAGCAACAGCTCGTAAAGGCAGTTTAATGGTGAATAATTATACAGACGAAAAATCACAACAGGTTTATTGCATAATTGATAAAGGCCGTTTAATGAAAATGCCGTTTAATGAACTTACTTTATTAGATTATGCCATAAACAGTACCCTTGTTTTAACAAATGTTTGTCTTCAAAAGCAAGACCGAGTGGGTGTTTTAACTTTTTCACATAAAATGGGGTCGCTTATTGCAGCTGAAAGAAAACCTATTCAGCGTGAAAATATTTTACAACTTCTCTACAATCAGGAAACTACTTTTTTGGAAAGCGATTTTGAAATGCTTTACATGCAAATTCGCACCCATATTAAGCACCGCAGTTTATTAGTATTATACACTAATTTTGAATCTTTATCGGGCTTAAGAAGACAACTTAATTATTTAAGAAGCATTGCCAGGCATCATTTACTAATGGTGGTTTTTTTTGAAAACACTGAATTGCATCAACTTTCACATTTAGATGCTTCTAATATTGAGGAATTATATACTAAAACTATAGCAGAAAAATTTGAATTTGAAAAAAGAATGATTGTAAAAGAATTAAAAAAGTATGGTATCCTTTCGGTACTAACTGCACCGGAACATCTTACAGTTAATGCTGTAAATAAATATTTGGAGCTAAAGGCCAGGCAGGCAATATGAGATAATTTAAAATATTTACTTTAATCAAAAGAAAAGTAGTTTACTATTTTAAACTGCTTTCTAAGATATTCGGCCAAATTAAATATGATTCAACAATAATTAATGTCAAGAAAACAAACATACCGTTTACGATATACCAATAAATTAATTGAAGCCGGTGAAATAACAGTTATTCAGGAACGGGAAAAAAGGCCACCTGTTAATCCTGAATTGCAGCAAAGCTATCTTGAAGGAAAAGCGATATTAGTTGATAAACCATTGCATTGGACATCATTTGATGTTGTTAGAAAATTAAGAAGCATAATTCAAATAAAAAAAATCGGACATGCGGGTACACTTGATCCATTGGCAACAGGTTTATTAATAGTATGCACAGGAAAGTTTACCAAAAAAATAAATGAATTTATGGCTGCTGAAAAAGAATATACCGGTTCAATAACACTGGGTGCTGTAACACCAACTTTTGATTTGGAAAGTTTACCGGAACAGGAAAAGGATTATTCATTTGTTAACAATGAAATGTTAGAGGAAAAAGCAAAACAATTTATTGGCGAGATCGAACAACTTCCTCCAATTTATTCTGCTTTAAAAAAAGATGGCGTTGCATTATATAAACTGGCAAGAAAGGGTATTGAGATAGAAGTGAAAGCCAGAAAAATTACTATCCTGGCATTTGAATTAACCAAAATTGAATTACCTGTTATATATTTTAAGGTAGTTTGTTCTACAGGGACCTATATTCGCAGCCTAGCAAATGATTTTGGAGTTGCATTAGGATGTGGTGGTTATTTAAGCAGTTTACGTCGTACAAGAATTGGAGACTTTAAAGTTGAAGATGCAGTAGTAATGGAAGAGTATGAAAAAATGATTAATCCGTTAAACGGTTAAATTTTATTAATAAAAAAAAATCCTAGCCAAATATCCTTACTAAAACGGATAATTAATACCAATGGTAAAATTAAAATTTTCGTATCTCCATTTTCGGTATTCTTCATTTGTTCCTTTGGTAAATATTTTTTGAAAAATATCATTAAAACTAAGAGCGGGAATTTTCCATCCATTGTTTATAGAACTTAACTCGGGTCTTTTAATGCGGAAACCAAAGTCGAACCGAACAAGAAAGTAATTAAAATCAAGTCTAAAACCAGTACCTACATTAATACCCATTTCTTTCCATAAATTTTTTATTTGAAACTGGGCACTGTCTTTACCACCACTTGGTTTTGAATTGCGTAAATTCCAAACATTTCCTGCATCTAAAAACAATGCTCCTTTAAGCGTTAAAGTGTTTGGAATTACTTGCGCAATATCATAGCGATATTCGAAATTGGTTTCTAATTGTATATCCCCGGTACGGTCATTAAATTTATTATCACCATATGGAGCTAAGGGCTGGGAGCCTCGGCCAATTCCCCTTACAGCCCAACCTCTCATGCTATTACTGCCACCGCCGAAATATTGTTTAAAAAATGGTAATGCAGTATCCTTTTTAGAAGCAATCCCTAAACCACCAAATAAACGAAAAACAAAAGCAGATTTAGGTTTACTGCGGGAATGCGTATATTCAATATCAGTTTTTACATACTGCCGCAAATAAGTATTAAACATATTTAATTTTCGCATTGGAATTACAAAAAGCGGAAATCCTGATTGTTCAAAATTTATTTTAATCAGGTGTTGTTGGTTAGAATGTTTTGGATTTATATGTGTTGTTGTATATCCTATGCTACCGCCCGCAACTAGTGCTGTATTAAATGAATAACGGAGAAAAGGGTTTTCTAATAAAGTTTTTTTAAAACTATCTGTTTCATTATACAAACGGGTAAATTCAATATTTAAAGGTTTAAAAACAAACTGGGCATTTTTTTTATTTCGGGCCGAATATCCAATAGCAAAATTTATAGATTGCAAATTGAATAGGTTAATACGGTTAATGTAAGATGCATTGGTATTAATGAAGGATTCGGGTGAAATAAACCGCTTTTTCCTATTAACTCCTTTAATAAGAAAAAGCGG
>JAYUTC010000158.1:0-5007 GCA_043755395.1 Ferruginibacter sp.
ATGAAGGTAAAGGGTATTTTTGCCTGTACCATGGCAATTTATCAATCAATGAAAATGAAACTGCTGTAAAATGGCTTTTGAAAAATGTGTTTAACAAACTGGCAATCCCTTTTGTAATTGCAGGAAAAAATCCATCAAAGCAATTGCAGAATTTGGCACATCATCATAAACATACCTGCATTGTTGCCAACCCAACCGAAAAAGAATTGCAGGATATGATTGTTAAAGCACAATTACATGTACTGCCCTCTTTTAATAATACCGGAATAAAATTAAAATTACTAAATGCCCTGTTTAATGGCCGGCATTGCCTGGTAAATGAAGCTGCAGTTAATGGCAGCAATCTGGAAAGCTTTTGCCATCTTGCAACTGATGCCCTTTCATTTAAAAATGCTATTGAAAAAATTTACAACCAACCCTTTACAGAGCAGGAAAAAGAAAACCGCCAGGGTTTATTGCAAACAATATATAATAATGATGTAAACGCTAAAAAGCTACTTACATTTCTATAGTAGCATTATCCCAAACCTTGTTTCTTTCTGTTTTAAGCAATCTTGCAGGAAATTTATTAATCACCATATAATCATGTGTAGCCATAATAATAGTGGTATTGTAGTCCCTGCAAATATGAAATAACAACTGCATAATCTCATCGCTTGTTTCAGGATCAAGATTACCCGTAGGTTCATCTGCCAGTATTAATTTAGGAGAGTTTAAAAGTGCTCTGGCAATATCCACTCTTTGTTGTTCACCTCCGCTCAATTCAAAAGGCATTTTAAAACCTTTGGTCTTAAGGCCTACTTTTTCAAATACATCAGCTATTTTTTCATCCATTAATTTTTCATCTTTCCAACCGGTAGCTTTTAAAACAAATTTTAAATTTTCATTTACATTTCTGTCTGTCAATAATTGAAAATCCTGAAATACCACGCCAAGGTTCCTCCTTAAAAATGGAACAGTTTTCCAGGTTAGTTCTTTTAAATTATGGCCTACCACCCAGCCCTCGCCTTCTGTTAATTGTAAATCGCCATACATGGTTTTAAGCAAACTGCTTTTACCTGTTCCCGTTTTACCAACCAAATAAACAAATTCTCCTTTATCAATACTAATATTAACATCACTTAAAATAAGATTGTTACTCTGGTAAATATTAACATTCTTTAATTCTACTATTGATTGAGCCATAAAACTGCTTTAGGTTGGGTTTTTAGGTATAGGAAGAGTAATTTTATTCTGCATCTTTTGAACCTGTATTGTTGTTTTACTCTTTTCTAAAAAGGAATAATCCTATTCTCCTATTCTACAACAATTCAGGTTTTTCCAAAACTTTATAAAAATCTTTTCCAATTGAGCAAATTTAGCTTTTACTATTACTCCGTTAAAATATATTTTCTTCACCATTTGTTAAAATATGTGAATAACTAATTTAATAGTTGTTAAACTAAATAATTAGTTTTATGTTTACATGAGCAAATTTAAAAACTAAAAAATGAAAATTCTTACTAAAGCAGAAGAACAGATTATGCAGGTACTCTGGAAATTAGACAAAGCCTTTCTTAGAGAAATATTGGATGAACTGCCTGCACCAAAACCCCACAGCAACACAGTGGCAACTATTGTAAAAATTCTGGTAGATAAAGAATTTGTTGGGATAACTGTTTTTGGAAGAACTCATCAATACAATCCTCTTGTAAGTAAAGAAGCCTACAGCAAAAACACTATGAAGAGTTTGGTAAAAGGATATTTTGAAGGCAGCTTTAGCAATGCTGTTTCTTTTATGGTAAAAGAAAATAACATCAGTCTGGATGAATTGGAATTATTACTGAAACAATTAAAGAAGAAATAAATTAAAGTTGATTGTGGGATGTTTTTTAAAACCGAACAATAATTATTACCTAAACCAACCAATCACTAACATCATTTTAAAATAATTGTATGATACCCATCGCCTATTATCTTTTAAAAGTAATAATCTGTTCCGGCATTTTGTATGGATATTACTTCCTGCTTCTTAGAAATAAGATTTTTCTTAAGTACAACCGGTTTTACCTGATGGCATCTATAGTGCTGTCCCTTTTATTACCGCTGATAAAAATTAATTTTTGGCAGCAAGGCAACCAACAACAAATTGGTGTAATAAAAGTTTTACAAGTTGTTAACCAGGGTGACGAGTACATGGATAATATTATTGTATCTGCTAAAAATAACCCATTTGACTATCAACAATTATATCCACTTGTATATTTAATGGTATCGCTTATTTTCTTTTTCATTTTTTTGCATTCGCTGTATAGCATTTTCAGCCTTTTAAAAAAATATCCAAAACAAACTATTGATAAAATTTCCCTCGTAAATACAGATGCCAAAAGCACCCCCTTCTCTTTTTTAAATTACATTTTCTGGAACAATAAAATTGATATGGAAACCAGCACAGGTAACAAAATATTTAAACATGAACTGGCGCATGTTGAAGAAAAGCATACCTACGACAAGCTATTTATCAATATAGTACTCCTGTTTTTTTGGTGCAACCCATTTTACTGGCTGTACCGCAAAGAGCTGAACATGATTCATGAATTTATTGCTGATAAAAAAGCCGTGGAAGACAGTGACACTGCTGCTTTTGCCGCCATGATATTACAAGCTACCTATCCGCAACACCGGTTTCAACTCACCAATAATTTTTTCTACTCACCTATAAAACGCAGATTGAAAATGTTGACTAAAAATAAAAACCCTAAAGTAAATTATTTTGGAAGAGTGATGGTATTGCCATTGGCATTATTAATTTTTGCAGCTTTTACCTTTAAATCAAAAACAATTAAGCCGGTATATCATGGTAAAAAAATAATTGTAGTTATAGATGCCGGTCATGGAGGAAAAGATAACGGTGTAAAAAGTGCAGGAGGAATTTTTGAAAAAGATCTTGCTCTGGCAATGGCACAAAAGGTAAAAGAACTGAATAATAGCGATGCTATAGAAATAATTCTGACCAGAAATGATGATACCTATGCCAACCCACTTGAAAAAGCAAATTTCGTAAAGGACCAGCATGCTGACCTGCTCATCTCCATGCATGTGGATGGTAACGCAAAGTCAAACGAGAAAACCGGTATTAGTTTTTTTGTAGCCCGGAACGAATTTGAAAATACCGGAAGAAGTAAGGTATTTGCTTCTGTATTAATTGCTGAATTCAGTAAAAACTATCCCCTGCCCGTAGCCCAGGAGCCAATGCAAAGGCAAAAAGGCATTTGGCTTTTGCAGGCAAACGATATCCCTTCCGTTTTAGTTGAAGTCGGATATATTACCAATACTGCAGATGTAAAATATTTAATCACTGATGCTGCAAAAGAAACCATTGCAAAAAATATATTATCTGCAATTGAAAAATTTGCCAATGCAAATATTTTAGTTCCTCTAATTATTAATTCAGACACTCCTAAAATTAAATTAGCCAAAATACAGGATTCTGCAGTAAAAAATAATCAACTACTGGATGGAATGAATACAGCATTATTTGTAGTAGATGGTGAAATTACATCTTACAATGAAGTGAAAAATATGAATACTTCTTTACTCAAAAGTGTAAATATTTTAAAGGGTAAGGCAGCTGTTGAAAAATATGGAGAAAAGGGAAAGAATGGTGTTGTTGAATTAAGCACTAAAGATAAGAATGTCCCTTTAGTGAATACAGTTTTATATGTTGTGGATGGCAAAATTACAACTTATGATGTAGCGAAGGATTTAAATACTTCTTCTTTAAAAAGTGTAAATGTTTTAAAAGGTAATGCAGCTGTTGAAAAATATGGCGAACAGGGAAAAAATGGTGTTATTGAATTAACTACTAAAGATAATAATTCGCCTGTGGTGGTTGCCGGATATAAGACTGAACCCCTTTATGTATTGGATGGTGTGGTACAGGATAATAGATTTTCCCTGAATTCCATTTCACCGGATGATATCCAGAGTATTGATGTATTGAAAGATGCTTCTGCTGTTACAAAATATGGTGAAAAGGGTAAGTATGGCGTGATACAGATTATTACAAAAGCAAAAACGCTTACCGGTGTTAA
Organism: Ferruginibacter sp.; assembly: GCA_043755395.1. GTDB lineage: Bacteria > Bacteroidota > Bacteroidia > Chitinophagales > Chitinophagaceae > Ferruginibacter. The sequence goes on from JAYUTC010000158.1 coordinate 4,074, forward strand.
AATAGAAGGAGTTCAATTACAGCAACAAAAAGATATAAAAGAAATTACAGTTGCCGGCTATCAAAATCCGAAACAGGTTGAAGGTGTTAAGCTGCAGAATCTGCAATTACAGCAGCAAAAAGATAATAAAGAAATTACAGTTGCCGGCTATCAAAATCCAAAACAGGTTGATGGTGTTAAGTTGCAGAACCTGCAATTACAGCAGCAAAAAGATCCTGAATTTTTTGTTGGTAACCTCAATTCCAGCAAAGTGAATATCAACGATTTTAAAAAACAACATGACATATACGTAAGTAATGGATATAGTTTTGTAAGTGCGACTGTTTATTTTAGTGGCCCCGGTTTTCCTAAAGTCATAGTTGCGAATTTAAACAGTAATAATTTAGACGTTTTAAAACAAAATATCGATTTATGCCAGCCGGGCAGTGCCGTAACTTTTGATAATATAAGGGTAAAAAAAGATGGGGTTGGCATGAGCACAATTGATGGTAAATCATATATTTTAACAGATGAGGTAGTGGTAGCAGGATATTCAGGGAGTAAATCATCAAAAGTTGACAAAACAGGTAAAATTTATATTGGAGTTGTCAACAAAATTATTTTACCTGAGGGATTGTCTAATGATGATGTATTTGTGAATATTCAAAACGGTAGTATTACAGGTGATGGGAAAAGTTATACTGTAAAAGTTAATCCTAATGGTATTTTAACCATTACTATTTTAGAAAAAGGAACTACTAAAGTCTTACATAATATCAAGTTTGTGGCAGTTAGGGTTCCGGAAGATGTTAAAGAAGTAAAGGAAATTAAAATAGAGGAGTTTTTAAAAAACTATAATGAATAGGTAGAAAGATTTTCTGTTAAAAAAAAGAGGCTGTCTCATAAGTAGGCAGCCTTTTTTTTATTTTCAGTTTTTAAGGGTGGGTTATTCACA
>JAYUTC010000159.1:0-12725 GCA_043755395.1 Ferruginibacter sp.
TTTTTAAAAGTTGTTTAATAAAATCTTTATAAAAATTTTCTAATTTTTCAATAAGTTGTTTGGCTTCGGATTTACTACCAGTAGCCATAGCTTTACTAATTTCCACCAAATTATTAGTAGTGCCACTTAAAGCTGATAATACTATTATTTTACTTTCGGTATCAGCAGTTATCAGTTGCGATACCTGGTGCATTCTTTCCGGCTTGCCAACACTGGTGCCGCCAAATTTCATTATTTTCATAATCCCCCCTTTTCTGCAATTGCAGATTATTTATATTGTTAATAAATTTTTTGCAAAAGTATTTTATGTACAGGGCTATTCCAAATGCATTTAGGCAAAAGACAAAGAAAACTTATGAGCAAGTACTTTTAAATCCCCTACCACCGTATTTACCAATGGAATACCATTTTTCATTCTCTCTTTTTCCATTGCTCTTTCCGGGTCTCCGGGAATAATAACTTTCTCCTGTCCTTCTATAGTTTTTGCTTTGCGAAAACGTTGTATCCAGGTGTCCATGTGCTGCTTAAACTCATCGGCTGTTCTAAAAGCATCAATACGCATGGCGCCAAAAAAATGTCCAATACCTTCTCCCGGCATATTTTCGGGCATTGGTATATAAGCAGGAAATGGCGGTACCCAGGGGCCATAATTAGCACCACTTAATACTGCAGAAAAAATATCTACTATTGCCCCAAGTGCATATCCCTTATGGCTGCCATGCTCCCTGTCGCCACCTAACGGCAAAAGTGAGCCGCCGTTCCTTATTTCATTGGCATTGGTACTTGATTGCCCATCTTTCGTTTGTATCCAGCCAGTTGGGGCAGTTGCATTTTTCCTTTGCAGGATTTCTAATTTCCCATTAGCAGCTGTAGTGGTTGCAAAATCGGCAACAAAGGCCGGCTCTTTACCAGCAGGTATGGCTACTGCAATGGGATTGGTACCCAACATTCTTTCTACAGAAAATGTGGGTGCCACCAATGCACTTGCGTTAGTCATTGCTATTCCAATCATTTCATTTGGTAAAGCCATCATAGCGTGATAACCGGCAATACCGAAATGATTACTGTTTTTTACACTCACCCAACCGGTGCCCACATTTTGTGCTTTATCAATTGCAATTTGCATTGCGTAAGGAGCTACTACTAATCCAAGGCCGGCATCTCCATCTACAACTGCGGTTGATGCTGTTTGGTGTGTAATTTTTAACTGGGGCTCAGCATTAACTCTTTTTGCTTCCCATAGTCTTACGTAACCACTTAATCTTGCCACGCCATGGCTGTCGATACCCCTTAAATCTGCTGACAGCAAGGCTTTTGAGGCTATAGCAGCATCAGCTTCACTGCACCCGATTTTTATAAAAACAGTTGCGCAAAAAGAATAGAGCTGCTGATAAGTATATATTTTATCCATCCAGCAAAAATACATTTAAATACTATTTTAATATCGGGAACTGTATTGCCATTGCATTAATAAGAAATGCCGCCCAAACTAATGAACGGCATCCTCTTTTTGCTCAACCTTTCTGCTATATGTACAAAGTTTATTTATTTTCTTCTTCAATTTTTTTCTTTTTCCTTTTTGCTTTTATCGCCTTTTTCATTTTTTCCTTTTGCTCATCGTTTAATATACTCATTACATTTTTCGCCTGGACTGTTTTTAACTCTTTTAATTTAGCTGCTTTTTCATCAGCACTCAACTTGTTATCGTTTTCAATTGCAGCCTTTTTTGCTTTTGCTGATTGGCGCTGTTCTTTTATTTTAGATTTTTGATCTTTGGTAAGATTTAAATCCTTTAATTTTTGCTTTTTGCTATGCTCTTCTTCTATTTTTAATTTTCCGCTTTTGGCAAGCGAATCAGGTTTATTTACTCCGCTGGTTGTGCGCTGTACCTGTGCAAATGAAAAAGTAATAACAAGGGTAAAAACAATTACTGAACTTAATTTTTTCATATGTCTTTTTTTGTTCTAACATAGATGCATAAAATGGAGTAAAGTTTAAATAACAGAAAAATAAAATATTTTTATATGATAATTATTTATATCTTACTAAAGATAATTATTACATTATAAAACTACCTACATGAATTTACTACACAACTACACAACTACACAACTACACAACTACACAACTACGCTTTAAGTGGCAAAGTCTTTTTATTTTAATATTTTCAGTAATGCTTTTTAGTTTAGCTAGCTGTAAAAAAGAAAAGTTTGATGAATTAAATAAACCCGAAGATGAAGTTGCAATGGCTGGCGCTTCAATTAATATATTTGCCCAAAGTTCTCAGGCTTTTTGCAGAGAAGATTATGAAAGTCCTTACACAGCTGACAGCATTTTAAAACCAACAATACTTGGCAATAAACTTAATGGTTTTCCTTATTCGGTAGTTGCCATGCAACTGGCGACGCAACAGGTATTGGGCAGTTCGGCTGGTGTAGGGGTAAATGCATGGTACATGCGTTTTAAACCCTCCAATACTGATCAGTTAGCAGCTTTAGAAGACAATGATATTGACCTGTTTGATTATCCACTGGATTATGAAGTAGTACAAGAAGGGGACTATTATTATGATGGCATTACTCCAACAGAAACAATTCCCTGGTTATATGCAGTAGTTCCAGTAAACTTTATTACCCCAACTGGTATTACAAACGAATTATTACAGCAAATTCATGTACCAAATGATTATCGGGTAGAAAAAAAAGCATTTGAAAATACAGGAAATTATGTTGACGATGCAGATTGCTTAGTAGCATCCCGCCCAGATTTTGACCCAAATAACCCTCCTGCACCATGCCCCGACGTTTGCAATCCACAATGCCCCGATTATGATCCCAATCTTTGCAGTGGCGGTGGTGGCGGTGGTGGTATACCACCAATATCTGTTAGCAGAATACCAAGTGGCGCAATTACTGTTACTGATGACATACTTAATACCAATTTGCCAGTACGCAAGGCAAGAGTAGTGGCAAAACGTTTTTTAAAAATAGAAAGAACTTTTACAAACGATTTAGGGCAGTACCAGTTTACCAAAAGCTTTAGAAATAAAGTAAAACTAAACGTTAAGTTTAAAAACGATGATGCTATAATAAAAGGGTTACGGGGTATAAGATTTTGGCAAATGTTAATGCCGGTAAAAATTAATATGGGTACTTATCGGGGCAATCTTAACAACATACCTTATAATGTAGATGACAATAATGATGTTAAAAGCCGTGGCGCTAGGCACTGGGCAGCAGCGACTACACACAACTGCGTTCAAGAATATAGGGAGTTTGCAATTGTTACAGGAATTGGATTTCCGCCTCAAAAAACAAGAATATTGCTTTCCACTGCTGAAAAAGCAACAGGTGCAGCACCTATGTATGCAAAAAGATTTGTAGCGCAATTAGGGCAGACTTTTGTAAAAAACTTAATCTTGGCAGTAGTGTCTGCTCCTGCAGAGATAGTAAACGCATTCATCTCAGTTTTCAAGAACCGTATTGATATTATTGGAGGTTATAACGTTTCTGGTAACCTCAGAAGTTCGGCTCAAATGAGTGAACAAATTTTTCATGAATTAACACATGCAGCTCATTATAACAAGGTGGGTAATTATTGGTATAGCCAGTTTGTGGATGCTGAATTTAGTGAGCTTGTGCTTGGAGGTTTACTTCCAGGTGAAAAGCCTTATGGTACAGCAAGCGGGTTTAATGCTGGCTACATTGGGCTTGGTGAAAGCTGGGCTTATTATATGGGGCATGTTTTTACTAACAGAAAATATGGTGTTATGAGCCCACAATTTAATGAGCAGGGTATTGGTTATATTAACAATTCCCCGGTACAAGGCTTAGCCAGTAACCTAAACCTTCTGGAAGATTTTAGCCCTTTAAGGACCAATGACCCGTTTAGGTGGATACCACAGGGGTTGTTTTATGATTTGGTAGATGATAGAAATGATTTTGCAGCCACAGCAAACCCTCTGCACCCTGGAGATTTAGTTACAGGATATACCAATCAGCAACTATTTAATGCGATCGATGACGATGTCACTACGATACCGGTATATAGACAACGATTGTTACTTGAGAATAACAATAATCAGGCTGCAAATGTGAATGCACTATTTGGATTTTATAACTATTAAAATCCAAATATGAAAAGTTTAAATTTTGCTTTTATAGCATTATGTTATTTGGTTTTTACTGCAAGCACATGTAAGAAAAACGGTAACTGTACAGAAACTTCGTACAGCTTTGAGGCTTATGCCAAAGTTGTAAACCCATATGACAGCATTAATGTCGGTGATACTATCTGGCTTGAAATTACTACTCCAGTTACACAAATGGATGGCATTAGTGGCCAGACAGTTTCATTTACAACTGCTTCAAACTTAGGTACGGCTATCGGATTTGGTGAATTAATAAATCCAAATGCACCTGTTTACGCAGCCAATGAGTTTAACTATATCTTATTAAAAGGAATCCCTGTATCAAATCCTAACATAGCTGGTATTAGAGAGTATAGTTTTCTTGAAAGTGCAAGTATGTATGAATTTCGGTTAGGTATTATTCCAAAAAGGAAAGGTATTTTTAACTTCGGCCTATCGAATGCTGCAAATGTGTTTAGAAAAAATGATAAGTGTACAAAAGCGTTTTACCGTATTTATTTTACTCAAACACCTTTGCATTTATATTACATCAAACAGGTTTTTGGAACAACACCAGATTCAACGTATGCAAGCCCTTACTGTTTTAAAGTAAAATAAATTATTTTAATGCAGATGCAGCAAACTTAAAAGTTGCTGCATCTGCATTAAAAACACTGTATGAAATCGACCGCTTTATTTACCGTTTTACTTTTTTGCTTATTGCAATCATTTGCAATTAATAAACCGGCAAGAGATACTATACCAAATAATATAAAAAATTACAGCAAAGAACAGTTTTTAAAAGAATTTGGCAAAGATGAAACATCGCAAAAATTGATACGCTATTATTTTTACAGAAGTAAGAATGCAAAACAGTCGCTTTATATTTTTCCTGCTTTAACAACTTTATCTTTAATTTATGGGATAGGAATTAGCACCGGAACCGGAGGAGGGTATGCTGTTTTAGTGTCTACCGGAGCTTTTTTATTTGCAATTGGGTTTTTAATAATTTCTATAGAAGCTTGCGTCAATCGAAAAAAATATTCGCCACAAAAATTGCATGAGCAGTTACTGAATTACCAGGCAGGTAACCCATTGCCCAAAAAATTAAAACGCCAAATCAAATATTTTACTAGGCAGTAGTAAAAAAAGAAAACCCCATCTTTAAGGATGGGGTTAACAACGATTGTGCCGAAATAAATTCCGGCAGATTTGCTTGCCAGCTTTTTTATCTTAAGAAAAGAATTTCCCTGTATTTTGGCAGTAACCAATAAGCATCATCTACCATCAATTCCAGTTTATCAACATTATACCGGATAACATCAAAATATAAACCTTTTACATTTTCACAATAGGCAATGGCTTTATCACGTGAATTGGTTAACTCATTTGCTTTTTTTCTTTCTACAATCATTTTTTCAACACTATCACTCATTATTGAAATATGATTGCTTATGGCTTCTAATAATTCCAACTGATTAGCATAAGCACTTTCTTTTAATCCTACTTCTTTTAAACCTTTAATATTGCTGATTAAAACGTTTTGATATTTAACCGCAGAAGGCAAGATATAAGTGGTAGCCAATTCTCCCATGATCCTTGCTTCTATCTGTACTTTCTTTACATAATCTTCCAGCATTATTTCGTGCCTTGCTTCCAGTTCGGCATGGGTATAAATATCATTGCTTTCAAATAACTGTTTAGATTTTTTTGTCAGGTAAGCATCCAATGCCAAAGGAGTAGTTTTTACATTAGGCAGGCCACGTTTTTCAGCTTCATTTGCCCAGGCTTCGCTATAACCGTCTCCTTCAAACAAAACCTTTTTACTTTCCACCACATATTTTTGTAAGATATGCATAATTGCCACTTCTTTCTTATCTCCTTTTTCAATTAATGCATCTACATCTTTCTTAAAGGTTTTTAAAGTTTCTGCAACTATTGTATTAATCACCGTCATATTAGTGGCACAATTTGCAGAAGAGCCTACAGCACGGAATTCGAATTTATTTCCTGTAAATGCAAATGGAGAAGTTCTGTTTCTGTCAGTGTTATCCAACATCAATTCCGGAATACTTTTATGAATATCAAGTTTAAGCATTGCTTCATCCTGTTCATCAAATTTTCCATCTACTCTTGTTTCTACCTGTTCTAAAACTGTAGTCAGGTATTTACCAATAAAAGCTGAAATAATTGCAGGCGGCGCTTCATTTGCGCCTAAACGATGATCGTTTCCTGCACTGGCTATTGATGCTCTTAATAAATCTGAATAGTCATGTACTGCTTTAATGGTATTAACAAAAAATGTTAAAAACATTAAATTAGTTTTTGGAGTTTTACCAGGTGCCAACAAATTAACTCCTGTATCTGTAGCCAAACTCCAATTGTTATGCTTACCACTTCCATTTATACCTGCAAATGGCTTTTCATGTAATAATACTTTTAAATTATGACGCTTTGCAACTCTGGTCATAATATCCATTAACAATAAATTATGGTCAACTGCAATATTAACCTCTTCATATATTGGAGCACATTCAAACTGGGCAGGTGCCACTTCGTTATGGCGTGTACGTAAAGGAATACCTAATTTATATCCCTCAGTTTCAAAATCTCTCATAAATGCATAAACTCTTTCTGGAATAGAACCAAAATAGTGGTCTTCTAATTGTTGGCCTTTTGCAGGTGCATGACCAAATACGGTACGTCCTGTCATAACTAAATCCGGACGGGCATTTGCTAAACCAGCATCTACTACAAAATATTCCTGTTCCCATCCTAAAGTTGGTACTACTTTAGTTATATTTTTATCAAAGTACTGACAAACATCAACAGCAGCTTTATCCAAAGCAACCAATGCCTTTAGTAAGGGAGTTTTTGCATCCAGTGATTCTCCTGTATATGAAACAAAAATTGTTGGAATACATAAAGTTTTTCCATGGCCAATTTCCATAATAAATGCAGGTGAAGATGGATCCCAGGCAGTATATCCACGGGCTTCAAAAGTTGCCCTTAAGCCACCACTTGGAAAAGATGATGCATCAGGTTCTTGCTGTATTAATGCACCTCCATCAAATTCTTCTATTGGTGTGCCATCTCCTTTTAAAGTAAAGAAAGAATCATGTTTTTCAGCAGACAATCCGGTTAGGGGTTGAAACCAGTGAGTATAATGTGTTACACCTTTACTTTCGGCCCAGGCTCTTACACCATTAGCAATTTGACCACCCATTGTACGGTCAATCTTTTTGCCACTTCTTACGGAAGCAACCAGACTTTTATATGCCTCATCACTTAAAAACTGACGGGCAGTTTTAAGTGTAAAAACATTTTCATTAAAAATTGCTGTGATTTTTGAAGATCCTGATACTTCAACTTCTACAGGATTACTGGTTAATTTTTCCAGCGCATTAAAACGTAAAGATTGCATATTTTTATGTTTGAAGCACAAAAAAACACTATTTTAAGCAATAATCCAATTCTTTTATCTACATTTTGATTAATTTAGCCATAATGTGCAAAAATAATATATATTTATTTATATTTTAATTTGAATACTTTGAATAACTTTTCCCACCCTATTTTGCAAATAATTGGAGTTATTAAAAAAAGCAAATAAATACTGCGATACCTAATAAGGGAACCTAAATTTGGCATAATATAGCCAATAAATAAAAACATGCTAAGTGCAAAGAAAACGCCAAAAAGTATAAATGGATCGCTTTCCCTATCTTGTTTTTCCCGTTTAAAAAAAAGAAAAATGACGAATGCAACTTGGTAAACCAATAACTCTAATTTGATAGGCAAAAGACTTTTGGATGGCAGTTCAGTAAGATACGGTCTTAATAAAAGGTGGTTGAATGCCTGTGGGCTATTTTTTAAAAAACTTTTAAAAGTTGGATAAAGTGTATCCAGCCTAATTTGAGTTGCTGCCTTGGGGAGAGTAAAAAAATCTGCTTGCTTTTGTGTTACAGTTTTAAGTGGATTTATATTGCTTATGAAACTGTTGAAATTAAAAAAAAACAAGCCAATAATAATATATCCAACTGCAAAACTTTTAAAAACAGGCAATTTATATTTTGCAATCAGTACCCAAATAATAAGTGCGGGTAAAATGTTTACTAAAACATAACTTCTGATTAAAAACAAAGAAACAAATGCAAGAAGGATAATTAACATGCGTTTTTTACTGAAGTGGTTTACTCGTAAAGACATAAATACTGAGTAGCATAAAAAACCAAGTGTTGTAAAAACAATTCCATCTTTTTGTACACCGGAAGTAAAATAAAGCATTGATGGTAATAAAAAACAACAAAATATTACCGCAAATTCTTGCTTTTTAAAAATTTGAATGAAGATTCTGTAAAATGCAACATGACCCAAAAAAACAAAAAAGTTAAAAAACAGGCTGTTTATATAATAATTACCTCTGCTAAAAATATTGAAAACAGAAAGTAGTTTTATTATTAAATTATTGCGTAAGTCGTTCCAAAATGATTGAAATGAATCAAACACCCCCCCATACCCCTGAGAATATTGCGATTTAAATATATTGGTAAAATACTCTCCTGGATTGGTCCACAATAATTGATATTCTTTCCACCCTTCCCGATTTACATCCCAATAATCATTACCTGTATTATATAGATTATAAGAAATCCAGCCAATAGCAAGACCCGCAAATATTTTAATCAAAAAAAGTATTATTATATACTTGCCGCTAATTCCGGAATTTTTTACAAACGAAACCTTAGAAATCAGCCAGCAAAGTATTAACAGATAAGCAATAAAAATAGTGTAATCCAAAGCTGAAAATTTTAGATGTGGGAAGATAGTTAAAATATTTACTACCCATCTAACTTAATAAAGTAATACGGTGTTACCTTTACACTTTCTAACATTTTCTTCTACATATTTATGGAAATTACAGTAAAAACAGCAGAACAATTACGCATTACGGCTGATGAATTTGAATTGATAAAACAAAAGCTGGGACGAACTCCCAACTTTACCGAGCTCTGTTGTTTCAGCGCTATGTGGAGTGAACATTGCAGTTACAAAAATTCTATTAAATGGTTAAAAACTTTACCAAGAGATGGAAAAAAAATGTTGGTAAAAGCTGGAGAAGAAAATGCCGGCTTAATGGATATTGGAGATGGTTACGGAGTAGTTTTTAAAATTGAATCTCATAATCACCCTTCAGCAATTGAACCTTTTCAGGGTGCTGCTACAGGTGTTGGCGGAATAAACAGGGATATTTTTACAATGGGTGCCAGGCCAATTGCATCGCTAAATAGTTTGCGTTTTGGAAATTTAAAAGAATCAAAAACACAACATTTATTAGCTGGCGTTGTGCATGGTATTGGCCATTATGGTAACTGTTTTGGCGTTCCCACTGTTGGTGGCGAAGTTTATTTTGAAGACTGCTACCATACTAACCCGTTAGTAAATGCAATGAGTGTGGGCATTTTAAAAAATGGTGAAACTATTTCTGCAACTTCTGGCAATGTAAAAGGCAACCCTGTTTTTTTTGTAGGAAGTGCAACAGGTAAAGATGGGATTGGTGGCGCAAGTTTTGCCAGTGCTGATATTACAGCAGATAGTGCAGAAGACTTACCCGCAGTACAGGTTGGAGACCCCTTTCAGGAAAAAAAATTACTGGAAGCCTGCCTTGAAGTAATGAATACCGGTGCTGTAGTGGGTATGCAGGATATGGGTGCAGCTGGAATAATCTGCAGTACCAGTGAGATGAGTGCAAAAGGTGAAGCTGGAATGCGAATTGATTTAGATAAAGTTCCTACACGGCAAAAGGATATGAAAGCATGGGAACTTCTACTAAGTGAAAGCCAGGAACGAATGTTACTGGTTGCAGAAAAAGGAAAAGAACAATTGATAATTGATGTTTTTGAAAAATGGGATTTACCCTGCAGCGAAATTGGCGAAGTAACTGATGATGGTATGTTAAATTTTTATATGCATGGAAATTTAGAAGCATCCTTACCTGCATATGAATTGGTATTAGGCGGCGGTGCCCCTCAAAACGACAGGCCTTTTACTGAACCAAAATATTTTGAGAAAATAAAAGCTTTTAACATTGAAACGATCATAGTACCAAAAAATTTAAAAGCCATTGCAGAGCAATTAATTCAACTTCCTAACATTGCCAGCAAGAAATGGATATATGTACAATACGATAGCATGGTTGGTACAGGCAATGCAAGTAGCAACGCACCAAGTGATGCAGCGATTGTAATTGCAAAGCCAACAAACAAAGCATTGGCACTTACTACAGATTGTAACAGTCGTTATGTTTTTGCCGATCCCTACAAAGGTGCAATGATTGCTGTTGCAGAAGCAGCAAGAAATATTGTTTGCAGTGGTGGACAGCCATTAGGTGTAACCAATTGCTTAAACTTTGGTAACCCTTACGACCCGGAAGTTTATTATCAATTTGTTCATGCCATTAAAGGAATGGGTGAAGCCTGTGTAAAATTTGATACACCGGTTACAGGTGGTAATGTAAGTTTTTACAATCAGGGGCCCGATGGGGCAGTTTACCCCACGCCTACAATTGGAATGGTAGGATTATTAGATTGTGCCAGTGATAAAATGACGATGGACTTTAAACAGGAAGATGATGAAATATATTTAGTAGGCACTCAACGAAATGATATAAATTCTTCGGAATATTTACATAAAATTTGTGGAATAGAATATTCGCCCGCTCCTTATTTTAATTTAGATGAAGAATATGAGGTACAATATGAAATTAAAAAAATGATTCACAAAAAATTAATCAACTCGGCACATGATGTTAGTGAAGGTGGTTTATTTGTAACACTTGTAGAAAGTTGCTTTAACATGAACCTTGGTTTTAAAGCAAAAGCAGCATATGAAACACTAAGAAAAGATGCTTATTGGTTTGGAGAAGCACAAAGTAGAGTGGTTGTTTCAGTTTCAAAAGAAAATAGAAATGACTTTATAATGCTTTTAGAAAAAATGGAAATGGCTGTAACTTATTTGGGAACTGTTACAACCGGTACCATAAACATTGATGACGAAGACTGGGGAGATATAAATTTTTGGAAAGAGAAATATGATCATGCCATTAGTAATCTATTAGCAGGGCATGAAAGTGAACATGCACTAACTTCTTTATAGACTTATGAATAAAAATTTTAAAATAATAATCACAGGCGCTTATGGCTTCATTGGCAGTTGCATGGTTAGTTATTTAAATCAGCAGGGTTTTGAAAATTTAATTTTAGTTGATGAATTTGATGATGATGAAAAAGAACTAAACCTGCTGCATAAAAAATATTTAGTAAGAGTAGAAAGAGAAAATTTATTTGAATGGCTTTTAAAAGAAAACTATATAGTTGACTTTGTTTTTCACCTGGGTGCAAGAACAGATACTACCGAATTTGATTATAGTATTCATCAAAAATTAAACGTAGAATACTCTCAAAATATCTGGAACTATTGCACCATTAATAATATTCCATTGGTATATGCATCTTCTGCAGCAACATATGGCGAAGGAGAATTAGGTTATGATGACAGCCACGAAATTATTGAGCAATTGCACCCATTAAACCCATACGGTATAAGTAAAAATGAATTTGACAAATGGGTGCTACATCAGAAAGACCATCCTCCATTTTGGGCAGGATTAAAATTTTTTAATGTTTACGGCCCTAATGAATACCATAAAGCCAGAATGGCAAGTGTTATCTATCATTCTTTCAATCAAATAAAGTATAACGGAAAAGTAAAATTATTTAAATCACATAAAAATGGTTTTGAAGATGGCGAACAGCTCCGCGACTTTATTTATGTAAAGGACATATTAGTTGCTTGCTTATGGCTGATGGAAAACAAACCTATTTCTGCAATCTATAATCTCGGAACCGGCACTGCACGAAGTTTTAATGACCTGGTAAAAGCCACTTTTAAAGGATTGGATTTACCCCCGGCAATTGAATATATTAATATGCCTGAAGATATTAAGGATAAATACCAATACTTTACAGAAGCAAAAATGGAAAAGCTTAAGAATGCAGGTTATAATAATTCATTTTATTCTTTAGAAGAAGGAGTGGACGATTATGTACGATACTATTTAAATAAAAACTTATTTTATTAAAATGAAAATAGCAATCATAGGTGGTGGAAATTTAGGTACTGCAATTGCAGAAGGTTTATTGAAAAGTAAATTTTGCAAAGCAGCGGATATTACTATCACTAAAAGAAATATTGCAACACTAAAAGCTTTAGGTGATAAAGGCGTTTTTGTTACTGCAAATAACAATGAAGCTGTTAAAAAAAGTGACCTGATTTTATTGGCGGTTAAGCCCTTCCAGGTGGCAGAAGTAATTGGTGGCTTAAAAAAAGATTTAGCAGCAAAACATGTTTTGGTTTCTGTAATTACAGGTATTTCCTTAAATGATTTAAATGAAATGGTGAAAAAGAAAAACCCTGTTTTTCGTGCCATGCCCAATACTGCCATTGCCATACAGGAAAGCATGACCTGCCTGAGTTTTAATAATGCGGCCGCTGCGCAGATAAATCAGGTAAAAGAGCTCTTTGCCGTTCTTGGAAA
>JAYUTC010000160.1:0-4980 GCA_043755395.1 Ferruginibacter sp.
ATGAATATGGAGAAGCTGTGGAGCTTTTTGTACACTCCGACGGTTGCCTTGATTACAGTTGTAATATTTGCCTGAAACAAAGTTGCCCAGTTCGTAAACATCAGTTTGAAAAAAAGATTGACTGGACAATAGCGAATATTTCAAATAACAACAAACATAAAGTAACTACATAAATAAAATAATAGCACAAAAAACTCCTTCTAAAATTCAGAAGGAGTTTTTTATTTGCAAAAATTATTTATTCTGCCGTAAAAATATTTTTAACTACTGTTGCATCTGTGGTAAATAATTTTAAATAATAAATACCTTTCGATATCGTTGGAGTAGTTTTATTAATTGTGTTCATGCCTTTCTGTATATTAACAGCTTCATTTAAAATAATTCTTCCCCCTTGGTCAAATATAATAAGATTAGCTTTTTGATTTTGTGTGCTGGCGATTTTAATTGTAATGTCTTTTTTGGCAGTAGCTAATTGGGCGGCTACAATATTTAATGATTGATTTGTTTTAGATAAAATAGAAACTGTGCTGCTGTATTCCTTACTGTTATCTTTATCAATCATTGCCAGCCTGTAATAATTAATTCCTGCCAGAGGAGCCGCATCAGTAAAGTAATAATTTATTTCGTTGGAGCTAAAACCGCTTGCAGCAACATTCCCAATAACTTCATAATCCTGTCCGTTACTGCTTCTCTCTATATTAAAATGACTGCTGTTTGATTCTGTGGACGTAGTCCATTGCAAAAGGTTATTTCCTTTATTTTCAGTAACTTTTATAGCAGTAAGTTTAACAGGCAAAGCACTGGTTACTTCTGCGTACCCCCTGTCTGGAGCAGTACCAAAATAAGGCAACCCTACGTAAACGCCAGCATCAATTAGTGGAGAAATAGTTTTTAAATGATAATCGCTAGTGGAAACAAATATCGGAAGCAGGTTTAAATTATTGCCAAGCGTATAATGTGTTGGTTGTGCATTTGCATACAAAGAGTTATTGCCGTTTCCATTATTATAAATATCGTTATAGCGGATATCTAAAGAATCCATAGGAATAGAACTGTTAGAAGTAATCCAGGCATTGGCAACATTCATCATAATGTTGTTTTTGATGTTTATATTTTTCTCATATCCAATTGCTAAGTTTCCCATTTCAATACCATAATTTATCCTGCTGCCCAATGCAGATACCATTGTATTATTAAACACATTAAAGTTGTTAACATAGTAATTATTTAATGGGGTGCCTTCGCTGGAGATAATTATAAAAGCACCATTATTGCCATCAATTCCAAACCTTCCAATATTAGATAATAAATTATTGCGAATGGTTATGTTGGTGACTGCATCACCAACCCTTGTGTTAAATAATAAACCTCCAGAAACATTGTTGAGTATATTATTTTCGATAATTGCCGTTTCTGTTCCGTACTCAAAAATAATTCCACTTTCATAATTATCATTTAAAATGGGTTGGCTAATTACATTATCATGTATCCATGCGCTATATGCATATGCTCCCTTGGTTTGTCTGTTCAAATCTATGGCACCCTGAATGGTATTGCCATAAATTTCTACTCCCTGTTCATCCGCCATTTCAATGGCAAAATCCCAGCCGCCATCACCGCCATAAGTACCATGAAATGGTATTTTTGTTAGGGTGTTATTATAAATTTTCATGCCTCTTGAAAAATTAAGCGCTTTAATAAGCCAGCCATTTTGCCCTAATGGACGCTGATTTTGTGTCATTACATTATCATGGATAAGCATGCCTTCTTGACCTATGGCCCATAATTGCCCCCTGCCAAAACCTCCAGAGTATTTGGCGCAATTGTTTACTATGTTATTGTAAAAAGAATTTCCGGTTGCATAAATACCCGGCTCATTACCATCAAAGCCCACCCTGCCTGCAAATAATACACCACTATCATCAAAATCAACAAAAGTGCAATTGTAAACTGATACGTTGGAACGGGCAAAAATTGTAATAGCCCATGATGTAGTATTTTGTCCATCAAACTTTAAATTACTTATGTGCTGGTTTCCTCTAGTCCCTTCGCTGCCACTACGGGCATTAATAATCTCTACCTGGTTAACATTTAAGGTAGATTTTATTATTGAAGTTATACCTTCACCTTCTATGCTTACACCAACTTTCAAAAATGATTGTTGTGTTTCTATATAGGTGCCTGCATTTACATGAATAATGTCACCAGCACCAGAAACTGTTGCGGTAGCTTTATATAATGTCTTCCAGGGGTTAGCGGAAGTGCCGTTACCGTTTACATCATTACCTGTTGGGCTAATGTAAAAAATTGTTGCAAAACCTGAAAGTACAAAACAAAATAAAAAAGTGAATAGTGAGAAAAACGAAGGCATAATTCTCCTGACAGGGGATTGGATAGTTTTCATTTGGATTCTTTTTAGTTTTTAATTGGATATTGGTTAAAACTTTTTTTTGATCGCTCAATAAAAAGCCTGATGCAAACTTATACAACACTAAAATTGTAAAATGTAGTTTTTACTACTAAGCTTTTGTAGTAATACTTTTAATTGGTGGTGAAAATTTACTTAGCGTAGCAATTCACCTACAATTAAAATTGTTTTCACAATTTTTTAGTTGTGTTTACTTTACTGGTTGGGGATAAAAGAAGGGTAATTCTAAATCAATCAATTGAATGCTGTATTTTTTCAGCAAAGAACATTTTAAAAGATGCGTTTTAATTAAATTGATTTTGGGAATGCGGTGCTGTTATAAAATAATTGTATGCACCATGGATAAATATTATATTTCATAGGACTTATTTTTAAAACGGATTTGCTCATTATGTTGCAACAATAATACCAATCTTTTAATTTTCTAATTATTCTCAAATATTAATAGTTTCAATATAAAAAAATGTTTTTTTGTTTTTTAATTGCTGATTGATTTTAAAAATATTTTTACAATCAATCAGATTGCTATCTGCATCTTATTTTTAACGGGATAATTTTAAAATTATTTTTAAGGAAATAATTTTTACCGTATTAAAGTATTTTACGGTTAGTGAAAGTCTTTTATAAGCAAAAAATAAGAAAAATACGCAGTGCAATTACGGCAATTAAATTTTTATTTTACTACAAATGTAAAATAACGATGCTATATAAATTAATGCTCAAACAATTTTGCAACACCAAACGCCGCTGCCGCAGCCATTGCACCTATTAAAGTAACTCTTAATGCACCCCACAAAGGATTAACACCGGTGATCTTACTTTTGAAAAACCCAAAAACAAAAAGGCATATCAAAGTGGCTACAACAGAAATTTTTAATGCCTCGGCTGAATTACTGATAAAAAAATAAGGGCTTAACGGAATGATGCCACCGGCTACATAAGACAAGCCAATGTTCAATGCACTCTTTGTTGCCCTTTTGGGATCTGGTTTTTCCAAACCTAATTCGTACTTCATCATAAAATCTACCCAGCGGTCTTTATCCTGAGAAATTTCTTCAGTAGCCTGTTGTTGTAATTGCGGACTTAAACCAATGTTGGCAAAAAATTCTTTTGTCTCTTCAATTTCACGATGCCGTAAATTTTCCACTTCATCATATTCTCTTCTTTTTTCACTTTTATAATGATCCTGTTCTGTTTTACCAGCCAGGTAACCGCCAAGGCCCATGGCAATACTGCCTGCACATATCTCGGCTATGCCTGCAATAACTATTATACCGCTGCTGGTAACAACACCACTTAAACCTGCAGCTAAAGCAAAAGGAACAGTAAGCCCATCGCTCATTCCAATTACAATATCCGATAAAGCCTGAGAACTTTTTAAGTGCGTTTCTTTGTGGTCGTGATGCAAGTGTGTATCCATGTAATTTTTTTGAGAAACAATTATTTTGTTGAAGGGTTTAATTTATTTTCTTTTAATATTTTATAAAATAATTCTTCATTACCTGCAGCTTTCATTTTTTTAAAATATATGGATATATTATTTTCTGCATCTACACGGTAAGGCGAATTAATTTCAACATAAGCATTGTAAGCCTTGCACATATTATCCAGTGCTTTTTCTACATCACCTTTAAGTTCATACATTCTACCGGCACCGTAATATGCTTCCGGGTCATCAGGATAAATTTTATAAAGATTTTTGTAGGCCTCTAATGCCTTATCATAATCTTTTTTATATTCATACACAACAGGTATATTTTGCAAGGGCAATTTTCCTTTAGGGTCTAGTTGTAAAGATTTTGTATATGCTTCCAAGGCGCCATCCAAATCGCCTAATTTTCTTCTGCATACACCAATATTATCCCACGCAAAAGCAAATTTTTCATCCTGCTTTACTGCTTTTTCAAACCAGGTTAATGCGTCTTTAAAATTTTCTGTGCTAAATTCATTAATACCTTTGTCATAAAATTTAAGTGCTTTTTCATCTTTTGAATTGGAAAATTCAGATTCTTTATTATCTGATTTAACTGCTTTATTCAAAGACGTACAACTGTCTTTTAGCCATCTTTCCATTTCAAAATAATAGCGTTGATACTCCTGCGAATTTATATTTGTATTTAAAACGATATTTTTATTTTTTGTATCACCTTTCATTGATTGATAAAGTTTAATAGCAAGTTGGTAAGCAGTTACCTCTTTATCAACGCAGGTAAAAATATCAGCAGCAATTTCTTTACTGGTTTTATCAGTTAAGCCTATCGAATCAATACATTTGCAGGCACCGGCAGACAATTCACTTAATATTTTTAAGGTATCAATTTTTATCGCACTTAAAATTTGTTGTTCTGCTTCGCCAGTTAAAGTATCTTTCTGTGCGTATGTAAATTGTGTAAGGGTACAGAAAGACAGTAAGAAAAAAAATATTTTTTTCATTTCGTATTATTTAATGAGCGGATAATTAAAAATAAGAATAAAACCCTGTCAAACTTCAAGCGTTTTTAAACTTTTAGCAATAATACCCACACAGTCTAAAATTTGTTCTTTATTAATTA
>JAYUTC010000161.1:0-12633 GCA_043755395.1 Ferruginibacter sp.
CAAAATAGTAACAAAAAATTTGGTCCAGATAATTCCCCGCCAAACGGAGATGAACCCCAAAAGAAAAAAAACCGGTTTAATATTTATTGGATATACGGACTTCTTTTTGTAGGTATTGTAGCATGGAATATGGTTCGGGGTGTAAGCACAGAGGGTATCGCAACAGATAAATTGAAGTTTTACGAAATGGTAAAACAGGGGGATATAGAAAAAATAATTATTATCTCTAATAAAACGCCGTCAATTGTAAGAGTTTTTGTAAAACCAGACAGCTTAAAAATAAAGGATGCTTTTTATAAAACATTGTGGACGGATGAGGAAGCAGTAAAAAAATATGAATCCCTGAAAAAAGCAAAAGGGCCTCAGTTATTTTTTACAATTGGCGATCCAAAAACTTTTACGGCTCAAATGGAAGAAGAGTTTTACAAACAAAACACGGGAGTTAAAAAAATTGCTGATAGTTTTGATACAGAAGGTGAACTTTTTGGACAGATAATAAGTACACTTTTACCCATTTTATTAATTGGTTTATTGTTTGTATTAATGATGCGTAAAGTTGGTGGCCCTGGTGGTGGTGGTGGGCCAGGTGGTATTTTCAACATTGGAAAATCTAAAGCTACATTATTTGAAAAAGGTACAAAAGTTAATATAAACTTTGGTGATGTTGCCGGGCTTGATGAAGCTAAGGTAGAGGTAATGGAAATTGTTGATTTCTTAAAAAATCCGAAAAAATATACTGCATTGGGAGGCAAAATACCCAAAGGTGCATTACTGGTTGGGCCTCCCGGCACAGGTAAAACGCTTTTAGCAAAAGCTGTAGCTGGCGAGGCTCAGGTTCCGTTTTTTAGTCTAAGTGGCAGTGATTTTGTTGAAATGTTTGTAGGTGTGGGTGCAAGCCGCGTAAGAGATTTATTTAAGCAAGCAAGAGAAAAAGCACCATGTATAATTTTTATAGATGAAATAGATGCTATAGGAAGAGCCAGGGGTAAAAATGTGATGATGAGTAACGATGAAAGAGAAAATACTTTAAACCAATTGCTGGTGGAGATGGATGGATTTGGTACCGATTTAGGTATTATTATTTTAGCAGCAACAAACAGGCCCGATGTTTTGGACAGTGCATTATTGCGTCCGGGCAGATTCGACAGACAAATTACAATTGACAGGCCAGATTTAGTTGGTCGCGAAGCAATTTTTAAAGTTCACCTTGCTCCAATAAAAATTTCCGAAACACTGGATGTTCATAAAATTGCCGAACAAACACCCGGTTTTGCAGGTGCCGATATTGCCAATGTATGTAATGAAGCTGCTTTAATAGCTGCCCGCAAAAATAAAGAAGCGGTAGATATGAGCGATTTTCAGGATGCCATAGATAGAGTGATTGGCGGTTTGGAAAAAAGAAATAAAATCATTTCTCCCGAAGAAAAGGAGATTATTGCTTATCACGAAGCTGGCCATGCCATTTGTGGTTGGTACTTAGAGCATGCTTATCCCTTATTAAAAGTAACCGTGGTTCCCCGTGGTTCTGCAGCATTAGGCTATGCTCAATACACTCCTAAAGAACAATACCTCTATAATACAGATCAATTGATGGATCAAATTTGTATGACATTGGGTGGAAGGGCCAGTGAAGATATTTTCTTTGGTAAAATAAGTACCGGTGCCAGCAATGATTTACAACAGATTACAAAAATTGCTTACAGCATGATAACTGTATATGGCATGAATGAGAAGGTGGGAAATATCAGTTATTACGACCCAAGTCAGGAAAATGTTTTTACCAAACCTTTTAGTGAAGAAACGGGTAAAATGATAGATGAAGAAGTACGTAAACTAATTGACAATGCATATCAGATAACCAAAAAACTTCTTCTTGAAAAAAAGGATGATGTAGAAAAGCTGGCTAAAGAATTGTTAAAGAAAGAGGTGTTGTTTAAAAGTGATGTAGAGGCATTGATTGGAAAAAGGCCATATGAAGAAAAGAAGGCTTTGGATATCAAAGAAGAAGATATTGTTGCCGAAGCTCCTCAAACTACATTACCTGATGAATTAAAAAATCCCCCGCAAATTTAAAAAAATGGGTGTTTTTTCTGCAAAAGAAAATATTTTAAAACGCATAAGGCAGGCGCTGAGTAATCCGGCGCCTTTACCTTTTCCGCAAAGTGAAGGGGTTAATTCTGTTTTTTTACCTGCCCCCGATGATTTAGGAGTTGTGTTTGCAGAAGAATTTGTAAACCTCCAGGGGAAGTTTGCTTTTTGTACCAATGAAAATGATATGGTACAGCAAATACAGCAATTGCTTATTCAAAAAGAATGGACAAAAATTTATTGTAATGAGGATAAATGGAATACGAAATTCAGTAACACCCTTAATCTTTCGGGATGTGATGCTTCAATAACTGGATGCGAATATTTAGTGGCTCGTACCGGCACCATTGTAATGAGCGCTGCACAACAAAGCGGGCGAACCGTAAGTGTTTATGCCCCAGTTCATATTTGTATTGCTTATACCAGCCAGCTTGTTTACGACATAAAAGATTCGTTGCAGATGCTTAAAGAAAAATATACCGGAAACATACCTTCACTTATCACATTTGCCAGTGGCCCAAGCCGTACTGCCGATATAGAAAAAACCCTTGTTACGGGTGTACACGGACCAAAAGAAGTATATTGCTTTTTGGTAGAATCATAATTACTTTTTTACATTTATCTTTATATCAGGATGAATAACAAAACTCATAAACTATTTGTTTACGGTTCCCTTCGCAGCGGATTTCACCATGCTGCCTATCAATACCTTTTTAAATATTTTCATTTAATTGGCGAAGCAAAAGTAAAAGGAAAATTACTTGATTTGGGAGAATACCCGGTTGCTATTTCAACAGAGGAGGAAAAATTTATTATCGGTGAATTATATGCCATTAACTCTCCGGTTGAATTTTTATATGCAATTGAACAGTTAGACGATTATGAAGGAATTAATGTTGAAGTTGGAGAAATCCCTTTATATAAAAGAGAGGAAGTAACTGTAATCCAAAACAATCAACCACATCAAGCCTGGATTTATTGGTATACTGGCAATACCCAGGAACTTCCCGAAATTACCTCTGGAGATGCATTAGAATATATGCAACAAAAAAATAAATTTAAAGGATAATGGAAGTCTTATCCAATAAAAAAATTTATTTCCTTTCCGATTTTCATCTCGGTGCTCCAAATGCCGAAACAAGTCTGATTCGTGAAAAAAAAATTATCAGTTTTTTAGATAAAGTAAAAATTGATGCTGGTCAAATTTTTATTGTGGGCGATTTATTTGACTTTTGGTATGAATATAAAACTGTAGTACCAAAAGGATATGTACGAATTTTAGGTAAACTTGCCGAAATAACAGATAGCGGCATTCCAATTCATTTTTTTACAGGCAACCATGATATGTGGATGAGAGATTATTTTCAAAAAGAACTTAATATTCCTGTATACTTTGAACCAGTACCTTTTGAATTTAATGGAAAAAGTTTTTTAGTTGGCCATGGCGATGGATTAGGGCCGGGTGACCATGGATATAAATTTATTAAAAAAATTTTCAGAAATAGAGTTTGCCAATGGTTATTTGGGGCATTACCTCCTTATTTTGGAATTGGAATTGCGAATTATTTTAGCCGTAAAAGCCGGGCACAAACGGGCCAGACAGATGAAATATTTTTAGGAGAAGATAAAGAATGGCTTATTATTTACTGTAAAGGAATTTTACAAAAACAACATTACGACTATTTTATTTTTGGCCACCGGCATTTGCCAATAAATTTTAATTTAGCCCAAAACAGCCTATATATTAATTTAGGAGATTGGATTAAATACGATAGCTATGCAGTATATGATGGCGTAAATTTAGAGTTGAAGTATTATAACAAATGAAAAAGGTAAAAGCAATATTATTGTTATTTTGTTGCAGTTTTATTTTTGAAGCAATGGCCCAAAATGGTTCGGCTTTTACTTTTATAAAAATAATAAAAGGAAATTACACAAATTTTACTGTAGATAATTTGGATAACATTTATCTGCTTACTACTTCTAACCAATTAAAAAAATTAAACGGTAATGGTGATTCCGCTGGTGTATTTAATGATGTTAAACGTTATGGCAATATTTCTTCTATTGATGTTACCAATCCCCTGAAAGTTTTACTTTACTACAAAATATTTGCAACAGTAGTTGTATTAGACCGATTCCTTAACATTCGTAATACCATTAACTTTCGTAAAAAAAATATTTTTTCGGTACAAAGCATTACAACTTCTTACGATAACAATATCTGGCTTTTTGATGAACAGGATTATAAACTTAAAAAAATTGATGAGGAAGGCAGGCAATTGCAGGAAACAACCGATTTTAGAATGCTTTTCGATTCTGTACCATCTCCATCACAATTAACAGATAAAGAAAATTTTGTTTACCTCTATGATGCAGAAAAAGGATTTTATATTTTTGATTATTACGGCTCCTATAAAAACAGGCTCCCCTTTTTAAACTGGAATAATGTGGCGGTTAGTGCTAAAAATATTTACGGGTTTAGCAATAATAAATTATTCAGTTACGAACTAAATTCTTTTACATTAATTGAATATCAACTTCCATCTTTTTTTGGAGACTATACTGCTATAAAAGCTATAAATGGAAAAATTTACCTTCTTAAGGATAATGGAATTTACATTTACAGCGTAAACTAATTTGAGTAAGATGTAGTACTTTTATTGCATGGATTTTTTTGACAATATTTATCTAGATAACACAATCAGAAGCTATTGCATTGTTGGTGGCACACTTTTGCTGATGCTTTTTTTTAAGAGGTATATTTCCCGGTATATTGCTTCCTTCCTATATCGTTCATTTAAACAACAATGGAAAAATGTTGCCAAGGAGAAATTTACTGACGTTGTGGTAGAACGGTTGGAATGGTGGATATTTATTTTAGTTACTGTATTTTCAATTGATAAATTAAATTTTCCGTCAGCCTGGCAATATACCCTTTACGGCCATAAACTTGACGATATATTAACAAGATTCGGACTTGGCATCATTATCATATCCTTTACATGGTTTTTATTAAAAATAATTGACATAATTGCTTTGGCTTTGGAACAAAAAGCAGCAGTAACTTCTGATAAATCCGATGACCAGTTAATTGTTTTTTTTAAGGATTTTTTAAAAATTATCATTACTATTATCGGGTTATTATTCATAATAAAAGCCTGTTTTAATCAGCCGGTTGGCAATTTATTAACCAGTCTTAGTGTTGTTGGTGCAGTATTGGCACTGGCGGCTAGAGAGAGTCTTGAAAATTTAATTGCTTCATTTATCATATTTTTTGACAAACCTTTTACTTTAGGAGATACTTTAAAAGTAAATACTGTAACCGGCACAGTTGAGAAAATAGGATTACGTAGTACCCGTATCCGTACTGCAGATAAAACATTAGTTACTGTACCCAACAAACAAATGGTAGATAGTGTGGTAGATAACTGGAGCCTGCGCACTCACCGCCGTGCAGAAATTAAAATAGAACTCTCACACAAAGCATCTGGCGCTGATACGCTGAAATGTATTGATGAAATAAAAAAATATTTATTGCTGAAAGCAGATTTATTTGAATCGGCAAACGTTCACTTAACAGAAATTACTAAACCCGGAATTGTAATCATTACAGAATATTTTACCGGGCCAATATCTCTTGAGGATTTTAATAATTTAAAAGAATCTGTAAATTTTTCAATAAAAGAAATAATGGAAGAAACCAATATTGAACTGGCAACACCCCCAGAAAATGTTATAATAATTAAAGAATAAAAAGAAAAAAGAAGAATTATCGGTCAAGAATCTCCGCCAGTTCCTTATCCCATTTACCAGTTTTACCATATTCTACCACCCTACCGGCCTCTTTACCCTCTTTCATAACAATAATGGTAGGTACATTAATAATATTAAATGCATCAGCAATTGCTGCTAAAGATTTTTTTGCACGGTTAACGCCAAAAAAAGTAATATTATTATCAGAAACTCCACTCATTTCCTGCAGTTTAAAAAACTTAGGTAATATAAACTGTGTATCCTCACACCAGGTACCCCCAAATATTACAAACTGCACCTTATTTTTCCACCTCTCTAATGCAGAAAGAGTTGCTGTATCTGGTTTATACATATTATAACTACTATAAAACCAATTATAAGTTGTATCATTTTGAACAAGGTATTTATTAATGATCCCCCTTAAAATATGCTGCTCAGGATGATTTTCATCTTTCAGAACTTCATATTGCGCCTGTGCATCAGTACTTTTTACAAATAAACTACAAAACAATAATGTTACTAAAAATTTCATTCAGTATAAATTAATTAATAGAGAAATTGACGCTGTAAAGGTCTGTTTAAAAACCCTGTTCAAAAAAACAATTTTGTTAATTAGTGGTTACAGATTCGCTTTTAATTCATTTAAAAAACTTTTAAGTTTTTTCAGCGATTCTATCATCGCAAAGTTTTCAGCTGCTTTCCTATTTTTTTTCAGAAAGTCTTTTGCTCCTTCAATAGTATATTTTCTTTCCCTTAATAAATGATAAATTAATTTTAGGTTTTTTACGTCTTCCGGCCTGAACAACCTGTCCCCCTTTCCGTTTTTTTTGGGTTTTAAAATATCAAATTCGTTTTCCCAAAATCTTATCAGGCTTTGATTTACATTAAACATACCCGCAACTGTTCCTATTGGATAATACATTTTTGTAAACAATACATCATCTTCAGGTACTTCAATTAAATCTACCCCGGCTTCCATATCTTTTAAACTCATTCTTCCACGGGTTTGTTTTTTATTGTTTTTATTTATAGGCTTAACATTTATAGAATTCATTATAGTTAAATCCAAAACCTTATTTTGTTCCTCATTGTTTGTTTCGGTTATAACAATAGTGTTTGCCTCCTCTTTAGAAACAGGAGGCTGATTATTAAAATCAAATGCTATTTGGTTAATTGGCATATTTAAAGTTAATCAAAACTTTTGGCACTACCTGTAGCGGCAATTTTAAGAAGCCTGTCGTACTGTTCTGCATTTAAGTCATTAAAGAAAAAGTAAACAGGGTCAACCGGCACTCCATTAATATGTACTTCGTAGTGGCAATGTGGCCCTGTACTTGCTCCAGTATTACCAACCCATCCAATTACTTCGCCTCGTTTTACCCGTTGCCCGTCTCTTGCTTTTATACGTACCATGTGCATATACACTGTTTCATATCCATAACCATGATTAATAATGACATGGTTTCCGGTACCTATTCCCATTCCTGATGTAGTAACAACACCGTCGCCGGTTGCATAAATAGGAGTTCCCTGCGGTGCAGTAAAATCTAATCCACTATGCATTTTTGCTATGCCATAAATAGGATGTATCCTAAATCCAAAACCGCTTGCAATTCTGTTTAATTCTTTATTACTAACAGGTTGTATTGCCGGTATACTTGCTAGTTTATTACCCTGATTTTTTATGAGTTTATCAATTTCTCCATAACTCTCAAACTGATAGGCCACACGGGCTGTAATATTATTTAATGTCTTTACAATTTCATTACCCAGGTCATCATCACTCATTAATTTTACTTTCTCCAATTCCTTTTTTTGTTCAACCAGTTTTGCTCTTGCACTATCAGATAATGGATTGGCTTCAAAAATGGAGCGATAAACCTGATTATCCCTTTTCTCCAACTCAGCCATTTGTTGCTTCAGTGTGTTAACCTTGCCGCTTAATGTTCCATAATTATCTTTCAAAATATCATACTTCAATTGGTTTTCCTTATCAATTGCTTTTGGAAAAAATTTTGTATAGAGTAAAACAATTATAGATGAAGTAACTAATGCAGTCGAAATAAAACCAAAAATCCGCAACAATTTTACCCGGAATGGTGTAACCAGCTTCTCGTATCGAAGTGTATTAGTATTATAGAAGTATTTAATTTTTTTCATACGCCCTATCCCCAAAAAGGGAAAAATTTAAGATTATATTTTATTTTTGGGGTTACAAACTTCGGTAATGCTATTTAACATTGTTGCAAACATGTTTTGTTATTTTTTCATTTTATTAAAAAGAAAGAATAATCTCTCTTATACCACATCCTATTCTTCAACTTTATTTATGTTATTTACCCATCTATCTCCGCTATTTCCGGTATTAGTTTCCCCTTCAGGGGGTGGAGGGGGCATCTTTTTCTTTACCTTTGCCAACGTTACAAATATAACCCGTTACATAACAAAAATCAACCCAAAATAAATAGTTGGTATATGATCACAAGTGGAGAGATAAGGCAACAATTCCTTGATTTTTTTAAATCCAGGGGGCATATTATTGTTCCTTCTGCCCCTATAGTAATAAAAAACGATCCTACCCTGTTATTCACCAATGCCGGAATGAACCAGTTTAAGGATTACTTTTTGGGCAACAAAAAAGCGCCGTATTCAAGAGCTGCTGATACGCAAAAATGTTTACGGGTTAGCGGCAAGCACAACGATCTGGAAGAAGTGGGTGTGGATACTTACCATCATACCATGTTTGAAATGCTGGGTAACTGGAGCTTTGGCGATTATTTTAAAGCTGAAGCCATTGCTTGGAGCTGGGAATTATTGACTGAGGTATACAAATTAGATAAAGACTGTTTGTATGTAACGGTTTTTGAAGGCGATGAAAAAGAAGGGATCCCTGCTTCCAAAATTGCTTTAGCAGAATGGAAAAAGATTATACCTGAAAAGCAGATCATCTTTGGTAATAAAAAAGATAATTTTTGGGAAATGGGCGATACCGGCCCCTGCGGTCCCTGCACCGAAATACATGTGGATTGCAGAACTGCAGAAGAAATAGCAAAAATCCCGGGAAGAGATTTAGTGAATAAAGATCATCCGCAGGTAATAGAAATATGGAACAATGTATTTATACAGTATAACCGTAAAAAAGATGGCAGCCTTGAGCCATTGTCTGCAACACATGTAGATACAGGTATGGGCTTTGAAAGATTAACAAGGGTCATCCAAAAAAAACAAAGTAATTATGATACCGATATTTTTACCGGCACTATTGCAGCAACAGAAAAAATAACGGATAAAAAATATACTGCAGGTGATGATAAAGAAAGCATTGCATTCCGTGTAATTGCTGATCATATTCGTGCCATATCTTTTACTATTGCCGATGGACAATTGCCCTCCAACACCGGCGCCGGATATGTTATACGCCGGATACTTCGACGTGCAGTAAGGTATTATTATTCTTATTTAGATTATAAGCAACCATTGCTGCATCAACTATTACCAGTTATTGCAAAGCAGTTTGAAAATGTATTTCCGGAGTTAAACCAGCAATTAGACTTTGTAAGTAAAGTAGTTAAAGAAGAAGAGGAGGCGTTTTTAAGAACACTGGCGAATGGTTTAAAAAATATTGATGAAGTGATGAAGCAATCTCAGCAAACCAAAATTATCAGTGGCGCTGCTGCATTTGAATTGCTGGATACATTTGGTTTCCCAATTGACTTAACAAGATTAATTGCATCAGAAAATAATTTATTGGTTGATGAAGCTGGTTTTGAAAAAGAAATGCAGGAACAAAAAAACCGCAGTCGTGCTGCTGCTATTTTAGAAACTGAAGACTGGATTACCGTAAATGATATTGCCTCTTCAAAATTTGTTGGTTATGATAGTTTAGAAACAAAAAGTAAAATTATTAAATACAGAAAAGTCAGCGGCAAAGGAAAAGAATTGTATCAAATAGTTTTAGATACAACCCCATTCTATGCCGAAAGTGGCGGACAGGTTGGTGATGTTGGTTCCTTCTCCTTTGTCGCAGACCCCGATGCTTTCGGGGGAGAGGGCTGGGGTGAGGTAAATATAGTAGATACCAAAAAGGAGAATGACCTCATCATTCATTTTGCAGAAACTATTCCTGCTGATTTAAGTGGGGAATTAATTGCAAAAGTTGATATTTCCAATAGAAAAAATATCACCGTTCATCATAGCGTTACTCACCTGATGCATGCAGCCTTGCGCAAAATACTCGGCAAACACGTTGCACAAAAAGGCAGTTTGGTAAATGAAGAACACCTGCGTTTCGATTTCAGTCATTTTGCTAAAGTGACCGATGAAGAAATTGCTTTTGTAGAAAAATTGGTGAATGAAAAAATAAGAGCCAACATCCCGGTTGTAATTAAAGAAATGAAAAAAGATGAAGCAGTTGCTTTGGGTGCCATGGCTTTATTTGGAGAAAAATACGGTGATGTAGTTCGTGTAGTAATTATGGATTCAACATATTCCATTGAATTATGTGGTGGTACTCATGTTGGCAGTACCGGCGAATTAGGTTTGTTTAAAATAAAAAACGAAAGTGCAGTTGCAGCAGGTGTTCGCCGTATTGAAGCAATATGCGGAAAAGCGGCAGAAAACTACGTTAACAATTTATCTGCATCAATCAGCGAAATCAGCGGGCTTTTAAAAAACCCGAAGGACATCAACAAATCGATAGAAAACTTACAAACCGAAAATGCTTCCTTAAAAAAACACATCGAAGCATTGGAAGCAAGACAACTGGTTATTATCCGTAATGAATTATTACAAAAAGATGAGATAATCAACAACGTAACTTTTGTGGGTGAAATTATTGAAGTGAGCAATGCCGATGCATTAAAGAAACTTTGTTTTGATCTTAAAAATAAACTTAATGATCATGTGGCAGTACTATGCGCCAATATTGATGGTAAGCCTTTTGTTGCAATTGGCATTAGCGATACCGTTGTGGCTGCAAAAAATTTGGATGCCGGAAAAATTATTAAAGAACATATTGCGCCATTAATAAAAGGTGGTGGCGGCGGACAAAAAAACCTGGCTACTGCCGGCGGACAGGATGTAAGCAATTTGAAGGCGGTGATAGAAAAGGTAAAGTCTTTATTATAAAACCTCTCGCTTTTTTGTTATTTACAAATATCTGTACCTCCATTTTTTGGTCACAAATTCCAAAATTTTGTTAAAGCCAAAAAATAATCTGCGAAAAATTTCGTAATTCAAAGAATCTGACTACTTTTGATCTACTAAACATTTCGTACATAAAATATAAAGTCATGAAAAAAGTATTTTTAATTGCTGTTGTACTAGGATTTACTTCGTTTAACTATACAGTATTAGCACAGGATGAAAAGCCTGAAATAAAGGAGAAGAAAGAAAGAAAAGAAACTCAGGAAATCATCATCCGTAAAAAAGGAGATAAAGACACCAAAGTTATTGTAGAAATTAAAGGAGATAAGGTAACCATTAACGGTAAACCCATTAGTGAGTTTAAAGATGGGGATATAACTATTAATAAAAGAGATGTAATAATTGGGGATAAATACAATAATTTTTCCTTTTCTCCATTTAACAAAGAAGATTTTTATATCGATAATATGTCAGGTTCCTTTCCAGGTGGAAAAAGGGCATTTTTGGGTGTTACCACAGGTATTGAAAATGAGGAAGGTGTAGATACTAAACCAAATGGTGCTGCAATTACCAATGTTAGCAAAGGTAGTGCAGCCGAAAAAGCAGGCTTAAAAGAAGGCGATATTATAACAAAGATCAATGATAAAAAAGTGGAAGACCCTTCTGATTTAACCGAAGTTGTCGGTTCTTTTAAACCCAAAGATGAAGTAACGGTATATTACAAAAGAGAAGGAAAAGAAAAATCCACTAAAGCTGTTTTGGGAGAAACAAAATCAACTATGACCTACTCATTTAGTGGGCCGGGTGCAAATTTACGTTCATTAAAAACTCCAGGTATGGCAATAGCCCCTGGTAGCATCGATGAATCTATTTTATGGAATAACAGAGGCCTTGCAGAACTTGATAAAGCCCAATCACTATATGGACTTGCAACGTTTCCCCGTCATCAAAAATTGGGTTTAAAAATACAGGATACTGAAGAGGGTAATGGCGTAAAAGTTTTAGATGCCGAAAAAGATTCACCTGCCGAAAAAGCCGGGCTTAAAAAAGATGATATCGTTACCGAAATTGGTGGCAAAAAAATAAGTAATACAGATGATGCAAGGGAACAACTAATGGAAAATGCAGAAAAAGCATTATACAATATAAAGGCAAAACGAAATGGCAGCGAAATGAGCTTTGATATTAAAATTCCAAAGAAATTAAAAACCGCCAACTTATAAAGCCATGTTTTCAACCCCGACAGCGGCTAATAGCCCTGTCGGCGGTTCAGT
Source organism: Ferruginibacter sp. (assembly GCA_043755395.1). Lineage (GTDB taxonomy): Bacteria > Bacteroidota > Bacteroidia > Chitinophagales > Chitinophagaceae > Ferruginibacter. Next base: position 12,264 of record JAYUTC010000161.1, read on the forward strand.
AAATTCTTCTTACGTGTATTGTAACTCTGTCAATAATTACATTGATAGGGTTACTAATTTATAATCCTAAACTAGGTTTATACCCTTTACCAGATTTACTTCTGCCTTCTTTACTTTACCTTTGTAGCATGAATTCTGCAGATAAGTATGAAACCGTTATCGGCCTTGAAGTACATGCTCAACTTCTCACTAAAAGTAAATTATTTTGTGGCGACAGTGCTGCTTTTGGCGGTGAACCTAACACTCATATCAGCCCTATAACGCTGGCACATCCGGGTACATTACCAAAGATGAACCGCAAAGCCATTGAATATGCTATTAAACTGGGCCTGGCTTTACATTGCGATATTGAACAGCATAATTATTTTGC
>JAYUTC010000162.1:0-12631 GCA_043755395.1 Ferruginibacter sp.
AAATTGAATAACCCTATCGAAGCTATTGCTAATTATAAAACTGCTTTATTATACAATCCCGATTATTTAGAAGCAAAAGATGCTTTGGGAAAATTAGGAGTTAAATAGTGCTTTTAAAACCAGAGAAGGGTTTTTATTAAGTTCAATGTTTTTAGCAGTCAGTTAATATTGTTAACTTTGTTTTTTAAATTAACACAACAATGCCCATCATCGCTCCTTCTCTTTTGGCTGCTAATTTTTTGAACCTGGAAGCCGAATGCAAAATGCTTAATGAAAGCAAAGCAGACTGGTTTCACCTGGACGTTATGGACGGCCGTTTTGTTCCAAATATAAGCTTTGGCCCCATGCTAATTGAGTTTTTTAGAAAAGCTACCACTAAAGTTTGTGATGTGCATTTAATGATTAAAGATCCTGGTAACTATGCCGAAGCTTTTAAAAAAGCAGGTGCCGATATCCTTACAGTACATATTGAAGCCTGCCCTCATTTACACCGCAATATTCAGCAGATAAAAAATTTAGGCATGCAGGCAGGTGTTGCACTTAATCCACATACACAGGTGGAAAGCTTAAAAGATATTTTAGCAGATATAGACTTGGTTTGTTTAATGAGTGTAAACCCCGGCTTTGGAGGCCAATCTTTTATTCCTTATACAATAACTAAAATAAATCAATTACGTAAAATGATTGACGAACAATCATTAAACGTAAAAATTGAAATTGATGGTGGTGTTACGTTAGAAAACGCAAAATCAATTCTTGATGCTGGTGCAGACGTGTTGGTGGCAGGTAACACTGTTTTTAAAGCATTGGATCCTTTGGCCACAATTGCTGTTTTAAAATCTTTATAACTGCTGATATATTTGCTTCTGTAAAAATAAATTTTTCTTTACCCGGTTGGCATTCCAAACAAACCGGCAACGCAGGCAAGTTCCAGTATATCTTTATTATTTTCCATTACCCTTTTTTGTTTAACCAGTTTTCTAATGTTTTAAGTAGCAAATAAATCCAGCATTTTATTGGGTAGTGTTGGGTAAAAAGAGACAGCGGTATAAGTACTAATATTTGAGTTTGGTGAAAATTTATTTGCAGTTTTTTTCTTTTCGCTATGGAAGATACAAAAGCAGAAACCAGTGCAATAAAATAAATAACTTTTAAAATTTTATTTCCAATTAATTTTAATAAATATAAAATAAACTAACTTCATGGCATGAGAATTTTTTTTGTATTATTATTTACAATGATCACTATTGTGGCAGCCGCTCAAAAAAAATCAGCATGGGTTAGTGGTAAAGTAATTGACGAAAATGATAAACCTTTACAAAAAGTATCCATAATTATTTTAGGCAAGTCTACGGGCACAATTACCAATGACAGTGGATACTTTAAAATAAAAGTTCCTGCCGATAAAGCATTTGCATTAGTATTCTCATATACAGGCTATAAAGATGCACAAAGAAATTTTTATTTAAGTAATAACGAAGAAGAAACGGCAACAATTCAACTTGCGCACAGTGGAACAACACTTGAAACCATTACTGTTACAGATGATAACTTGCGTAAAGAAACCGGCCTTACTAAAATAAATCCTAAATATGCATTAACCTTACCCAGTACAATTGGTGGCGTGGAGGGGTTAATAAAAATACTGGTGGGCAGCAACAATGAGCTTACTTCTCAATACAGTGTACGTGGGGGCAATTATGATGAAAATTTAATTTATATCAACGATTTTGAAATTTTCAGGCCCTACCTGGTCCGAAGCGGCCAGCAGGAAGGCTTAAGTTTTATTAATCCTGAAATGGCAAAAAACGTAAATTTTTACAATGGTGGTTTTCAGGCAAAATATGGGGATAAGATGAGTAGTGTGCTGGACATTCAATATAAAAAACCAAAATCATTTGGGGGTACAGTATATGTAAGTTTATTAGAGCAGGGTTTACATTTGGAAGGCGCTAACAAAAAAGGAAATGTTACATATTTATTTGGTCTTCGCAACAAAAGCAATAATAACTTATTGAGTTCGCAGGAAACAGTTGGCTCTTATATTCCATCTTCCTCCGACTTTCAAACTTATATTACCTATAAGGTTAACGAAAAATTACAGTTAGAATTTTTAGGCAATTATTCAGCAACAAAGTTTACATTATTCCCCCAATCGGCACAAAAAACAACCTCTGTTTTTTCGCCACTGTTTACAGCTAATCTTGGTTTAGATATTTATTTTGAAGGTAAGGAACAGGATGGCTACAAAACAAACCTGCTTGGTTTAAGCATGCTGCATAACCCTACAAAAAAATTAAAACTAAAGTGGATGCTCAGCCGATTTCAAAATAAAGAAAATGAAAACTTTGATATTGCAGGTTCTTATCTTTTTGGGGATAGGGATTTTGATAAATCCAGCAGCACTTTTGGGCAAATAGTAAATCCATTGGGCGCAGGTTACTATCAAAACTATGGCAGAAATACTTTAGACATTACAGTTTACAATGCCAGCTTAAAAGGGAGCATTGATAAGGGCAAACATTTTATGCAATTTGGCAACAGTATTGAGCAAACAAATATTACCGACAAATTAAAAGAATGGGAATACCAGGATAGTGCCGGCTATTCCTTACCACATAACCCTGTTAACTTAACCCTTTATAAAGTTTTACAATCAACAGCCGATTTATCTATTCAAAAATTCAGCGGTTATATACAGGATAATATCCGTCTTGGTAATAAAGTAAAGGATATAACCCTGCAGGCCGGTATCAGGTATAATTACAACTCGTTAAATAAAGAATTTTTGATAAGTCCACGCATGCAGCTAAGCTGGAAACCGCAATGGAAAAAAGATATGGTGTTAAAACTTGCTGCAGGCGCTTATCATCAACCACCTTTTTACAGGGAACTCAGAAGATATGACGGCACTTTAAATACAAATGTAAAAGCCCAAAAAAGTTACCAGGTTGTGGCTGGTTTGGATTATAATTTTAAAGGATTGCAATCAAGGCCTTTTCGCATAACAACCGAAGCATATTATAAAATTATGAGCAATGTAGATGTATATGATGTGGACAATGTTAAAATCCGTTACGCCGGAAACAACGAAGCGAAGGCATATGCAACAGGTATAGAAGCCAGGTTATTTGGCGAGTTAGTAAAGGATGCAGAAAGCTGGCTTAGCATTGGATTTATGCGTACCCGGGAAAATTTAAATAACGATTTTTATTATCAGTACAAAAATGCATCTGGTGAAATAATAACTGCACAAACTAACGATCAGATACCGGTGGATAGTATAAAAAATGAAGTTGGTTTTGTGCGCCGCCCTACCGACCGTTTAATAACAGTTGGGTTGTATATGGAAGATTATTTGCCAACCAACAAAAATTTTAAAGTGCATTTAAATATGTTGTATGGCAGCAACATGAGTTACAATATACCTAACAGTGTTAAATACCGCAATGCATTAATTATTGACCCGTATATAAGAATTGATATTGGTTTTAGTGCACAGTTCCTAAGTGAAAAAAGTAAACGACGCAGCCACAGTCCTTTTAAAGATTTTGAAAATATCTGGGCAAGTTTTGAAGTGTTTAATTTAATTGACCGGCCTAACACAATTAGCTACCAGTTGATAAAAGATTTTGCCAACAATGTGTACAGCATCCCTAACAGGTTAACGCCACGGTTAGTTAACTTTAAAATTGTGGGCAGGTTTTAATTATTTTATAGCCCTTCTTTTCTTTAGAAAGATTATGCCACTAAAGTTTAAAAAGAAATCAAATCTTCGAATCAAAAAATATTTTAAGTGCTTAAATTTATTCATCAATGATTTTAATTCTTTAATCTAAAATTTATTTCTTTCTTAATTTTTAATTAACATTCTGTTGATAAGTAAATTTGTTATCTATTAACTGATATTCGTTACATTTGAAAAGCAAGTTTAAAAGTACCAATGCAATTTTAATTGTAAACAAAGTGCTGCTATGTTCGATTGATTTTTTACAACAACAGAAACAGTGCATAAAAACTGAAAACCATTGACAGAAACGATTATTAACCTTGAAACCGTTAACCCTATTGAATTTTTTGGAGTAAACAACGGAAAGTTAGACATCTTAAAAAAGAAATTCCCTCTCGTAAAAATCCTCAGCCGCGGAACACAAATAAAACTAAGCGGCGCTCCCGAGCAGATTGAAGGTGCAAAAGAAAAAATTGATCTTATTCTACAGTACCTGGAACGTAACGGACACATGAGTGCCAATTATTTTGAACAGATATTAGGTGGTGATGATGAACGGGTGGTGGATAATTTTATGGACAGAAACCCTAATGATGTATTGGTGTTTGGCCCAAACGGTAAAACAGTAAGGGCCCGTACAGCCAATCAAAAACTTATGGTGGAAGCCTGTGATAAAAATGATATTCTATTTGCCATTGGACCCGCAGGAACCGGTAAAACATATACTGCTGTTGCATTAGCAGTAAGAGCATTAAAGAACAAAACTGTTAAAAAAATTATTTTAACAAGGCCCGCAGTTGAGGCAGGCGAAAGTCTTGGTTTTTTGCCGGGCGATTTAAAAGAAAAAATTGATCCGTACTTAAGACCTTTATATGATGCATTAGATGACATGATACCAGCAGATAAACTGGGATATTATATGACCACCCGTACAATTGAAATTGCCCCCTTAGCATACATGAGAGGCCGTACACTGGATAATGCTTTTATCATTTTAGATGAAGCACAAAATACTAACGACCTGCAGATAAAAATGTTTTTAACCCGTATTGGCCCCAATGCAAAAGCTATAATTACCGGTGACCCTACACAAATTGATTTGCCAAAAAACCAGCAAAGTGGTTTATTTAAAGCCACCCGTATTTTAAAAAATATTGAAGGCATTGCACATGTAGAGCTTGATGAAGAAGATGTGGTAAGGCACAGATTGGTTAAATCAATTATAAAGGCTTACAATAAAGATGATGCAAAATAGATGATATTAAAAAGAGTTTGTAGTTTTGATTAAATGATTCTTTTTAAAAATACTAACCCGTCCTATATAATGAGGTGGCTAATTAGCTGCCTCATTTTTTTATTACTTTCCTGTAACAATATCCACAATTACAATAAATCAATTATTGCCAGAAAAGATTCACTAAGAGAATTACAAAAAATTGAACTGGCCTATATAAAAATTGATTCCGGTAAAAAGATAATTTCAACTGGTGATTTAATTGTACGTACCGGTAATGATTTTACCAGTGAAAGTTTACGCAGCCTAAATCAACGGGATAAAACTTACTCTCACTGCGGAATTGCCAGTATTGAAAACGACAGCATTTTTGTTTATCATGCATTAGGAGGTGAATGGAATCCCGACCAGAGAATAAGACGCGATGCCTTTGAAATTTTTGCAGAGCCATTTAGCAACCGTGGCATTGGTATTTACCGCTACAAATTATCAAAAACAGAAATAGCAATGTTGATGATTACGGTAAAAAAACTACATCAATCAGGTATTATGTTTGATATGAAATTTAATCTGGAAACCAATGACCGTATGTATTGTGCCGAGTTTATTTACAAATCTTATGTAATGGGCACCAATGGAAAACTGCAATTTAGTACCAGCCATATAGGAAAATTTACCTTTATTGGGGTTGATGATTTGTTTATGCAACCATTATGTACACTCCAAAAAAAGATTTTATATTAATAATAGTTAAAACATGAAAAATAAAAGTAATTTTGAATATAAATAAACCTAAAATATTAGTTATGAAAAAAATGTTATTAGCCTTAGTGGTAGCTACTTCCTTATTATTTTTTAGTTGCAACTCAGGTGGCGGCGATCCAAAATCTGTATTGACTGCCTTTTTTGATGCCATGTCTAAAAAAGATATTGCTACTGCTAAAAAATTAGCCACCAAAGAAAGCGAAGCAATGTTTAGCCTGATGGAGATGGGTATGAATATGGCTAAAGATTCTAAAACCGACCAAATGGATAAATTTGATAAAGCAAAAATGGAATTTGGAGATACAAAAATTGATGGCGATAAGGCTACTGTGGCAGTAAAAGATAAAAACAGCGGAGAAAGCACCAATTTTATTTTAAAAAAAGAAGGTGGTGCATGGAAAGTCGCTTTTGATAAAGCCTCTGTTATGCAAATGGGCACTGATAAAATGAAAGAAAAAGGTGTTGATATGAATGATGTAATAAATAAAGGTGCTGATGCCATGAAAAATGTTAATATGGATTCTTTAACTGACAAAATGAAAGAAGGCCTTGAAAAATTAAATGAGAACAAAGACAAAATAGAAGAAGCGGCAAAAAAACTAGAAGAGGCGGTAAAGAAAACAAACCAATAAATAAACTAATTATAAAAAAAAGCATCCCGCAAATTTGGGGTGCTTTTTTATTTAGCTTAACTTAAAGATGTTTAACTTTAGTTATGAATATAAAAAATACTTGTTCAGTTTTTATTATTATTTGTCTTTTTTCCTGCAATAATACTCAGCAAAATAATCCTGTTACTGATACCGATGTGGCCACAACTTTTATTCGTACTGTTTTAGACAATAATTTTATAACTGCAGAAAAATACTTACTAAAAGACGAAACCAACATGCAGTATTTTGAAAGCTTTAAACATCAATATCAATCAAAAGATGAAACAGAATTAGTAAAATACAAATCTTCAGATATCCTCATAAATTCATTAACCTCATTAAACGATACTACTACAATAATCAATTACAGCAACAGCTATAAAAAAACAATGAAGAATAAATTAAAATTAGTTAGAAGTAATGGGAAGTGGCTGATTGATTTGAAATACACGTTTGCTGAAAATCAATAATTTATTATGCTTAAAAATTTACTATTAGTGGGCTTGGGAGGGGCAATTGGCTCCATGCTTCGCTATGTTACTTACCTTATTATTGCCACTAAATATTTTCCTTATGCAACATTTGCAGTAAATATAGTTGGAAGTTTTATTATTGGATTGGTATTGGCTTTTAGTTTAAAAGATGAAACATTTCAAAATAACTGGAAATTATTTTTAGCCACAGGTATTTGCGGGGGTTTTACCACTTTTTCTACTTTTTCGGCAGAGAATTTAGCCCTTTTTGAAAATGGAAAATATTTTACAGCATTACTTTATATTTCTTTAAGTATTATTTTAGGAATTATTGCTGCATGGCTTGGTTTTAAACTAATTAATTTTAACTCATAATTTATGTACGTACTTCATCCATGGCACGGGGCACATTACGGAGAAAAAGCTCCTCAAATAGTAAATGGCCTGATTGAAATTCCACAAGGCAGCCGGGCTAAATATGAAATTGATAAAAAAACAGGATTACTTAAACTCGACAGAGTTATCTATTCCTCTTTTCACTACCCGGTTAATTATGGATTTATTCCGCAAACATTAGGGCAGGATAATGACCCGCTGGATATATTAGTAATATGCAGTGAAAGTATACAATCCCTTTGCCTGGTACAGGCTACTGTAATTGGTAATATGCAAATGATTGACAATGGCGAAAAAGATGATAAAATTATTGCAGTAGCCACCAAAGATCCGGGAGTAAACTATATTACTGATGTAGATGAATTACCCAAACACTTTATTGCAGTTTTAAGAAATTATTTTGAAAATTATAAAGTTCTGGAAAATAAAGTGGTTGAAATAGATGAATTTCAGCATAAAGATGCTGCCTATAAAGTTATAGAAGAAGCTATTGCTTTTTATAAAACAAGTTTTGTTAAATGACCATAAAAAAGCATAATATGGACACTCAAACTATTCTCATCATAATTTTGATTGGAATTGCAGCTGGCATTTTAGGCGGACTTGTTGGCCTGGGGGGAGGCCTGATTATTGTTCCAGCTCTTGTGTATTTTATTGGCTTCAGTCAAAAAACTGCACAGGGTACATCACTTGGATTAATATTGCTGCCAGTTGGTATTTTAGGTGTTTTACAATATTATAAACAGGGCCACGTAGATTTTAAAGTAGTAGGTATACTGGCTATTGGCTTTTTGTTAGGTAGTTTTTTGGGTAGCAGGATTGCACTAAGCCTGTCGCAGGAAACCGTTAAAAAAGTATTTGCCTCAGTTATGATTTTAATTGCAATTAAAATGATATTTTTTGATAAAGAGAAAAAAGTAAATGAAAGTTTAAATAGCAAACAAAGCTTTGTACAAAACACAGCCCCGGAAAATGATAGCTAATTAAAAATATCTTTTAATTATTCGCAACTTTTGAGTTCTTTCACCGGTTTCTGCATTTACAATACCTTCATTATCTATTTTATCAATCCGCACTTTACCTGAAGTATGTAGTATTTGCTGATTGTTCAGTAAAATTCCTACATGAATAATTTGCCCATCTTCATTATCAAAAAAGGCGAGATCACCACAACGGGCTTCCTGTAAAAAATTAACCAATTCACCCTGCGTTGCCTGTAGATTAGCATCACGTAATAATTGAATGTTTAAAAAACTATATACCGCCTGAGTTAAGCCACTGCAATCAATACCAAAAACAGATCTGCCACCCCACAAATAAGTAGTATTTAAAAATTTATCGGCTATTTCTTTTATAGTTTTTTCATCCCGTTTTGCAGTCAAAGGATTCCAGACTTTACCAGAAAAATTTACAGTATTTTTTCTCCATAAAGTTTTACCGTTTTTTAAAGACATAAGTGAACTTCCAAATGGCACCATCATAAGGTGCCCGTTATAATTTATTTCATTTACCCAATTGGCAGTAAATTCCTGTTCTTCATTATAATAATGTGTATCATCAATTGCTGTTACATGTTGCAACTGGCACCAGCCTGTATAAGTATCGGCCTTACAAACAATTTTTATCCATTCACTTTTATTATTTATTGAAACACTACAACATTCTCCAAATAATAACTGGCTAACCATTTCTGACCCGTGGTCAGGTTCAATACGAATTGGGGCAACAGCCACACAACAAATTGCATAACTCATATTTAATTATTACTTAAATCTAAATTATGGAATTTATAGTATGTTTACATCTATATAAAATAAAACTTTATAAAAGTTTTGAGCCACGGCAAATACAACCATATTGATGACAATGAACTGCTGCAACGGTTTTATTCCGATCATGATAATGAATGGCTTGGCATTTTACTGCAACGTTACACAATGTTATTGTTGGGTGTATGCATGAAGTATTTAAAAAATGAAGAAGAAGCAAAAGATAGTGTTCAACAGGTTTTTTTAAAAGTTATTACTGAACTGCACAAATACAAAGTAGATTATTTTAAAAGCTGGATTTACATGGTGGCAAAAAATCATTGCCTTATGAAGCTAAGGGATAAAGGAAAATATACCTTAGAAATAAACGAGCAATTAATGGCTACATCTGATGAAACAACAGATAAAAGTAATTATATTGAAAAAGATAAAACACTTACTGCAATGGCAGCAGCTTTAACACAATTGAATAAAGAGCAGCAGGTTTGTGTAACTTTGTTTTATCTGGAGAAAAAGAGTTACCAGGAAATAGCTGAGCAAACTAAATTTTCGTTATTGCAGGTTAAAAGCCATATCCAAAACGGTAAAAGGAATTTAAAATTATTAATGGAGAAATAACATATTTACTAATGACAATCTTGCATGAGTGATGATTTAAAAGACATATTGAACAACAGTAACAAAGATATAGATAACCAAAAACTGATGGATTATCTAAGTAAACAATTATCTAAACAGGATAGTCATGAACTGGAAAAAATGATGAATGATGATGAATTTATTAATGATGCCGTAGAAGGACTGGAGCAATTTAGTAATGTAAAAAAACTACCCGTTTCTGTAGAACAATTAAACAGGGAACTGCAAAAACAATTAGCTAAAAAGAAATATCGTAAAGAAAAACGTAAACTTAAAGATCAGCCATGGGTGTATTTTACTATTATTCTTTTATTGCTGGTAATTATTATTTGTTATATAATGGTGAAAAAAAATATGGATAGTAAAAATGCAGAAAATAAGCACGTAACTGCACAAATCACCAATTCAATTCAATAAAAAACACCCCTCCTTTAGCTTATTAATTTAAAATTTAATTCAACCCATTTTACATCTTATTAATATGAGAAATATTTAAACGCTATTTCTAAGTGTGTAATTTAAGTAAGCATTTACTTTCTACTTTATACCGGTACATGAATGGCCACAAGAGTTCCCTTACCCGCTGCCGAATCAAAGTCAACTGTTCCCTTTAGATATTCTATTCTTGTTTTAATATTTTTTAATCCAATCCCTTGCCCCTTTTCTTTTTCTGCAACTGTAAATCCTTTTCCATTATCTTCAATTGTTGCAGCAATTCCATCAGTATCTTTAATTAAAGAAATGTCCAGTTCATTGGCTCCACTATGTTTAATTACATTATTAACGCATTCCTGTATTACACGGTACAGCACTGTTTCTACATTATTGTCTAACCGTTCATTCAGCCCCTCGCTGTATAAATTTACTTTTAATACCCTGCTGTCTATCTTATCAATAAATTCCTTTACTGCACTGCTCAGGCCACTTTTTAACAATGCATTGGGCATCATATTATGACTTACGCTTCTTACTTCCTTGCAACTTTCATCTACCAGGTTAATTATTTTATCAAAAGCAATTTTATCATCATCATTATTAAAATTAAGCCGGCTTTCTAAACTCGATAAATTCATTTTAGCAGCGCTCATAGTTTGGCCAATACCATCATGTAAATCACCTGCAATTCTTTTACGTTCATTTTCCTCTGCCTGAATTACTGCTTTTATTGCCAGATCCTGTTGTAACATAATTTCTTCCTGCATTTTTTTAGCTTGCTTTAATTTATTGCTACGGTAAAACGAATATCCGATTAAGACACCTAATAAAAGTAATCCTGCACTACCTCCAATCCAGTAATTCTTTTTAGTTAATTCAAACTGCTGTTGTTGAATAGTATGTTCTTTTTTTTCTGTTTCATATTTAGTTTGTAACTCATTTATTTGTTTTGAAGAGGTAATATTTAAGATAGAATCTTTTACCCTCTGCTGTAATTTTAAAAATTGCATGGCTAATGGGTAGTCTCCTTTCTTTTGATAAATACCCGATAATTGCCCATAAGAGAATAACAATGTTTCTTTAAGGCTACTAGGTTTTGATAATTCAATGGAACGGTTATAGTTTTCAATTGCAGCAGGAATATTATTTTGATTTTCATATACTTCTGCAATATTTGAATAGCTCATACAAAGCACCCGTACATCATTCAATTTTTCACCAATAGCAAGAGCCTTCTTATAATAAAATAAGGCACTATCTAAATTACCTGTAAAAAATTTGTAAGCGCCTGCATTGCCATACCCAAGTGCAGCTTCGCCCATTTTATTTTGTTGTTCAAATAATACCACAGCTTCCATCTGGCTTGTAAAAGCTTTTTTAAAATCACTTTTAGATGCATAATAAATGCTCATATTTAGTTTTACTAAAGCTTCTCCATCACTATAATTGTTTTCTGCAGCAATTGCTAATGATTCATTAAGGTATTGAAACTGGAGGTCGTATTTTTTCAAATTACCATATACTTCGCCAATATTATTTTTGGTAAGCATTATCCCTCTTTTATTATTCTGTTGTTCCCATATTTTAAGACCGTCGAAGTAATACTGAAGGGCTGAAGAATAATTCCCTTTGATGGATTCCATTGCACCAAGGTTGGCCAAACATCTTGCTTCACCGGCTTTAAAATTAATTTTAGTGGATTTGTCCAGTGCAAGTTTAGAGAATTGGATACACTTTTCGGTTTGTTCATCCCTGTGTTTAAAACAATAATTAATTAAACGGTTAATTCCGGCAGTATCTGAAAGAGTTTGTGCATAGCTGTCAATACTATCCTTGGTTTGAGCAACAGACTGCTGATTCAGCAATAAAAAAACAAATAATAACCAGGCAAACTGTTTCATTTTGAAAGTTTTTAATAACGATAAAGTTCTATGTAATATTCTGACAAAAAAAATTAACTGCAATACCCATTACAGGGTAATTTATAAAATCTAAGCATCATAAAAAAAAGTCCCGCCAAAAATGACGGGACCATTAAATTATTTTTCTAAAACTTATTGTTTTACAAAACGAACCGTTCTTGATTTACCATCTGCAGTATAACCTGTAATTTGATAAGTACCTGCAGTAAGGTTAGCCAGGTTTAAAGTAAACTGGTTGAGGCCTGCAATTAAATTATAAGCAATTTTTTGCACCTGTTTACCGGCAATATCAGTTATAAGCACATCCATTTTTGTTTTTTGTGCAGCAATTACACTTAATATGGCATTACTGTTTACCAATGTTGGTAAAAGGCCAACAATATCGAAACCGGTTTCTTTGTTTAATACTGCTATAATTGTACTGTATGTTACTTTACCATAAGCATCCGTCATTTTTAAACGGTAATAATTTATATCTGCCAAAGGTTTGTTATCCGTATAATCAAATGGCTGCTGGCAACGCAATGCATCAGCAGTAATAGTTGTTATGCCTGTGAAGTTTCTTCCATCTGCACTGCGCTCTACATTCATTGTTGCATTGGGATTATTGGTGCA
>JAYUTC010000163.1:0-12584 GCA_043755395.1 Ferruginibacter sp.
TAAAAAATCGGTTGCCCCTAACGGCGAAAGAATAATTATTCATGCCAGTAATTTTAGAAAAGTAAAAAGAGTGGATGATGTTGTAAAAGTGTTTATGAAAATTGTTGAAAAAATACCTGCCAAACTATTATTACTTGGCGATGGCCCCGAAAGGCCATATGTAGAAAGTATTTGCAGAGATTGTGTGTTGTGTGATAATATTAAATTTATGGGTAAACAAGAGCAAATGGAAGACATTCTGCCAATTGCAGATTTATTTTTATTAACCAGTGAATATGAAAGCTTTGGTTTAGCTGCATTAGAAGCAATGGCTGCTGAAGTGCCTGTTATATCAACCAATGTTGGTGGACTTCCTGAAATAAATATTAATGGCTATAGTGGTTACATGAGCAATGTTGGCGATATAGACGATATGGTTAAAAATGCGTTAGCTATCTTTAAAGACGATGCAACACTTTTACAATTTAAAGTAAATGCCTTAACACAGGCTAAAAAATTTGGTATTGAAAATATAGTACCCATTTATGAAGCTTTATATCAACGCATGATTTAATTTATCTGCGACGTAACCATTTCTCGGGGTCAAAATTATTTTTTTCGTCATTAACATAAAAATCTACAGCACCAACTCCATCTAAGTTAGCTGCAGCTTTCCCTATTATTTGACCCGTTTTTACAACCTGGCCACGTTGCACAGTAACATTTGATAAATTACTGTATGTGCTGAAATATTTACCATGCTGAATAATTACAACCTGCATATCCTCTACATAAACTACATTTGATACTGTGCCATCAAATACCGATTTTACAGGAGTTCCAATATCCGTTGCAACAGTTAACCCTGTAATATCCATTACCGTACCACTTGGCAATTGGTTTCTCCCATAATGCATTAATATATATCCTTTATCAACTGGCCAGGGTAATGCCCCCCTGTTACTTACAAAATTTGTATTTACAGCAATATTTTCAGCATTAAGTAATACACTTTCAGGCGTTTTTTTGGGCTCGGCTTTTTTAGAAATTTTTAAAGTAGCAGATTTTGTTAATGAAGTTGAAACATTTGTTTTATCTATTGAATTTGCTTTTTCAGTTGCCAATCTTTTAGATTCTTCATCAGTGGCTTTTTTTACTGCCATTTTTTTTGCTTCGTCAAGGGCTCTTTTAATAGCTGCAGTAATGGCATTATTAACTTTTAGTAACTGCTTTTTTGTAGCAGCCATTTGGTTATTTAATTGTTTACCCTGCTTCTTTAATTCACTTAAAATTCTGTCCTTTTCTTTTTGCTCACTTTCCAAGGCCGCCATTTCTTTATCCTTACTTTGCAATACAATACTTTTCTTTTGCTTGGTACCGCTTAATTCTTCTATTCTCTTTTTTCGTAACTCCTGGGTACGTAATATATTTTCTCCCTGCATCTCCCTGTAATTACGGTAACTTTTTAAATAAGTAATACGTTTTATTGCATCATTAAAACTAGCTGCGGAAAAAACGAAATTTAAAAAATCGTAGTTACTTCTGTTTTTATATGCATATACCATGCTTTTTGCATATTCAAGTTTTAAAGTATCCAGCAACCTGTCGTAGCGCTTTATATCTTTTTGAGTACTATATAAATTATTGTCAAGTATATTAATATCCCGGTTTATATTGTCAATAATCCTGTCCTGTATGTTTACTTTATCATTAATTAGTTTCCATTGTACAAAATTTTCTTTAGACTTAGCCTTATTTTCATTTAGCATTCTCTCTGTTTGTTCCAGTTCCTTTTTAAGTTGCATTTTCTGCTTTTCAAGCTCTTCACGTGTAACAGGTTGTGCCAAAGCAACTGTACTAAATATTAAGACTAAAACAGTGAATATTATTTTTACCATGAGTTGGATTTGGGATGTTTATCAAAAATACAATTGAAAAAGGGAATATTTGCAGGGTTAAAAACACACACCCTGTGTATAATTAAAATAACGCCTATTTGCGTTTATAATTTTTAGGAACTTTAAATGAAACAGATAATTCTTTGTTAAACTCGTATTGTTTATAGTTAAGCTGTATATCTAATCTATTTTTCTCCGATACAGTTATTTCCCGGTAAGTTGAAAAATCGATTCCGCTCTTACTTTCAAAATCGCCATAAGTAATATCTGCAGTTCTATTACGGTTTATATCTACATCATCCAGTTTACTATGCAATAATAAATTATTATCAGATGAAAGAGTAAGCAAGTGTTTAAAAAAATAACCAACCGTTGATACTAATATTTTTGAATCCATTTTTTTAAAGGATACAACGGTACTGTCCAAAAATATTGGATTACCAATTAATAATTCTTGTATTGTTTTATAATCAAATGGTATTTCCGTTACCTCCTGCAAATAATCCAGAGAACGGTATTGCACTTCTTTATATCTTGTATTCATTAAAATAACGCTGTCTTGTGTAATTAGCATTCTGTATACCTCAATATTTAACAGAGTGGCAGATAGAGATATCCAAATAGCACTATCCTTAATTATTCTTACAACAGCTGTTATGCCCGGTTGTTTACCTTTACTATCTTCAAAATCAACTTTTATTTTTGCATTAAAAGTTTTGTAATCAATATAATGGCTGTTTAATCTGGCCATTGTTTCGTGTATCATTTTTAATGAATCAGCAGCAGATTCATTTGGTATAATAATTACTGTTATGTCTTTTGGTGCTATAACTTTATTAATCTGTTTAGTAGTACGGCAACTTTGCATTAAAACAATTGCAATTATCACTAAACAAAAACCAGGTAGATTCTTTATCACTAATTTAATATTTATTTCAAGCTTATTATTTAATCCCGGTATGACCAAACCCTCCATCGCCTCTTTCTGTATCATTCAATTGCTGTACCAAAAGTAATGTAGCTTTTTCGGTTTTTGCAATAATCATCTGCGCTATTCTGTCGCCGTTATTAATTACCTGTGCAGTGTTACTGAGGTTTATAAGAATTACTTTTAACTCCCCACGGTAATCGCTATCTACGGTTCCCGGAGAATTTAAGCAGGTAATACCTTGTTTTATTGCCAATCCGCTTCTTGGTCTAATCTGTGCTTCAAATCCTTCAGGCAATTCAATAAATAAACCTGTTGGTGTAAGAAAACGTTCTAAGGGCTGCAAGGTCACTTCTTTTTCCAAATTGGCCCGTATATCCATTCCTGAAGAACCTGCAGTGGCATAGGAAGGTAATGGATTGCCTGATGTATTTATGATGTTAACCGGAATTATTTGCATGGGCTCAAAGGTAATACTGTATAAAAAAATAAAATGATAAAAATTATTTTTAACAATATGCCTTATTCTTTAGAAAGTAAAATAGTTGCATAAGCCATCAAGCCTTCCTCTCTACCTGCGAAACCCATTTTTTCTGTTGTTGTTGCTTTTACAGAAACATCGTCAATAGAAATTTCTAAAATTGAAGCAATTACCTCTTGCATTTGTAAAACATATGGTTTTATTTTAGGTTCCTGTAAACAAAGCGTAGAATCAATATTTACAATTTTATACCCTTTACCTTTTATAAGCTCAAAACTTTTTTTCAATAGTATTTTACTATCAATATTTTTATAAGAAGTATCTGTATCCGGAAAATGAACCCCAATATCGCCAAGGCATAAAGCACCAAGCATTGCATCACAAATAGCATGCAATAAAACGTCTGCATCGCTGTGGCCGAGGGCACCTTTAAAATGGGGTATTTTTATTCCTCCTATCCATAAATCTCTTTCGGTTACTAACTGATGAAAATCTATACCAGAGCCTATTCTATAGTTCATTGAAACTAATTTAAAATGTAAATATCCATAATTTGGATGGTACTAAAAACAAAAAAGCGTTACACACATGGCGTAACGCTTATTTAATATGCTAATAACTTTATTTCGTACCATCAAAATCAAATACTAACCCAAAACGGTAAGTGTTTGATAAAGGATTGCGGGTTGTACCACTTCCTGAAGGAAACAAATATGCAAAGTTTAATCCAAAAACATTATACTTTAAACCTGCTCCTACAGAAAAGAATTTTCTATTCCCTTTGCTTGGATTCTCGTAGAAATAGCCAGCTCTGAAAGCAAATTGATTATTGTACCAGTATTCAACACCTAAAGCAGCGGTAACCTCCTGAATTTCTTCTGAAAGATGTCCCGGAGCATCCCCAAAAGAACTAACCCAGCTACTAACTACACCTTTATTCCGGTAGCTTACCAAGCCTGCTGAATCGCCAATGGAAGGAGGTGTAGGTACTAATAATTTATGCAGATCTAAAGCAAAAACAATTTTATTGTCTTCGTCAAATACTTTTGTATAAGCACCACCTATTCCCAAATTAGCGGGTATAAAATCTTTTTGAGTGGCATCGCTGGTATAAGAAATTTTAGCACCAAGATTACTTAAAGTAGCACCCCAGTTAAAACCAGCGCCATTTTCTTTTGCACCATGGTGGTAAAAATGTAAATCGCCTGCTACTGATGAACCAGCTTTATAACTTACGCCATTTACTGTTCCACTGGCTAAATTTGAATTAATATAGCGTAAGCCAATTCCTAAACTTGATTTAGCAGAAAGTTTTCTTGAATAACCTGCATCAATCGCAAACTCACGCGGACGAAAAGTTTGTAGATCATTACCAAGATTATCTGTAAACTGAATACTACCAAGGCTAAAATACCTTAATGATGCAGAAATGGCCTGTTCATCATCTATTTTTATAAACCCAGCCATGGATGCTAAATAAACATCGTTTATAGCTAAATCTCTTAACCATGGAACATAATTTATAGCAAGACCAGCTTTACTTGAATTAAAAGGTGTTTTTGCAAGATTTGAAAAAGATGAATTGGCGTCTGCACTTGTTGCTATTCCAGCATCTCCCATACCGCCACTGCGGGCATCTGGTGTAATACGTAAAAACGGAACTGCAGAAGTTACGACGTTAATTTTGTTGCTCTGGGCGTTAGATACAGAAATTGCTCCTCCCAGTAAAACTACTAAAGTAGTTAGTTTTAAAGTTACTCTTTTCATGCGTTTTGTTTTGTCTTGGTTAGGTAGAACTTACCTCAATAAGCGTTTAGTTTTATGTTTGTTGTATTGTAAAAATAGTAGTTTATTTGAAACGAACAACTAATTTATAAAATCTTGTTAAAAAAATATATAAAAACTCAGGATTTCAAAGATAAAGACTTTTTTATTAAATAACAAAGCCTTAAATATTGAGGTTGAAAATGTCTGGTTTTTATTAGATAAATGATTTAAAAGCATTCATTTCATTAGCAAACGGTATATATTAATGATTATTGCTTGCATTATAAAAAAAACTCATTTTTTAAAGGCGTTTTATGAAATTTAAGGCTAAAAAAATGTGTTTACTGGCTAAAAAAATAAAAATAGAATTATTAAATTTACTGATTTCCAATTATTAAGCCTTACCTAAACAAATTTTTGCGAGGTTATTTTTAATTATCTATGTAAAGATGCTTTCAAAAAAAAATTATACACTTTTGATGTAACTGCACAATAAAATTTCTATTGAACCTGTTATACAAATGTAAATGTATAAAAGTCTTTTTTATAACTTATAAAGTAAAAAAACTTTTTCAGGGCCTCTATGTCGGTTAAAGTATTTATATTCGCAGCCAGTATTCCCAAGATACAATAAAAAAGAAAACCTTTCGTTAAACCATTTGATAAACGAACGAACATGTTAAAATTATTTTCAAGTAAAAATTTTGTAATTCTTATTGTCGCGGCTTTTTCATTAAGCGCCTGTAAAAATGGTGGCTTATTTAAAAAGAAAAGTGCCAAGTCATCAGCAACCGGCTGGAATTATGATGACAAGAACATGGGCAACTTCCATGTTTCAAAAGTAAAATACCCTAAAGCAGGCCCAGGCCTTGTGTTTGTGCAAGGTGGTTCCTTTGTTATGGGTGCAAAAGATGAAGATGTAATGGGTGATTGGAATAATATTCCCCGTCGTGTTACAGTTCCGTCTTTCTTTATAGATGAAACCGAAGTAGCTAATGTACATTACAGAGAGTATTTATACTGGCTTGAAAATACATTTTCAGGAGATACTACAATTATGAAAAATGCTCTTCCGGATACTTTGGTATGGAGGGAGGAACTTGCCTATAATGAGCCTTATGTAGAGTATTATTTCCGTTTTCCGTCTTATAATTATTACCCTGTAGTAGGTGTAAACTGGCAACAGGCGCATGATTTTTGTATTTGGAGATCGGATAGGGTTAATGAACTGAACCTTATACAAAAAGGCTATTTGAAAAAAGATGCAGCTAAAAAAGAAATGAAAGGTGCAGGTGCAGATGCTTTTAATACTGATACATATTTAATGTCACCCGATTTAATACAGAGCAGAAGTAAGCCTAAAAAATCTGATTTAAAAGATGTTAATGGTAAACCAAGAGGTACTGTACGTATGGATGACGGTATTTTAAATATGGGTTACCGTTTACCTACTGAAGCAGAATGGGAATATGCAGCTTATGGCATTTATGCTCAAAATCCATCGCCCCGTAAAAAAGAAAATAAATCGGGTGAAGAATTATTAAGCAATCAACAAATATATTCATGGAGTAATAACCCTAATGGTTTACGTGATAATCGTCGTGGAAGCTGGCAGGGTAAATTTTTAGCCAACTTTAAGCGTGGAAGTGGTGATAATATGGGGGTTGCCGGTGGTTTAAATGATCGTGCTGCAATTGCAGGTCCCGTTAAGTCATTTTATCCAAATGCATTTGGCTTATATAATATGAGTGGTAATGTAAGCGAATGGGTGGGTGACGTTTACAGGTCATTAACTCCAACTGATGGACAAGACTTTAACTATTTCCGTGGTAATAAATTTCAGAAGTATTATAAAAATGCCGCAGGAGATTATGAAAAAGACAGTGTTAAAGGTGTAGAAATTAATAAATTAAAAAAGGTAGATATTTCTGATGAAGATGTTAAAAACAGAAGTAACTATCAAAAAAATAATGTAATCAATTACCTGGATGGAGACTCTTCAAGTGGTGTTTATTATGGATATGGCATTTCATCTTTAATAAATGATCAATCAAGAGTAATTAAAGGTGGTAGCTGGAATGACAGGCCATATTGGTTATCACCCGGTTCTCGTCGCTTTATGCAGGAAGATCAGGGTGCAAGTACTGTTGGATTCCGTTGCGCCCAAACTTATCTTGGGCCACCAGAAGGACCTGGCTTTAAAGATGGTAACTTATTTGGCAGCCGTAAACAGAATTCACAAAAGAAGAAAAAATAATTTTATTCTAAATAAAAAACCTCCCGAAAAAATCAGGAGGTTTTTTTTTGTGTTTATTATCTGCTTCTATAGTATTTTTGAAACATGCAAATTGAACAACTTTATACTATATTTTTATCTTACCCATCTGTTCAAACAGATACCAGGAAACTAAAAGAACACGATTTATTTTTTGCGTTAAAAGGCCCCAATTTTAATGGTAATCAATTTGCACAAAAAGCTTTAGATGCTGGTTCTGCCTATATCATCGTAGATGAACAAACGAACATTTCAGATAATAGAATAATTAAAGTTGATGATGTTTTAACCACTTTACAGTTATTGGCAAAACACCACAGGCAACAATTTAAAAACATTCCATTCTTTGCAATTACCGGAAGTAATGGCAAAACCACAACCAAAGAGTTATTACACGAGGTTTTAGCTACCACTTATAAAACATATACTACAGAAGGTAATCTTAATAACCATATCGGTATCCCACTTACTATTTTAAAAATAAAAGCCGATGCTGAAATTGCATTAATTGAAATGGGGGCCAACCATCAAAAGGAAATAGAAAGTTATTGTGAGTTTACTTTACCTACACATGGATTAATTACCAATTGTGGTAAAGCTCATTTAGAAGGTTTTAATGGCGAAGAAGGTGTAAGAAAAGGAAAAGGTGAATTGTTTGACTATTTAAGAGCAAATAATGGTATAGCATTTATTATGAACGACTATACTTATTTAAAAGAAATGAGTAAAGAAATTTCAGTTGTTAAAACTTACGGAACTAAAGAAGCCGAAATTACGGGTGAAGTAATAACAAGTACCGGCTTTTTAGAAGTCGCAATAACAAAAGGTGCTGCCATTGATATAATAAAAACCCAATTGGTTGGTGAGTATAATTTAGCTAATGTTTTGGCTGCAGTAGCTGTAGGAAAATATTTTAAGGTGGCAGATGAAAAAATTAAATCAGCGCTTGAAAATTATACTCCCAGTAATAGCCGCTCACAATTAATAAGTAAAGGAAGTAACAAAATTATATTAGATGCTTACAATGCTAACCCCACCAGTATGAAGGCAGCTATAGAAAATTTTGCTAATATGGAAGGTGATGAAAAAATATTATTCCTAGGCGGTATGATGGAATTGGGCAAAGTAAGTTTGCAGGAACATCAAACTATAATTTCTATAATTGATAATTTTATATGGAAGGCAGTTGTTTTAGTTGGTGGTGATTATCATAAAATAAAACACCCTTATATCAATTTTGAAAATGCATTACAGGCAAAAGAATGGTTTACTCTGCAGCAAATAAATAATTCGCAAATATTAATAAAGGGAAGCAGAAGTATGCAGATGGAAAAGGTAATAGAATAACTTTCACATGCTACTCTTTTAAATTAAAACGTATACCTGATTCCAAATCCGCCCCAACTTCCGGTGAACCCTCTGCCTGTTCCAAATTCAAAAGAGGGTTGCCAATCTAAAGAAAGATTCAAGGGAGCTTTATTTATTTTATAATCCAAACCCAGAACACCATCTATACCTGCAAAACTTCCACCACCATTTTTTGTATTATAAAAACCTATATGAGCACCTGGCCCAAGATACCATTTTAAACCTGGAGCTCCATTTATATCATAATGTAATTCATATAAGCCTGTAATTCTGGTTCCCTGGTTCCAAAAAAAACCAACACCTTCCAAAGCAATGTTTTCTTTTATAAAATGTTTAAGTGTAATTCCACCACCATCAAAAAATTTAACCCCTAAAGCTGTTGTATAGCTACTGCCCTTACTTTGTGCTAATATTGCTGTTACAGAAAATAAAAGAAAAGTAGTACTTAAAATAATTAATTTTTTCATTATGCTTTTGTATTATGTTTAATCAGTGATTTTTTTTAAAAAAATATCCCTAAAGAATTTAAATTTACATTAATTACTTTTTAAAAGAGAATTAATTTCATTATAATCACTACAGTTGTCAATAACTGTACCAATTATTTTTTATTGAAAAAATAAAAGAGGGGTATTATTTTTTTGCAAATTTTTTCAATACTTTATCCAGGTGTTTTACAAAGTCATCAGTTCCATTTTTCTGAATATCATCATATCCATACCCTTTTTCAGCAAGTTTGGTTCCATCATTATTTAAAAAAACATAATTGGGTTGCGAAATGCCACCCGTAAGTTTTAAAGAAAGTTCTTTGTATTTATCTCCAACGGTATTAATATCAGCTCCTAAAATTTTTGAAAACCCTTTTTCAGAATCAGGTAATTCCTGAGTAAAATCTTCAAACAATGAGGCAACAACAAATTTATTTTTCATCCTGTCCATTACCTCGGATTGAGTCCAAACCCTATTTTCAAACTCACGGCAATTGGGACAAACAATTCCGGTAAAATCAATCATCAATGGTTTACCCTGTTCTTTAGCAGCAGCCATTGCTTCGTCATAGTCAAAGAATGTTACCAAGCCTGCTTTTTTTGCAGCAGCAGATTCATTCTTGATTAAATCATTAAAGTATTTTACAGGTTTTATGGTATAGGTATTTTTGTCAGGTGATATTGTTCCTGATGAATTACCTGAACCTATATATTCCTGCGTTCCGTAAGGCGGCAATAAACCACTTATTTTATTTAAAGGCGCTCCCCAAAGTCCTGGGATAAGATAAATGGTAAAAGCCAGTGAAAGTAACGCAAAGAAAAAACGTGGGATGGGGATATAAACCTTATCCCAATCGTTCTTGGGTAAATCACTATCATTTTTCAATTTAAAACCGCCCAAAAGATAAATTGATAAAAATGCAAACAATGCAATCCATAAACTAAGATATACATCTCTTGTTAACCAATATTTACCCAACTGCACATCGGCATTACTTAAAAATTTCATAGCTAATGCAAGTTCTAAAATTCCTAAACTCACTTTCATAGCATTTTGCCATCCGCCTGGTTTAGATATTTCTTTTAAAAGCGAAGGGAAGAAAGCAAACAGCGAAAATGGTAGTGCCAAACCAATACCAAAGCCAGTCATACCAAAAATTGCAGCCCATTTATTGGTCTTTGAAGCTAAACCCAACAGGCTTGCTACAAAATTTCCTGTACAACTAAATGAAACCACCACTAATGTAAGCGCCATAAAAAAGATGCCAGTATAACTGCCAAAACTTGATTTACTGTCAAGTTTATTAGCCCATGAGGATGGCAGACTTATTTCAAAAGCTCCCAGAAAGGATATTCCAAAAATAATAAAAAGGATAAAAACAAAAATATTAAAGCCCCAACTGGTAGATATAACATTCCAAGTGGATTGGGGCACAAATAATGCAGAAAGAATTCCAACCAGGGTATAAATTACAACTATAGAAAAAGAATAAAATAATGCACTTTTTCTTCCCTGTTCGGGTGTTTTACTGCGTTTTAAAAATAAACTAACTGTTACAGGTACAAGAGAATATACACATGGTGTTAGAAAACCAATAAGGCCTGCAACTAATCCTGCAATCATCCAACCTAAAACAGATTTATTTGAACCGGTTCCGGAAGTATTACTATCAGTTGATTTAATTACTGCAACTTGCCCTGCATTTTCATTGTAAATAAACTGCCTTGAAACAGGTTCTGCAAAAGTTTCAACTTCTTCCCCTTTTATTATATAATAATTTATTGCTCCTTTTATGCGAAAACTGTCGCCTTTATTCACCATTACCTCCTGTATCCAGGTAACAGAATCTGTAAAATATTGTATATCCACTTTGCCTAATGCTGCTGATTTTTCAGTAAAAATTTTATCTATAGAAACAATAGGGCCTGATAGTTTATTTTGAGAAGTTGTATCAAAATTGAAAGAAGTTTTTACTCCAGCCAGGCCAGCAATATCATTGGTAGAAAGAAGTTTTATTCCTTTTGAAATAGTAGCTTTAATAACCAGTTGCTGTTTCCCATCCACACTGCTTTTAGTATCAAAAACCCATTGTACAGGCTTTTGTTGTGCAGCAGCAAAACAGAAAGTAAATATAAAAAAAGAAAGCAGAAATGTTTTCATCAAGAAAAGATATGTCTTATTTTAATGCAATATTAAATGATACTTCTGTTGGAGGAAGACATTTGCTATCATCGCAAACCATAAAATACACTTTCCCGCTAACATTGGTTTTTATGGCCCCTTTTACAGTAACTGTTTGTACAAAATCTACTTTATTGGAATAATACATTACGTCTATGCCAAAACTATCGTCATGTTTTTTTACCATTTTTCCCACTTCTTTAGGTGTACCGGTATTGTTTACTAAAGCATTAGGAGAAAAAGTAAATTGCGTAGGCTCTGGTCCTCCAATGGGTGTTTTTTGCGAATAAATATGCCAGCCATTTCCAACACTTGCAGACATTTTTAACTCATACTTATTACCTGACAATTTTTTAGAGGTAAACGACCAGGCAACCGGGCTTTTTAACTGTGCAAAACAGCCCAGTGTAATTAATACGGTGAGAACAGATAAAATACTTTTTTTCATTTTTTTCTTTTTACAAATTTACTAATCAACATTGGAATTTTTATTGATTTTAACAGGATTAACTAAATTTTCGTTTATATAGTTACGTAATAGGTAATAAAAAAGTTTATCAGTATTAAGGAAATCATTTAATAAATAAAATGCGATGAATAAATTTAATTATTTATTTTTTGAAATCATCTGTGTTGCCGAACTACCGATTTCGAGAGAGGTCCTTTCATTCCTTCATGAAGTTTTTTTTGTTAAATCTCGAGCCCGATATTCCTGTAAACAAATATTTCTGCCAATATTGTTTCTCCTTCTTCCTTATCATTATTAATCTCCACAATTGCCAATATTACATTACTATTTTGAATTTAAGATTTTGTTCAAATAAGGCCTTGTCTCCGGATTAGACGGCCTTGGAGCTGTTGTAGAAACTAATTTTCCATCCGGGCCCAGTAATATGGATCGGGGCAGTAAACTTACTCCATAGAATTTCATAAAATCTGCATCCAGTTGTTTGTCGGATAACAATTGAATACCTCCCACTTTTTTTTCAGCAATCATCTTTTTCCATTTGTCAAAATTCTTTTTTTCATCAACAGAAATACTGACAAAGACAATATTTTTATCTTTATATTCTGCAATCAGTTTTTTTAACTCGGGCATCTCCCTTACACAGGGTGCACACCAGGTAGCCCATACTTCTACATATACATATTTCCCTTTCAGATCAGCGAGACTTGTTTTCCCCCCCTCATAATTTTCATAGTTAAAATCTGCGCTTG
>JAYUTC010000164.1:0-12572 GCA_043755395.1 Ferruginibacter sp.
TCTCTGACTTTAAATCCATTCGTTTTATCAGGATGTTTCTTACAGATTTTAGTGATAGTGTTACCCTGCGTTTTGGCGAGCTGCAATTAACCAGAAATGTTTGGCGGCAGTTTAAATATAAAATTGATACATCTGGATTATATTCCCCTTTAACACCAGGGAGTGTAAACTTTACAGTAGGTGCTGTAAATATTGAGGAAAATGATAAAAGATCACCATTGCCCTATCGTACACCAGCCGATATTGAAAGGCAGCAAACGCTAAGCAGTAACGGGGTAAATTTATTGCAAAATGAACAAAGTATGAGTTTGCAGTTTTGTAATTTAATAAAGGGTGATGCAAGAGGCGTGTTTCAAACTTTTTCAAACAGGGATTTGCGCCAATACCGTAGAATGGCAATGTATATTCATGCAGAAAAATCACAGGTAGGCCCTCCATTGGCAAATAAAGATCTAACTGCGGTAATTCGTATTGGTACCGATTTTGTAAATAACTATTATCAAATAAGAGTTCCGTTAAACTTGACACCATTTGGTGCAGCAAGCCTGGTTGGGGATGAACAAAGATATAGTGATACTTTATGGTTAGGTGGCAATGCAATGGATATTGATTTGCAGAGCCTGATAAAATTAAAACAAAACCGAAATGCAGACCCTGCTGCTGTAATTTCAAAAATATACCGACAGCTGCAAACTAACGGTCAGGAATATGCAGTAATGGGTAGTCCTAATTTAGCTGAAGTAAGGGGTGTTTTAATTAGTGTTGAAAATTCTAATGCTGCAAGTGCATGCGGTGAAGTATGGGTAAACGAGTTGCGCCTTATTTCCCTTGATGAAAAAGGAGGATGGGCGGCTTTAGGAAGGGTAGACGTAAACCTTGCCGACCTGGGCAGTGTTTCCATATCTGCAAACAAACATTCTGCTGGTTTTGGTACACTTGAACAAAGAGTAAATGAGCGGTATAGAGATAATTTTTTGCAATTTGATATAGCAGCTAATTTAGAATTAGGAAAATTATTACCGAAGAAAGCTGCAATTTCTATTCCGGTATTTGCAGGATATTCCCAATCAATTAGTACTCCTGAATACGATCCTTATGATATGGATATAAAACTGAAAGACAAATTAAACGCAACAAATAAATCTAAAAAGGATTCCATAAAAAGGGATGCAATAGATTTTATTTCTACAACAACGGTAAATTTTACCAATGTACGCAAAAACAGAACCAATACGAAAAAGCCAAAAATTTATGATATTTCCAATTTTGATGTTAGTTACTCTTATTTAAATACAAAAAGACACAACCCATTAATTGAAAGTGATGAAGTAACAAAGCATCATGGCGGGTTAGGCTATATATTCAGTCCGCAGCCAAAATATATTGAACCATTTAAGAAAACGTTCAAAAAAACAAAAACACATTGGTTTGATTTGGTTAAAGATTTTAATATAAACTTTATTCCTTCAACACTAAGTTTCAGGGCAGATATTAACCGGCAGTTTGGCGCTATTCGCCCCCGTAGTGTGGGCGCATCAAAATATGCCATCCCCGAAACTTATGATAAGTATTTTATTTTCCAAAGAGATTATATTATGCGCTGGAATTTAACTAAATCTTTAAACTTTGATTTTACTGCCAATAATAATTCAAGAGTTGATGAACCTGCCGGAAGGATAGACGATAAAGCAAAGAAAGATAGTATTTGGAAAAATTTTATTAAAGGGGGAAGAAATACTTTATATAATCATAATGCTAATTTCACTTATACATTACCAACAGCTAAATTTCCTTTGTTGGATTGGACAACTATGAATGTAAGTTACCAGGCAACTTATAACTGGGTTGGAGCTTCACGTTTGGCAGTTAATTTAGGCAACATAATTGAAAATGGTCAGCAAAGAGAAGGAACCGCACAATTAGATTTTACCCGTTTGTATCAAAAGTCAAAATGGTTGCGCCAGTTAGAACAACCATCTAATTTAGAGGACAGAGAAAAATGGAGAAGTAGAATTACAAAAGTAAAAGATACAATAACAACAAAAACAGGGAAGAAAATTGTAAAAACACATAAAATAGTTGACAAATCTGCTCTGCCTTATGTAGGAACGGCAGAAAAGGTTTTTGGAAAGTTGTTGACCAGTATTAAACAGGTTGGGGCTACCATATCGGAGAATGCCAATACCCGTTTACCAGGTTATGCAGATAGCACAAAATATTTAGGACAAAACTGGAAGAGTATGGCACCTGGAGCTGATTTTCTTTTTGGGCGGCAGCCTGATACCAACTGGCTTAATAATGCTGCAAAAAAGGGGTTGATAACAAAAGATACCACATTCAATTCTTTATTTACTCAAAATTTTAATCAATCAATTACATTAACAGCACAGTTAGAACCGGTAAAAGATTTAACCATTTCTATAAACCTTAAAAAAACTTTTAATAAAAATTATTCCGAAACATTCCGGTACGCGGATACAAGCGGAGGAGCAAATTATAAATTCAATCACCTTAATCCATATGGCGGTGGTGGATTTGATGTAAGTTATATTGCCTATAAAACTTTATTTGGAAAATTTGATCCCAATAGAGTTTCCGAAACATTTAAAAAATTCCAGGACTACCGCCTGATTTTATCAGAACGTCTAGGAAATGCTAATCCTTATAGTAAGTCACAGGCCGTAGGTGCCGATGGATATTATTATGGTTATGGAAGATATGCAGTTGATGTATTAGTGCCTGCTTTTGTAGCGGCTTATACTGGAAAGGACCCTAAATCAGTTTCTCTGATTAAACAAAGTAATCCAAATATAAAATCAAATCCCTTTCGTGCTATCTTACCAAAACCAAACTGGAAGGTTGATTACAATGGATTAAGCCGGGTTAAAGGATTGGAAAAAATATTTACTAATTTTTCTTTATCTCATGGTTATAATGGTAACCTTAGTATGAATGGGTTTACTTCAGCATTGCTTTATCAGGATGTTTCAAGATTTGGATATCCCTCTTTTTATGATACCTTATCTAAAAACTTTGTCCCATTTTTTTTAGTACCTAATATTTCTATTGGCGAACAGTTCTCTCCACTATTAGGAATAGATATGATGTTTACCAACCAGTTTCAGTTAAAGTTTGAGTATGCTAAAACAAGGCAATTAAGTTTAAGCCTAATAGACTTTCAATTAAGTGAGGTACGCAGTTCAGAATTTAGTATCGGTGCCGGATACCGTAAAAGAGGAATGAAAATGCCATTTAATGTAAGCCTGCCTAAATTTTTACAAAGTAAAAAAGCAGATGCCAGCAAAAGTAAACTTGAAAACGAAATTAGTTTCCGCTTAGATTTTAAAATAAGGGATAATGTAACTGCTAACAGCCGTTTAGACCAGGATAATAATTTTGCAACGGGTGGTAGTAAAGAGATTTCAATTTTACCAAACATAGATTATTACCTTAGTAACCGGGTGCAAATAAAGTTTTATTTTGAGCAAAGGCGTGTAATACCTTACATATCTTCCAGTGCTCCAATTACCAATACCAGAGCCGGGGTACAAATTAATGTATCGTTAGCCCAATAGTTAAATATCTAATTCATTTTGTAATACCCTCTTTTTGATGTGAGTTTTTTAGCAGCTTTAAAATGTAATAAAGAGATATACTGGGAGTAATCAACAAAACTTATAGGTAAATACAATTTGTTACAAAAGGTACTTTAGTAGAATAGTATTAATTGAATTATCAATTAACTTCAGCCTTGCTTTTACCTTTTTTTGAAAAGATGTTAATTGCATCAGGGAAAATACGGTAAAAAAGAAAAGAGCCCCGATCTTTCAAGACTCTTTTAAGATTATAACCAAGCAAAAACAGTTTATTTAACTTTTTTCAACAGCATTACATAGCCGCATAAATTTTTCTTCTTTTTATTTACCTGTACTGGTTTTATCATATGATATTCCGAAAACCTAGGAATGTAGGAGTAGCTGATCACATTGCCATCAACATCTCCCCACATTTTTTTCTGATAAACTACTTGTTTCTCATTCCAATCAAACATTCTAACCTCATATAACTTTGATGTTATATCACCAATAAATACAAACTGATACCAACTTCCTTCAGTTAATGGAACAATAACGGGCATCTCGTATTCGCTTTCCATTTCCATGGAAGCTTCTTTTACTACAATAAATCCCTGTTTGGCTAATTCCTGTTTTATGCTGTCAGCTTGTTGTAAAATAGCTGGGCTGGAGCAGGGGTTTTGATATATAACATCCTGTGCCTTAAGCTGTAATTGAAATATAAAAAGAGAAAAAATAGTGGCTGATATAATGTAAAGTCTTTTCATTGGTCTTTCACTTTGAGTAGTAGGATTATACAAGTTTACAACATTTTAGGGGGTTTTCAAAGCAAAATTTAACCTAATTTATAATTGTGGTTTTTAAACGCTGTGCTGCAACTAATATTGTGTGAGAATTTTAAAATATAAATATATATTTATTAATAATATGAATTTTTGTAACTCATTGGTTTCTATTGAAATAAATAGCATCGGCTTGTTGTGTTGGAGTAATTACAAGATCGTTAATACAAACATGGGCTGGTAAATTGGTGCAATAAAACACAACATCAGCAATATCTTCACCCTTAAGTGGAATTAGGCCATTATAAGTTGCACGGGCAGTATCCTTATCTCCTTTATATCTTACCAAAGAAAATTCTGTTTCCACAGCTCCCGGGTGTATGCCGGTAACTTTTATATTATGTTTTAATAAATCAATGCGCATCGCCCTGTTTAAAGCATCTACTGCAAATTTACTGGCGCAATAAGCATTCCCTTTTTCATAAACTTCTTTTCCAGCAACAGACCCCATATTTACTATATGACCTTTTTTCTGTACAATCATAAAAGGTAAAACAGCCCTGGATACATATATTAGGCCATTCACATTGGTATGTAACATAGTTTCCCAATCATTTAAATCTGCATCTTCAAAGCTATCTCTGCCCAAAGCAAGTCCTGCATTATTAATGAGTATTGCAATTTTTTGCCATTCAACGGGTAAATTATTTATGGCTGCAAATACTGCTTCCTTATCCTGTACATCAAAACAAAGTGGCAAAACTGCAATGCCATGTTTTAATTCAAGATCAGTCTTCAACTCTTCCAATCTTTGCTTTCTTCTTCCTGTAATAATTATATCATGTTTAGATGCTGCAAATTTTTGGGCACAGGCCTTTCCAATTCCAGAAGTGGCTCCGGTTATTAATACAATTTTATTCATACCTGCAAAATACTTCTATACAGGCAAATAAAAAAGCTTCTGCTATCTGCAAAGGCTTTTTATATTAGAAAAAATGTTTTACCGTATCAATACTACATAGCCTTTTTTAAATTTAGTGTCTCCCTTGTACGTTACCCCTTCGGCAATCCAAACATATGTCGCAGGGTCTTGTCCTTTGCCGGCAAATTTTCCATCCCAGCCCTTCCCAATATCTCCAGTGCTGTATAATAATTGCCCAAACCTGTTATATACTTTAAAAAATTTCAATTCTTTCATGCCTAATAAAACGGGCTTAAGTAAATCATTATTACCATCGCCATTTGGGGTAAAGGCTGTTGGTACATACATGTCGGGATCTACCTTAAATAATTTTATTCTAATTGTATCTGTACCTGTACAACCGCCAATGGCAGATGTGGCTGTTAGAACATATTGGATATTATCCTGAGGTAAAGAAATTGGATTATGAATTAATGGACTATTTAGCCAGATTGCAGGATCCCACGAATATGAACTACCTCCGGTTGCAAATAATAGCAAAGGTTCGGTTATTACCACACTGGTATCTCTTGGCCCTGCATTAGCAATTACCTTAGGATAAACATTTACCCATACAGAATCCTTTACAGGTTTTGGGCAACCTAAGGTATCCGTAACAGTTACAATATATCGTATACTGGCATTTGGATTTACAGCAAAAGGATTTGGTATAAACCTGTTATTTAAAAAAGTTGCAGGAGTCCATAAATAACTGCTGCCGCCAGTTGCATTTAATTGTACCGAAAAGCCTGGGCAAACTGCTGTATCCAAACCTGCATTTGCTGCAGGATATGGCACAACTTTAATGTTAATAGCGTCCAGGCTTTGGCATTTGCCAATATTGCCCACTACACTATAAGTAATTGAAGAAAGCGGTGTTGCAAAAGGCATTTTTAATGTGTCGTAATTTAAGAAGGTGTTTGGCGTCCATTTATAATGTAGGGCATCGCTTGCTGTATTAAGGAAAAAACCATCGGTGCGGCAAATAGTAGTATCATTTCCTGCAAAAAGAGTAACATGATCTTTTACATCTACAAATACAGAATCATCACTATGGCAACCAAAGGCATCGGTTAGTCTAACAAAATATTTTGTGGATACATCAGGACTAACAAAGGGACTTGAAATGATGGTACTGCTAATATTATAATTAGGGCTCCAGTTATAGTTGCCCAAGCCGGTTGTAGTTAATTGCAAAGTGTCAATATTACAAATCAATGTATCATTAATTAATGTGAGTGGAGGAAGTGGTATTACATTTACTATCATACTATCACTTTTTGTTTTACTGCATCCAGTAATGCCAACAGCAACGGTATAAGTTGTAGTAATACCAGGTGAAGCAACAGGATTGGGTATGGCTGCATTATTTAAACCTGATGATGGTGACCATTGATAGGTATTGCCACCACTTGCGGATAATTGTACAGATTGCTGGCCACCGCATATAGCAACATCGGGCCCAGCATTAGGGATGGCTAAAGGTTTTACAGTTATAACTTTATTAAAAGTGGCAATACAATGATTACCCCATTTTGTTGTAAGTATATATGAAGTGGTAGCAATTGGAAAAACCCTTGTTGTACTGCTTATTGGTGATTCTACAGTTGCAACCGGGTTCCATTGCCAGCTTATATTATTTGTATAATTACTACTGCCCGTTAAGGTAACAGTATCTTCTTCGCAAATAGGACTTGGGCCAGTAAAGATGTTAGTAAGATCTGATTTAGGCGTTACAGTAATAGAATCCTTACTGCTGCAACCTGCTGCATTTGTTAGGGTAGCAAAATATTTTGTAGTGATGGTTGGAAATACCAGGGGTGTTGGCGTGGTTGCACCAATGATATTTACTGCCGGAGTCCAGTTAAAATTTCCTGTACCCGTTGCTGTTAATTGCAAACTGTCAAGACTGCAATATGCCGTATCAGCTGGAAAAACATCTACTACAGGAGGGTCAAAAATTGTAATTGGGCTAATAATTGTTTTAGTACAACCTTTACTGTTTGTTACCATTAATTCTACATTATAAGTGCCTGCAGGAATATAGGTATAAGATGGGTTTTGTACATGGCTGGTATCTGCCAATGTTGCCAAATCACCAAAATTCCACCGCCAGCTATCTACTACTCCGTAATTTGTTCTTGAAGTATCAGTAAATTGAACAGGCTGGCCAACACATAATGTTGGGGAGGTTATAAAACCAGGGAAAAATCCCGGAAACACATGCACAACCTGTGTTGTTGAATCTCCACAGGATAATCCCTGGTTTAAAATAAGTTTAATGGTATAATCGCCAGCTCCAGTAAATGTGTGAGTGGGGTTAGGTAAAAAGGAAGTGTCATTTATACCCGACAATGGGTCTCCAAAAATCCACAAATAGGTTGGTGCCGGATTATTAGCAGCATTATTGATGAATGTAAGTGTTAAACCATCGCAAGTAGTAAAATTAGGGTCAAGGCTGGCAGTAGGAATCTGGCAATCTACTATCCTTATTTGTAAATCCTTATAATGTTCCCCTATCTTAATGCCATTTCTAAATTCACTAACTAAAACAGTAATCGCAAATATTTGATTTCCAAAGGCACCCACATTTGGAGCAGTCCCGCTAATTAAACCTGTATTTGGATTAATTGTTACTAGTGGTCCAAGAGGATTTGCAAAACTATAACCGTTAATATAGAAAACTGATTGGTATTGTGGTGGTGCGGCAGGATCTGGTGTAACGCAGGTAAAACATGTGCCATTATTATTTCCCCCACCGGTAAAAGCATTATAAAAAGAATAAACTAAAACATCTCCGTCAGCATCAGTTGCGCCAAAATCAAAATTGAATGTTCTGGCAGAGCAAATTAATACAGTATCTTTTGTACTAAAAATTGGACTGGTATTTGTTTCGGCCCCTGTAATAAAATTCCCAGGTATCACTGCAAAATAGGTAGAACCAATATTTGAAGAATTTATATTTTGCATGCCATTAACCCTGCAGCATCTTTGATACGCTACTGTATATCCCTCTGGTATTGCAGGTAAATTATCAATAATAGTTGTATATGTTCTAAAATCAAAACAAACCAATAATTCAATTGCATCATCAATGCAGGGATCAACAGGGGTTTTTTGTATTCTTTGAATAGCCGAGCCGGCAACATTTTGAATATTAAGAATTTGCGCAAATGTTGCTGAATTAAAAACTGTGAAAGTTACGACCCCATCTAATGGAGCACCATTAGATCCACAGTCTCTATACATTTTTAAAGTTAGTTGATATTTTAAAGTACCCGGAATTGAACCAGGACCTAAATAAACATATGACATTTCGCCTCCGGAAATATGTGATGCAAAAACATTAAAAAATGCTAAAATACTAAAACAAAAAAATAAAATTTTCTTCATATGAGAAGATTAGGTATCTGATAGGTTCTAAAAGTAACAAAAAAGCGCCATCTTTTCAAAATAGATAGCGCTTTTAAGAATCATCATTTTAATAATTTACCGAATTAATACAACATAGCCTTTCTTTTTTATTTTAATATTTCTGTAATCTGTTCCTTCTGCATACCATACATATGTTGATGCATCCTGACGCTTACCACCAAAAGTTCCATCCCAACCTTTTTCTACATCGGTACCACTGTAAAGAAGTTGCCCCCAGCGATTGTATATGCTAAAAACATCAAGAGATTTCATCCCTAAAATAATCGGCCGGAAAATATCATTACGGTTATCACCATTAGGGGTAAATGCACTGGGTACATATAAGCCTGCATCAACTTTAAAAAGATGGACCCTTATACTGTCGTAATCAAAACATCCGGAATTATTACTTACTTTAACAATGTATTCAATATCATTTTGAGGCAAGGAAACAGGGCTGGCAACACCAATATTGGTAAGCCATTGTGCCGGACTCCATAAATAATTGGTGCTACCTGTAGCCTGAAGCAATAAAGGTTGGCCTAAAACCACCGAAGTGTCTCTTGGTCCTGCATCGGCTATTATTTTTGCAACGGATACCAAAACAGTATCCTTACCAAATTTAGGGCAACCAAGTGTATCAGTTACCGTTACTATATATTTAATATTGGCAGTAGGGCTTACCGAAAGGGGATTTGGTATAAGCCGGTTGTTTAAAAAAGCTGATGGCGTCCACGAATAAGAACTTCCTCCGCTTGCATTAAGTTGAGCTGAAGAGCCTAAACAAACCGTTTGATCGCCACCGGCGTTTGCTGTTGGATATGGAACTACTTTTACACGTATATTGCTTTGAGAAAAACATTTTCCAATACTTCCAGTTACCTGATAATCTGTAGTTGCCAGTGGCCTTGCCACCGGATTTTTTATATTTGGATTATTTAAGGTATTTCCTGCAGGTGTTTCTGTCCATTGAAAATACAGCGCATCACTGATAAGGTTTAAAATTATGGGGTCGGTTTGGCAAATGGCAGTATCTGCAGGGGCAAATTGAGTTACAAAATTTACTACATTAATTTTTACTGAATCGGTACCCACACAACCAAATGGATCGGTTAGCGTTACACGATAAATTGTTGTTACATCCGGACTAACCAAAGGTGAAATAGAAGTAAGGCTGCTGATATTATAATTTGGGCTCCATAAAACTGAACCTGTTCCAATAGCATTTATCTGAAGCGTATCAATTGAACAAATCAATGTATCATTGGAAATTGCTAAAGCAGGCTTATCTAATATTTGAATTGTTTTTGGAACAGTATCAATACAACCTTTGTTGCTGGTTACAATAAAATTAACATCATAATTACCTGTGGTGGCATAAATATGTGTTGGGTTTTGTAATACAGAGGTATTGGTTGGAGAAAAAAGATCACCAAAATTCCATTTCCAGGTATCAATAATACCAAATGCTGTTGTGGTATTATCTCTAAATTGAATAGGCGTATTTTTGCATTGCCCGGCTACTGTAAAATCGGGGAAAAACCCAGGGAATACTTTTACTTTAGAAGTAGTTGAATCGGAACAGGGAAGGCCACGGTTAACAACCAGTTTTAAAGTATAAATTCCCGTATCTGCATAGGTATGTGTTGGAGCTGCCTGAGTTGATGAATTGCCATCTCCAAAAAACCAGTCATAGGTTTGAATATTATTACTTGAACCATTGTTAAAAAAATTTACTGTAAATCCATCACAACTAATATACTCGGGGTCTAATATAGCTTGTGTTAAATTACAATTACCCACTTCAATGTGTAAGGATTTTCGCACTTCAGCAATTTTGATATTTGTACCTCTGCGATATTCACTTACAATTGCTGTAATTACATAAATACCTGATCCGGGAGCAATACCACTTACTATTCCTGTTGTTCGGTTGATTGTAACACCACCACCCAAAGGTTGTGAGCCCGAGAATCCTATGGCATATGGAACAGAACTGAATGGCGGTGGAGATGAGGGGTTAGGTGAGGAATTTGCACCATTATCTCCTCCTGTGTATGCCGATGTAAATGAATATACCAGAGAATCATTATCTATATCAGTAGCACTGAAATCGAAAGTAAAAAAATTATTCTGACAAATTATAGCCGTATCATTTTGAGAAAATTTAGCACTTGAATTTAGTTCTGCTCCGGCGGCAACTGAAGTGCCAGGTATCATTACTGTCCAGGTTTCTCCATAATTATTTGAAGGAGATTGTACATTTATAATATTGCTTATCCTGCAACATCTTTGATAAGAAATAGAATATCCATTTGAACTAATGGGAAGGTCTTCAACCAATTCGTAAGTAATAATTTTGTAACAAATGGGGGGTATAGGGCTAATACAGGGATGACATTCCTGTAAAGTACAATTCTGGATATCCAGGAGGTTACTGTAGGTTACCGGTATATTAGAAATCTGTTGATTATTACCTCCGTCAAAAATTGTAAAATTTATAGTTGGGTTAAATTGACCACCTGATAAAACGCATGCAGTATATAATTTTAAAGTAATTCTGTATTTTATTGTATTTGCTGCACTGCCAGGCCCTAAATATTCATAATACATCCACCCACCCTTAGTATGGTTTGCATAAATTTCTTTAAAAGATAAAAATGATAAAATTAAAAGAATACAGTATTTCTTCATGCTCCGGGTATTGTACAAATATCGGACCTAAATGTAACTAAAAATGCTGCCTTAGCAATAAAAGCAAGTGTTAAAAAGTATAAAGAAATAATATTTTATCTTATCAATACCACATACCCATTTTTCTTTATTTTAATATTTCTGTAATCAGTTCCTTCAGCATACCAAATATATGTAGCAGATTCCTGGCCTTTACCTGCAAAAGTTCCATTCCATCCTTTCTTTGCATCTGAGTCACTAAATAACAGTTGCCCCCAGCGGTTATAAACCCTGAATATATCTAAGGATTTCATTCCTAAAATAATTGGCCTAAAAAAATCATTATTTCCATCTCCATTGGGTGTAAATGCACTTGGTATATAAAGGCCTACATCTACTTTATAAACTTTTACTAATATACTGTCATAGTCAAAACATCCTGCATCATTACTTACTTTAACAATGTATTCAATATTGTTTTGTGGCAATGCAACAGGGTTTGCAATTCCTGCATTGGATAGCCATTGGTCAGGGCTCCACAAATAATTAATACTTCCGGCTGCTTGCAAGGATAAAGGTTGTCCCAAAACTATTGAAGTATCTCTAGGGCCTGCATTGGCTATTATTTTTGCAACTTCAATAATAATAGTGTCTCTTACAGGTCTTGGACATCCCAAGGTATCCGTTACCGTTACTATATACCTTATACTGGCGCCAGGATTTACCGAAACCGGATTTGCAATTAACCGGTTATTTAAAAATGCGGCTGGGGTCCACGAATAAGAACTTCCGCCACTTGCATTTAGCTGTGCTGGACTGCCAAAACAAATCGTTTGGTCACCCCCGGCATTGGCAACAGGATAAGCCACTGGTTTTACAGTAACATCATTTTCTGCTACACATTTGCCTATGCTGCCCTGTACATGATAAACTGTGCCGGTTAATGGTGTTACTACAGGATTTTTTAATGTAACTCCATTAATGCTGCCATCATCGGGTGTCCATATAAAATGAAGTGCGTTACTGTTTAGTTTTAAAATAATTTCATCAGTTTTACAAATAGTAGTATCATAATTACCAGCCTGTGTAACACGATCCACAACATTTACTTTTACAGAATCTGAAACTACACAGCTAAACTGATTGGTTAGTGTTACACGATAAGTT
>JAYUTC010000165.1:0-12568 GCA_043755395.1 Ferruginibacter sp.
GGTGAAAATCATCACCTTGAAACCAATCGGTAACAGGCGCCTGGGGACTTACAGCTTTTAATGCCGGGTGATTGCTTAATGCAGCCATTGTACTGTAAAAGCCCGGATAAGATATACCAAAAACACCCACCCTTTTATTATTACCGGGTATATTATTTATCATCCAGTCTATTGCATCATAGGTATTACTGGCTTCATCAATATCTTTATTTTTTTTATTGGGATTAAATGGTCGTACATCCACAAAGTCTCCTTCACTCATCCATTTACCACGTACATCCTGTATAGCAATAATGTAACCTTCTTTTAAATAATTTATCCAGTAAGTTTCATATAACCGGCTATTTAATTTATCTTCTCCATATGGTGAGCAGGTGTAGGGAGTTCGGTTAAAAAGTATGGGATGCTTTTGTGATGAATCTTTTGGAATATAAAATGCAGTAAATAATTTTACTCCATCTCTCATTGTTATCATTCTTTCAATTTTGTAATAATTTTCTCTAACCCAAAGTGAATCTGTATTTTGAGCAGCAATAGTTAAAAGAGAAAAGAAGAAAAAAAGAAAGAGAATAGATTTTTTTTTCATTTTATAATAATTTGAGTGCTAAATTTAATGAATCTAAATTGTTTCCCATGACAAATAATGAAGAATTAGTTAATAAATTTTATAGTGCCTTTCAAAAACTTGATTATGCAACTATGTGCAGTTGTTATAGTGATGATATAGTTTTTTTTGATCCGGCTTTTGGGTTATTAAAAGGTGCAGAAGCAAAGTTAATGTGGGAAATGCTTTGTAAAAATGCAAAAGACTTTTCATTAACTTATGGTAATATTATTCATTTAGATAATGAATACGTTACCTGTGATTGGGTGGCCAACTACAGGTTTTCAAAAACCAACAGAAAAGTAATCAATAAAATAAGAGCCAATATGAAGTTTGCCGATGGAAAAATTATTGAACATAGTGATGCATTTAGTTTGCACAAATGGAGCAGTCAGGCATTGGGTTTTAGCGGGTGGCTATTGGGCTGGAATAAATTTTTTCAAAACAAGATTAAGAATACAGCAAAAAAAAATTTGTTGAAATTTATGCAGTCAAAAATTTAAATTTCTTCTATTACTGATTCACCAGTACTCAAATCCCCGGAGGTCCATTGCCATTTTTCGAGCAGCCTTATTTTTCCGTTTGACAGCAATTGCGGCGTAGAAATACA
Source organism: Ferruginibacter sp. (assembly GCA_043755395.1). GTDB lineage: Bacteria > Bacteroidota > Bacteroidia > Chitinophagales > Chitinophagaceae > Ferruginibacter. The sequence goes on from JAYUTC010000165.1 coordinate 1,215, forward strand.
TATACCTGTCATTAATTTAAATTGCAGGTTAATATGTTGATACCGAATATTTAGTTTGCCATCTGCCTCAACTAAAGCAATTATATTGCCATTTATAATATTCCCGCCACTGTAAATTGCAGTTACTATGTTCCCCGTTTGTATGTATTTAAATACTGTTTCTTCATTAATATCTCCGTTTACGGTATTGGATAAGGAACGAAATGTTTTGTTATGGTAGTTATACATATTTGTAATTTGAGATTATTTTTGCTATTTTGTATAAGATAATTTTTTTTAACCAAATCTTACATATATGAACACCGAATTTTTAAACCAAATAAACTGGATTGCAGTACTGGTTGCAGGTATTGCTTATTTTGCACTAGGTGCCTTATGGTATTCTAAATTATTATTTTCAAAAAAGTGGCTGGAATACACAAAAATTGATCCAAAAGACCCTGATGCCAGTAAAGGTATGGGAGTTATGTTTGGAGGTTCTTTGTTAATGATGGTATTAACATCACTTGGCCTTGCCATTTTAGTAAACCGGATGGATTTAAACGCATCCTGTTTGAGTGGAGTAAAATTAGGTACTATTACAGGCTTATTATTTGGGGGAACAGCCATTTCAATTTCTTACTTTTATGAGAAAAGACCCTTAGGTTTATATTTAATAAATTGTGGCTATACGCTTGCTGGAAATATTATTGCAGCTACTATTATTTGTTACTGGCAATAATAAAATTATTGTCTGAAATAGAATACTACAAACTATTCTACTGTAGTAATTTTTACCATATTTGTAGGTAAGTGTAAATCTACAGGAGTGCTTCCTGTATTTACAACAATATCACCGGGGTTTAAAAAACCTCTTTGCTTTAATATTTCAATTTCATCATTAATAATATCATCCAGACTTTCTTCTGCATCATAATAAAATGCCCGTACGCCCCAACTAAGGCTTAGTTGATTTATTAATGATTTTTCTTTACTAAAAATATATAAAGGCGATTTTGGCCTGTAACTGCTAAGCATAAAACCTGTGTATCCACTTTGTGTCATTCCAATTAAGGCAGCTGCTCCGGTATCCTGTGCCAATTTACAGGCACTATAACAAATTGCATCACTTAAAAAAGAGGGAGAGTGGGGTTGAGGTTTTAATATATCATCCCTGTCATAATCATAAACAGATTTTTCAACTTCTAATATAATTTTGCTCATCATTTCCACCACAAGTATTGGGTAATCACCCATGGCAGTTTCTCCGCTTAGCATTACCGCATCAGCACCTTCCAATACTGCATTGGCAACGTCCGTTACTTCACTCCGGTTGGGTTTAGTGCGTTCCATCATACTCTCCATCATCTGTGTGGCAACAATCACCGGTTTGGCACGGTGCATACATTTGCGAATAATTTCTTTTTGTAAAATGGGTACCTGTTCAACAGGAACTTCCACACCCAAATCGCCGCGTGCAACCATTATACCATCACTTTCAACAATAATATCCCTGATATTTTTAATTGCTTCGGGCATTTCTATTTTAGCTATAACTTTTAGTTTACTGTTTTTAGCTTTAATTATCTTTTTAAGCTCAATGATGTCAACTGCTTTTCTTACAAATGAAAGTGCAACCCAGTCCAGATCATTATTAATAATAAATTCAAGATCAGCTAAATCTTTTTCAGTAAGTGATGGCATTGTTAATTCAGAATCGGGAAGGTTTACCCCTTTTTTAGGAAGTAAAGTACCGCCTAAACTTACTTTTATCAAAACCTCTTTTTCATTTAACACTTTAATTAATTCAACTTCCATTTTCCCGTCATCAAAAAAGATACGTTCTCCTGGTTTAACATCTTTTGCAAGATTTGGATAGCTAACATAAATCTTGTTCTTGGTGCCTATTACTTTTTCTGTTGTTAATATTATTTCATCACCTTCTTTTAAATCCAAACTACCGCCTTCTAAATCACCCACTCTTAATTTTGGCCCTTGTAAATCTCCAAGTATCGCAATATTATAAGGTTCTTTTTTATTCAATTCTCTTATATATTCAATTATCCTGGTCTTAATTTCATATTCGCCATGAGAGAAATTAAGTCGGAAAACATTTACTCCAGCCTTAACTAATTCCAATAGTTTATCATAGGTATCGCAGGCAGGCCCCACTGTAGCAACAATTTTGGTTCTTTTTTTGGAATGTACTATTCCTGCCTGATTATCCATTTGTTTGTACAGGAATTTAGTAAGACTTTTACTCATAATTATTTATCTAATTTGTTATTAGGTTCTGGATTTACCAAATGAAATTCTTTTTATTAAGAGGATAATATTTTTACAACTTTCATCCATTCCTCACTTATCCTTTGTTTTTTCTTTACCGCTTCATTTAATGGGGTATAATGCATCTTGTTATTTACAATACCTACAAAAATATTATGTCTTCCCTCAATGAGGCATTCTACCGCATGATATCCCATACGGCTAGCAATTAAACGATCCATACAACTTGGGCTGCCACCTCTTTGGATATGCCCTAAAATACAAACTCTAACTTCCTGTTGTGGTAAACGTTCTTTTATTACTTTAGCCACTTCATTTGCTCCGCCAAATTCATCACCCTCTGCCACTACAATTAAATTAACTAATTTATGCCTTCTTTCTTTTTCTTCAAGCGCTGTAATAATATCAGATATGATGGTTTTCCGTTCGGGTATTAAAATATTTTCGGCACCGGTAGCAATTCCACTATGTAAAGCAATATAACCAGCATCACGGCCCATTACTTCAATAATAAACAAGCGGTCATGAGCGTCGGCAGTGTCCCTGATTTTGTCAATGGCTTCTACAGCAGTATTTACTGCTGTATCAAAACCTATTGTAAAGTCAGTGCCTGCTATATCCTTATCAATTGTACCTGGCAAACCAATGCAGGGGATATCAAATTCGTTACTAAATACCTGGGCACCTCTAAAGCTTCCATCACCACCAATAATTACCAGGCCATTTATGCCATGTTTTTTTAAATTTTCATAGGCAGCTTTTCTACCCTCCTTAGTAAAAAATTCAGAGCAACGCGAGGTTTTTAAAATGGTTCCACCACGTTGAATAATATTGGCAACACTTTTACTTTCCATACGAAAAATATCATTTTCCACCATTCCAAGATAACCTCTCATTATTCCATAAACCTCTAACCCATGATAAATACCTGTGCGCACAACTGCACGTACACAGGCATTCATACCCGGACTATCACCACCAGAAGTAAGAACACCGATTTTTGTAACTTTCTTTTCCATATCACAAAGATAAGTTAAAGCCCTGAATTTTTAATGTGTTAAAAATACACATTAATTTTTTATCAGTTTAAGAACAAACTGTTAAAATATTTTAAGTTTAGGTAAATAGATTAAATACCCAATTGATGGTATATAAAGTTGAATTTTTATTTGGTTACTTTACTAAAACATACAAAATTGAAAAGCATTTATTTAGTAATTTATATTTTCATTACACCAGTAACCATTTTTGCTCAGGTTGAGAATAATAAAGATCTGTTCGCATTTGCAATAACTGATTGCCTTTTGAAATCAGGCGACACCATTCCGGTTGTGCAGGTTCAATTACCACAGGGGTCAATAATTATAATTGAAAAAGGGCAAACAGGGTTACTTAAACATAATTATTCAAATGTAAAAGATGATACATCTAAAATTGGATGGGGAAAGTGCAGCCTTATAAAAGAGAACAATTATTTTTTTGGCCTGCACCTGTATAATAAAATTAACAGACCACAAAAAAATGATCTTCTTTATACAAAAATTTATTATCCTTCAAAATATAAAGGCAGAGTATATAATTTGGTAAAGGATGCAATTTATTTTGAACATATAGGTGGTGGTAATTTTTATGATTTTAATTCCCCGGCTTTATTGGACGATCAAAAGGAAGATAAATTAACAGAATCATTGGTTGCAGATATAAAATTTACCGGCAGTGAATTGTTTAAACAAAATGACAGGCAGAACCAGGAGATTAACAGTGGATTATTTAAAGGCAAAAAATTATTTGCAGCCATGCAAACAATAACCGTTAAAAATGTAAAAGATTTTATTGATTATGTAATTGCCCGGCCTGGAAAATATATTGGTAATACGTGGAAGATTTCTGAAACATTTGCAACCTGGATGGTGAGCGGTACACCTACAGTTATTAAAAATTGATGGTATAAATTACATTCTTTCAGGTACAGCAATACCCAGCAAATTCATCCCACTTTTTATAATATTGGCAGTCATGGCAGCCAGTTGTAATCGTAACTGTTTTTTATCTTCAGTTTCAGCATTGGCAATAGAATGCTCTGAATAAAAGGAACTGAAGGTTTTGGCAATTGTATAAATATAAATTGCAATTACGGATGGATTCATTTCTTCACCGGCCTGATGAACAATGGTGGGGTATTGTTCTAATGCTACAATCAATACTTTTTCCAATGGTAAAAAATTGGTTACAGTTTTTGTATTGGCTTCAATTTTATTTTTTCTCAGAATAGATTTTATTCTGGCATGGTTAAATTGTATAAAAGGCCCAGTAAAACCATGAAAATCTATACTCTCTTCTGGATTGAAAATCATTTTCTTTTTGGGGTCTACCCTTAACAGGAAAAATTTTAATGCCCCTAGGCCAATAGTATGATATAGTTCTGTTAATTCATCCCCTGTAAAGTCTTTTACTTTCCCCAGTTCTACTGTTTTTTCCTCTGCTACTTTTTCCATTTCATCAACAATATCGTCAGCATCAACTACTGTACCCTCACGGCTTTTCATTTTACCGGTTGGTAGTTCTACCATTCCATAACTTAAATGATAAATATTTTGGGCATTCGGTAACTGTAATTTTTCAGCAATTAATTTCAGCACTTTCATATGGTAATTCTGTTCGTCACCAATTACATAAATACTCCGGTCAATTTTATATTCGTTATATTTATCCTGTGCCAGGCCAATATCCTGTGTTATATAAACTGAAGTGCCATCTTTACGCTGTACAATTTTTTTGTCTAAACCATCTGTTGTTAAATCAATCCAAACACTGTTATCATCTTCTTTAAAGAAAACATTTTTTTGAAGGCCTTCCGCAACTGTTTTTTTTCCCAGTAAATAAGTTTTACTTTCGTAATAAGTTTTTTCAAAATCACTACCTATTTTTTTATAAGTAATATTAAAACCTTCATATACCCACGAATTCATTCGCTCCCAAAGTTCCATTACATCTGGTTTCCCTTCTTCCCAATCTAATAACATTTGCTGTGTAGCTTTCATAATAGGGGCTTCTTTTTCGGCTTCATCTTTAGTTTTACCGGCGGTAATTAATTCTTCAACCTGCCTTTTATATTCAGTATTAAATTTTACATAATAATCCCCCACAAAATGATCGCCTTTTGTTTTAGTAGTTTTTGGTGTGGCTTCATTTGCAAACAGTTGCCATGCAATCATACTTTTACAAATATGAATGCCCCTGTCGTTTACAATACAGGTTTTAATTACATCATATCCATTCGCTTTAAAAATTTCTGCTACACTCCAGCCTAAAAAATTGTTGCGTAAATGGCCAAGGTGCAAAGGCTTATTTGTATTTGGAGAAGAATATTCCACCATGACTTTTTTGCCATTTAAAGGCTGTTTGCCAAAACAAATATCGTTGTGACGGTGGGTTAAAATTTCCATCCAGTAGGCATCTGCAACGGTAATGTTTAAAAAACCTTTGATAATATTATATTTTGTAAAAAATGAAGAGTTTTTTTCAATTAGATGGTTGCCCAATTTAGAGCCAATATCATCTGGCGAAAGCTTTAAAGATTTGACCAATGAAAATAATACCACAGTATAATCTCCTTCAAACTCCTGTTTAGTTTGGTTAACTTGAAAATCCTTTTCTGTAAAATCCTTGTTGAATAATGCGGTTAAACTTGCAATGGTGCACTTTTGTAAACTTTCTACTACTGGCATGGGGCAAAGATAAACTGCAAAGGGCAATAATAAACAATGTGCAACGGATGAATATCCAATGGTATTATAGATTTTAAGGATATACGATATATCATATTAGATATTTTATATTCTTTCTAATCTCTAAAATTCAAAATCGATGCCTATCTTTGCACACTTTTTTACAATTATGATAAGTGCAAACAATATCACACTGGCCTACGGCAAAAGGGTTTTGTTTGATGAAGTAAATATAAACTTCACAAAAGGAAACTGTTACGGTATAATAGGTGCAAATGGTGCCGGGAAATCTACTTTTTTAAAAATTTTAAGTGGAGAAATTGATCCCAATAAAGGGACCGTGGATATTACACCGGGTGAACGTATGGCGGTTTTAAATCAAAATCAGTTTGCTTTTGACGAGCAAACTGTTGTAAATACTGTAATGATGGGACACAGTAAGATGTGGAAAGTTATGCATGAAAGAGATGCTATTTATGCTAAAGAAGATTTTACCGAAGCTGATGGTCTAAAAGCTGGGGAATTGGAAGAACAATTTGGAGAAATGGGGGGCTATACTGCCGAAAGTGATGCTGCAACTATGCTTAGTGAGTTGGGTGTAAAAGATGAATTACATCAAACACTGATGAAAGATGTTGCTGCCAACATTAAGGTAAGGGTGTTATTGGCACAGGCAATTTTTGGCAATCCTGATATTTTACTATTGGATGAACCTACCAATAACCTTGATGTGGAAACTATTAGCTGGTTAGAAAATTTTTTAGCTGATTATCAGAATATTGTTTTAGTGGTAAGTCACGACAGACACTTTTTGGATGCAGTATGTACCCACGTAGCCGACGTAGATAAGAATAAAATAAAAATTTATACAGGTAATTATACTTTTTGGTACGAAAGTTCTCAATTGGCTGCAAGGCAGGCTGGTGATAAGAATAAGAAGATGGAAGAAAAGAAAAAAGATCTGTTGGAATTTATTGCACGTTTTAGTGCCAATGCAAGTAAAAGTAAACAGGCTACCAGCCGTAAAAAGGCTTTAGATAAATTGGTTTTTGAAGACATTACTCCAAGTAGTAGAAAATATCCAGGTATCATTTTTAAGCAGGACAGGGAAGTTGGAAACGAAATTTTAAAGGTAGAAGACCTGACAAAATCTTTAGATGGAAAAACCTTGTTCAGCAAAGTGCGTTTTGATGTTCAAAAAGGCGATAAAATTGCTTTTATTAGCAAAGACCCTATGGCTCTCACTACTTTTTTTGAAATCATAAATGGTAAAATAAAAGCAGATAAAGGAAATTACGAATGGGGTACAACTGTTACAACAGCTTACCTGCCCAATGATAATAGCGAATATTTTGTGGGGAGTACTTATAATCTGATGGATTGGTTGCGTCAATATGTACCCCCTGCCACCAAAGATGTTGATGAAGATTTTTTACGTGGGTTTTTAGGAAAAATGCTTTTTACAGGGGATGAAATTATGAAAAAAACAAATGTGCTTAGCGGGGGCGAAAAAGTGCGTTGTATGGTTAGTAAAATGATGTTGCAAAACCCCAATGTACTTACATTGGATGAGCCGACAAACCATTTGGATCTGGAAAGTATTATTTCTTTTAACGATAACATGGTGGCCTATACCGGTATCATTTTATTAACAACACATGATCATCAGTTTATGCAAACTGTTGCCAATCGTATTATTGAATTAACACCAAAAGGTATTATTGATAAGTTAATGACTTACGATGAATATCTGGTTGATGATAGGGTAAAGGCAAGCAGGGAAGAGTTATATAGTTAAAAGTGTATAATTGATAGTTGAAATTTGTAAATAAGAATATACAACCAGCTGTCAACTATCAACTATTTTATGCCAAAAGATAAAATTATAGCATTTATAGATTTATTTTATCCGCCTTTTCGCAACTTAATGCCGGAACAAACCTTTCGTTATGCAGCCTGTGGTGGTGCTAATACAATACTTGGGATTTTAATTTTTAATCTATTTAATAAATTTGTTTTTAAAGAAGAAAATGTAAATGTTGGGATAATTGTTTTAAAGTCATATAATGCTTCATTATTTATTTCTTTTTGTATAAGTTTTATAATAGGGTTTTTGCTGATGAAATTTGTGGTATTTGTCGATTCCAATCTTCGCGGCCGTATACAGCTTTTCAGATATTTTGTTGCCTACTTAGTAAATCTTTGGTTGAGCTATTTTTTAATGAAAATATTTATAGAGTATGCTCAGCTTGACGCAATGCTGGCTCAGCTGATAACTACAGTAGTGGTAATATTAATAAGTTATTTAAGCCAAAAACATTTTACATTTAAAACAAAGAAGGAAGTTTAGCATTATTAATTTATTTAATTGCAAATGTTAAATAAATATTCAGGCATTTATGTATTTTATTAAACAAATTGTATAAATTGCAGTTGTAAAAAAAAGGCCCCTCTGTAGAAACAGAGCGGCTCTAACGATTGCTTGCTATATGAAAATTCTTAAATTATTCTTTGGTACTGTTTGCTAAAAGTTTTTTCATTCTTCCTGCATTTTAAATGCAGTTTTTACGATTGATTGTCCCTTTAACGATTGTCTGCTATTTCAATTCCTCATCCTGCTTGTACAAAAGTAGGATGAGATTTGATATTTAAAATATTAACTTAAGGTTATTTTTATTACCCTGAAGTGTGTAATAAATTGATGGAACCCTTATTGGACTTAAGTTTGCAAATAATTATTTAATGATGCCCAACAGTTTTACAGATACATTGTTTCAATTAGTTCGCTCCCTTGAAAAGGCGGAAAAGCGGCATTTTAAACTCTATATTAAAAGAAGTTCGGGTAAGGAAGACTTGAAAATTGTAGAATTGTTTGATGCGCTGGATAAATTAGTTGATTATAATGAAGTGGTGCTTTTAAAAAAACTAAAGTCAATTAAAAAACCACAATTATCTAACGTAAAAGTGCACTTGTATAAGCAACTGCTGGCAAGTCTGCGGTTATTAAAAAGCAATGATAGTATTGATTTGCAATTGAACGAGCAATTTGACTACGCACATATTTTATATAAAAAAGGTTTATTCTCTCAAAGCCTTAAAATTTTAGATAAAGCAAAGGAAACTGCAAAGGCAAATCATAAAGTGAATTTTTTACTTCAGGCCATTGCACTCGAAAAAAGAATTGAGACGCTTCATATTACCCGTACCATGCAGAACCGTGCAGAGCAATTATCTGCCGAAATAAATGAAGTGAACCATCGGATTGATACATTGGCCAGGTTATCCAACTTAGCCATGTTACTTTACAGTTGGTTTATAAAAAACGGCCATGCCCGAAATGAAAAAGATGAACAAGGCGTAAGAGAATATTTAAAGCAGCATTTGCCTGAAAATGCCTGGGACCATGAGGCTTCTTTTTACGAAAAACTATACCTGTACCAAAGCTACAGCTGGTACGCATTCATACGGCAGGATTTTTTAATGTACTACCGCTATGCACAAAAATGGGTGGATATTTTTGATGAAAAACCCTCGATGATAAGGGTAGAAACAGGCCATTATATTAAAGGCTTGCATACTTTGCTTAACGCCCATTTTGACCTGCGTAATTATCAAAAATTTGATGATATATTAAAGAAGTTTGAAAAATTTGCACTAACCAACCGGGTGCGCCTGCACGATAATTTCCGCATTCAGGCCTTTGTTTATATCAACAGTGCAAAAATAAACCAGCACAGTATGCTGGGCACTTTTAAAGATGGGCTTAAGCTTGTACCGCACCTGCTGGAAAAATTAAAAGAGTACGAATTGTTTATTGACGAACACCGCATCATGGTGTTTAATTATAAAATTGCCAGCATGTATTTTGGTACTGGCGATTTTAACACCTGTATCGATTACCTGCAAAATATTATTAATGAAAATGCTGAAGTAAGAAGTGATTTACAAAGTTACAGCCGCCTGATGCATCTGATGGCGCATTATGAACTGGGTAATTACGAACTGATGGAACACCTCACCAAATCGGTATACCGTTTTATGGCAAAAAAAGAAAATCTTACGGTGGTTGAAGAAGAGATGTTTAAATTTTTACGTAAATCTTTTCATGTAAACCGCAACAAAATGCAACAGGAGCTTGAAATGTTTTTAAATAAAATAAAAGGCTTGGAAAAAAACCGTTTTGAAACAAGGGCATTTGCTTACTTAGATATTATTAGTTGGGTAGAAAGTAAAGTGTATAAAAAAACAATGAGTGAAATACTGCAGGAGAAGTACAAACTTAGCAAGAAAAGGATTTATAAATATTAAGTTGAATCGTTGAGTTTTTATCTAAGCAAAATAGCATTACTTCCTTTTATTTAATTATCACCACATTTGTTTTATTTTGATTTTTCGATAGCTACAAGGACTTGGAACTCAAAAAAAATCTGCAGATTTTGTCGATTAAGGCAGTTTTTATTAACGGGATCAGCAAAATATGCGGGCTAAACCTCCAATTTCTGCCATTATTTCATCTTTTTCCCCTTCGGCACAATCATTGACTATTTCTTTTTGAACATTATAAAATTTATATCATGGGAAAGATAATAGGAATTGACTTAGGAACTACAAACAGTTGCGTATCTGTTATGGAAGGTAACGAGCCCGTAGTAATTGCCAACGAAGAAGGTCGCCGTACAACACCGTCGGTAGTGGCTTTTCTTAAAAATGGAGAACGTAAAGTAGGTGATCCTGCAAAACGTCAGGCCATAACCAACTCTCAAAACACCATTAGCAGTGTTAAGCGTTTTATGGGCCGCCGTTTTGATGAAGTAACTGAAGAAATAAGTCATTGGAGCTATAAAGTAGTAAAAGGTGACAATAATACACTACGTATTGACATAGATGGCAGGCTATATACGCCACAGGAAATTAGTGCCATGGTACTGCAGAAAATGAAAAAAACTGCAGAAGATTATCTGGGCCACGAAGTAACAGAAGCGGTGATTACCGTGCCTGCCTACTTTAATGATGCCCAGCGTCAGGCTACCAAAGAAGCCGGTGAAATTGCTGGCCTTACAGTAAAAAGAATTGTGAACGAACCAACCGCCGCAGCATTAGCTTACGGTTTAGATAAAGGGGGAAAAGACCAGAAGATAGCTGTATTCGATTTAGGTGGTGGTACATTTGATATAAGTGTGTTGGAATTGGGCGATGGTGTGTTTGAAGTAAAAAGTACCAATGGCGATACCCACTTGGGTGGTGACGATTTTGATAAAGTGATTATGGACTGGCTGGCAGATGAATTTAAAGCCGATGAAGCTATTGATCTGCGTAAAGATCCAATGGCTTTACAACGTTTAAAAGAAGCATCAGAAAAAG